>CAUJKA010000482.1 GCA_963204965.1 Planctomycetota bacterium | reverse complement strand
TTCCAAGACGTGTCGCTGAATGTTTTCAACGACCACGATCGCGTCGTCTACAACCAGCCCCACGGAAAGTACAATCGCCAGCAGGGTCAGCAGGTTGAGCGAGAAGTCCATCATTCGCATGATCAAGATAGCGCCGATGAGAGACACCGGCATTGCAATCAACGGAACGATGGCTGTTCGCAACGAGCCCATGAATAGGAAAACGACGACACCCACGATCAAGATTGTTTCGAAGAGAGTCTTGGTGATTTCGCTGATCGCATTCTCCATAAACTTGGTCGCATCGAAGGCCAGTTGCATGTCGATGTTGCTTGGAAGCGTGCCCTTCAGGCGTTCCATTTCAGCTCGCAAGCTGTGGGCAACTTCAATTTCGTTGCTGCCGGGCAATGGCCAGACAGAAACATAGACCGCTTGCTTGCCGCCGTACAATGCGTTCATCATCGGTTCTTCAGAACCCAATTCGACCTTAGCGATTTCGCCTAAACGAATCGTCGCGTCGTTGCGTTGAGCGACGATCAAGTCACGAAATTCATCGGGCGTCTTGAGGTCGGTGTTGGTGAGCAAGTCCACCTGAACTGCATCGCTCTTCAAACGACCGATGGCCGCGACGTAGTTATTGCGCCGCAAAGCGCTAAAGACGTCACCAGGAGTGAGGTTGACTTCGGATAGCCTTTCGGGCTCGATCCAAATGCGCATGGCGGGCAATTGACCCGCTTCAATTCCGATGCGTTGAACACCTTGAAGAGTCTTAAGCTGCGGCTGGATGTTTCGAATCAACCAGTCGGTCAACTGGGAAATGTTCATGTCATCGGACGTGAAGCTCATGTAGAACGAAGCGTAGGGCCGATCGGCTCGCGTGAGTTCGACTTGTGGCGGTTCAGCTTCCGCG
The DNA here is from genome assembly GCA_963204965.1 of Planctomycetota bacterium. Classification (GTDB taxonomy): domain Bacteria; phylum Planctomycetota; class Planctomycetia; order Pirellulales; family Pirellulaceae; genus Aureliella. The sequence continues at coordinate 7,889 of CAUJKA010000482.1, read as the reverse complement.
GGTAGTTCTCGTCGAACCTGTTGAAGTCGAGCACTGATCTCGGCGAGCGCAGCCGTACTGCTGTGATTCAGCTTAAGTCGCACGGTGATCTTGCTGACACCAGCCGTTGACTCTGATTCGATGTAGTCAATTCCGGCGATCGACGAGACCGCTTGCTCGATGGGAGTTGTCAAGAAGCCGCGAACTGTTTCAGCGCTGGCGCCGATATAGATCGTGGTGATCTCAATCGACGTACTTTCCAGCTTGGGATATTGTTGAACCGGAAGCGAGAAGTAAGCACGCAAGCCGATCAACACGATCATTAGATTCAGAACGATGGCTAGAACGGGCCGTTTAATGAAAATGTCTGTAATGGCATTCATTGTTGTGTTTCTCCATTACGACTTGGTTGAGGTGACGGTTTGGACTTCATCGGTCTGGACTTCGCCAGCTTGGGCTTCGCTGGCCACTTGTAGTAGGCCACCACTCATCAGTTTGAACGAACCCGATCCGACAACTGACTCCCCGATTTGAACGCCTGAGAAGAGAGCGACATCGTTGCCGATAGTTTGAATGACTTGCACCGTTCGTTGTTTGGCCCGAAGTGCTCCCTCTTTGTCCTTTTCGGCTACAAAGACTTGACTGCCAGTAGGTGTCCTGCGAAGCGACTCAGCAGGTACTGCGACTGCATGAACCTCGGGGCCGTATTCGATTAAAACCTTAACACTGTCTCCAGGCTTCATGAACGGAGGTGTGGATTCAATCTTGGCTCGAGCCATGCGATTACGAGTGACCTTATCGGTTTGCGAGTCCATCGCGGTGATTGTCGCTGTCAGTGTTGTCGGCCCCGAGTGCAGAGTAACTTGTTGACCTACATCCACAACGTGCGCGACGCTTTGCGGAAGAGTAAAGTCGACAAATAGATAATTCTCGGTGCCTTGAAGGGTGGCAATCTTGGTTCCCGATGGGATGTACTGGCCAAGGTGAGTGTCTGAAAGACCGATTCGTGCATCAAAGGGAGCGGTGAGCGTTTTCTTGTTGATGATCGCTTCTAACTCGATGACTTTCGCTTCGGCTTGCGCGCGTTCACTATCGGCTTCATCAAGCTCGAGCGCAGTCAATGCGGCTCGCTTGAAGGCGTCTTGCGTACGATCAAATCGAGACTTGGCCATCTTCGAGGCAGCTTTCGCCGATTGTAGTTGTGCGACTTCAATACTTGTGTCCAGTTGCAACAGAACATCGCCTTTCTTAACAACTGCGCCTGCAGAAAGATTGACGTGGGTAACTGTTCCAGCCACTTCGTTGCTCAGGGTAATCCATTGTGGAGCAATTAATGTTCCGACGGCACTTGAGTTTTGCCGAAACGAAACAGGTCGAGCTTCGGCCAGTTTGACGAAAGTTGGCATTTCCGGTGGTGCCCCTTCCTCGCCCATCTTCTTGATCTGCCAGGCTTTGTAAGCGACAAGCCCGCCACCGACGGCACCAACGCCGATAAGGACAAGAGTGGAACTGATCAGCGGAACGACCCACTTAGAACGGGTTTTCGTTTTGTTCAAGATGTATGCCTCGGAACTATTTTCAATTGTCTTAAGTTCGGTTGAATCAACAGGTTTCAATTCGTGTGTATTCTTGTTCAAGGATTGGGCAAGAGTGCTTTTAGTTGCTCTCGAATGTGAATGATCTGAGCTTCCGCGAGCGGCGCTAGTCCGGTGACCCACCGCAACCAGATGCCATCGATGACAGCCAGAACTAAGTCACCAGTTGCCGTCCCACCGCTTTCCAGCTCCATTTGTGCATGCACTTGTTGATAAAACTGATGCATCGCGGTCGATTTTCCGGAGCAGTGAACGAGTACTGCGAGAAGAGCTGTGCTGGATCGTCGCATGCGTTCGTTCCATTGCGACATCTCCCCCAAGCTGCATTGCAGCAGAGCTCTCGCCGTTCGATGCGGTCCAAGCGGCTGTTCTTCGACGGACGATTGAAGTGACTGCCGCCACTGCTCGACGGTTCGCTCGACAACTGCCTCGATCAGGGCTTCTTTGGAGTGAAAGTGGTGAAGCAGCCCGCTCTTGCTCAGCCCAGCTTGTCGCGCAACGGCTTCTAGCGTGAAGCGGGTAACGCCATCTCGAGTGACAACCTCTTCGGCTGCATCGAGCAGTAAGCCACAATTGATTTTGCCGGTAGAAACACTCATCGTGCCCACAGCTTACCAACCGACCGGTCGGTCTGTCAAACTTTGCTGTCGTTAAAAGTTGTTAAACCTTCGAAGGGCACAGCATCGGACTAGCACGGGTGGCACGCTCTGAGAGGCGAGAGCAGCGAGCCTCGAAGGGCGTGGTTCGCAGGGAGTTTCTAGAGTTCGTCGATGTGCCTCTCCAAGCCACGTCCACGCCCATCAGTTGTTTCCTCGCTGCGCTAAGGCCAATAACCTTTGAGTGCGCCGCAGTAAGTGGCGTCCCCTCTAAAGGGCCGTTTTAGAACGATTCTAGCTTAGAACAAGTTAGCGGATGCTGTATTTTGCGGGGATAATTGCAGTTGTCTCAGTTGCCAATCTAGCTATACTTCGTGCTCTTTCCTGGGCGGGGTGCGCCCCACAGGGGGATTTCGTCGATAAGTAACGCTAGAAATCACTAGCTGCCGCTCGCAAAACGGGCGATATAGTTTTAAACGTAGTCAATGACAGTTGTCGGAGAGCCGATTATGGCCAACCAATGTGCCGTTTGTGGTAAGAAACCAGCCGTCGGAAATAGCATCGAAATCCGCGGTAAAGCAAAGTATTTGGGCGGTGTGGGTACAAAGGTTACCGGTATTACTCGCCGACGCTTCAAGCCAAACCTCCAAAACATCCGCGTTGAACTTCCAAGCGGCGAACACAAGCAATTGCGTGTTTGCACACAGTGCATTCGCAGTGGTGTAGTACGCAAGGTTGTTAAGCAGAAGCCATTTGCTCTGCCAACCGTCAAGTAAGTCGGTCGCGAGACTCTAAAACACAACACAACCTCCTGCGCAGTTTTCGCGGGAGGTTTTTTTGTTGACTGAGTTACGCAACTGGCTGAGTTGCAACCAAATTCTTTTTGAGATAGAGCGGTCCGCCTTACCAGCCTTAAGGCTTCTAGCTAACTCTGCTAAACTGTCGATCTGCGGCCCATAGCCACTCGGCACGTTGTATCACGTAATCTCTATTTGGCGAACCAGCGACGATGAATGTTAGTCGAGAAGATATCCTCAAAGTTGCCTCACTGTCGAAGCTTGAGTTGGCAGAAGCCGAATTCGAAGTCGTCGCGTCCAAGTTTCGCAACGTACTCGCCTTCGTCGAACAACTGAATGAAGTCGACACCACGGGCGTAGAAGAGATGGCTCACCCAGTCGATGTGCACACTGTGACGCGGTCCGACACACTGCAAGAGAGCTTGGATCACGACGTGGCCCTTTCCAATGCTCCCAAGAGCGACGGTGAGTTCTTCTTGGTTCCGCCAGTACTTGGTTAGCAATTCAGGCTTTGCCTCCCCTGCTCTGCTTCCCTGTTCTATTCCCCGCTATCTCATCTTGGAAAAGTTATGCAATTGGAAATACTCTCTGCCGTCCAATTGGGCGCGATGATTGCCAAGCGTGAGGTTTCGTGCCGCGAAGTTTCGAAATACTTCTTGGATCGCGTGCATCAGTTCGATTCGATTGTTTCGGCCATGGTCAATGTCTTCGATGAAGCGACCGTGATGGAGCAAGCCGATCAAGTCGACTCGAGAATTTTGGGCGGTGAAAAACTCAGTCCCTTGGCAGGGCTGCCGATCACGATCAAAGATGTCTTGTGCTTGGAAGGATTGCCAACGACTTGTTCCTCCAAGATGTTGCAAAACTTTCGGCCGCCATACAACGCAACCAGTGTTCAGCGCTTGATCGACGCTGGAATGATTGTGCTGGGCAAGACAAACATGGACGAGTTCGCGATGGGGTCGAGCACGGAGAACAGTGCCTTCTTCCCAAGTCGCAATCCATGGGCCCTGGATAGAACGCCGGGTGGATCCAGCGGTGGATCGGCGGTGACTGTTGCGGCTGGAATGTCGCCGCTTTCCATAGGTTCGGATACGGGTGGTTCGGTTCGTCAGCCTGCAGCATTTTGTGGTGTCTGTGGTTTGAAGCCGACTTATGGTTTGGTCAGTCGCTTTGGATTGATCGCGTTTGCCAGCAGCTTGGATCAAGTTGGCCCCTTCGCGCATCACGTCGAAGACTTGGCTGCGGTGTTGCAAGTTATCGCAGGACATGATCCGCGCGATAGTACATCGCTGAACGTTGCCATCCCCGACTTAACATCTGGGTTAAACGCTCCTTTGAAAGGGCTGCGCGTAGGTGTAGTTCGCGAGCACCAAGATCACCCAGCGTTAGATCCCGAGATTTCTAAAGCTGTTCAAGCAACACAAAAGCTCCTGCAGTCATTAGGTGCGACGATTGAAGAGGTGCATTTGCCCAATAGCCGTCACTCAGTTGCCACCTACTATGTCATTGCACCTTGCGAAGCCAGTAGCAACTTGGCTCGTTACGAAGCGGCGCACTATGGCTATCGCGCACGCATGACAACAGAGGCGTCCAGCAAATCGAGTACTTCCGGTCGCAACCCGCTGGAGGAGATGATGGTCGTCAGTCGCAGCCAAGGATTAGGCGAAGAGGTCAAGCGCCGAATCATGCTAGGAACCTTCGCGCTAAGTGCAGGCTATTCGGACGCTTACTACAAGCAAGCGCTCAAGGTGCGGCGTTTGATTGCCAACGATTATCAGCAGGCTTTTCAAAAGGTGGATGTGCTGCTTGGTCCAGCGTTTCCAACTCCGGCCTTTCGACTTGGCGAGAAGATCGACGATCCAGTGCAAATGTACTTGGGCGATCAATTCACCGTCGAAGCGAATCTTGCGGGCATCCCAGCGATGAGCCTACCGGCGGGTTTCACACGTGATGGTCTACCGCTGGCGATTCAGTTGCAAGCTCCACAGCTTCAAGAAGCTCGCTTGTTGAACGTTGGGCATCAGCTTCAACGAGCCGGGTTGTTCGAGCCGAAGATTGCCGGCTTGGTTTAATCGCTTTCGTTTTCCTTTTCACACAATTCAATGAACCTCATCAAAGTCTGCGGACAATTATGAATCAGACGCCATATCGACTTGTGGTGGGACTTGAAGTTCACGTTCAGCTTTCGACGGAAACCAAGCTGTTCTGCGGCTGCTCGACAACTTTCGGTGCGCCGCCGAACACGCAAGTTTGTCCGGTTTGCTTGGGGCTGCCTGGATCGTTGCCGGTGCTGAACGAAAAAGCGGTTCAGTTAGCTATTCGGACTGGACTGGCTCTCAATTGCAAGATCGCCGAGGTTACGAAGTGGGATCGCAAGAACTACTTCTATCCCGACCTTCCGAAGGGTTACCAGATCAGCCAGTTTGATCAGCCGATTTGCGGTGAGGGTTATCTCGACTTCCCTGATCCGGATGCTCCAGAGACGACGCAGCGAGTGCGACTGATTCGGGCTCACCTGGAGGAAGACGCCGGCAAGAGCATGCACGATGAAGTTCATGGTCGAGCCGATAGTAAGATTGATCTCAATCGGACTGGGACTCCACTGTTGGAGATCGTCTCGTTTCCCGACCTTACAAGTGCAGCGGCCGCGAAAGCTTATCTGACTGAATTGCGATTGTTGCTAACCTACCTTGGCGTTTCCGATTGCAACATGCAAGAAGGTAGCTTGCGAGCTGACGCGAATGTCAATTTGCACATTCCCGTCGATGGCAATGACATCGCAACGCCGATCGTCGAAGTCAAGAACTTGAATAGCTTCCGAGCCGTCGAGCGTGCGATCCAGTATGAAGCAGGTAGGCAGTTCGAGTTGTGGAAGCAAACAGGCAAGACCATCAAGGACGCTCCGAAGCAGACTCGCGGCTGGGACGATGAAGCGGGTGTTACTAAGGCACAGCGAGAGAAGGAAGAGTCGGCTGACTACCGCTACTTCCCTGATCCAGACTTGGTGCCATTGCGAGTGACCGAGGCGATGCTCTCGCAGCAGAAGGTAGTCTTAGGCGAATCGCCCTCTGCGGCTCGAAATCGCTTGCAAGTCAATCTCGGCCTGAAGCCCTACGACGCGGATGTAATCGTCTCTCAAGGTCAGTCGATGGTGGCCTACTTTGATGGGGTGGTTGCTGGTGGAGCCGATCCCAAGCGCTCAAGCAACTGGATTCAGCAAGATGTGATGCGGACTTTGAAAGAGAACGATCTTTCCGTGGAGCAATTCCCAATCTCTGCGGCTCGGCTGAGCGAATTACTTAGAGCCATCGATGCTTCCGTGGTCGACAATACTCGCGGCAAGTCCATCTTTCAGTATCTCTTGGAACACGACGCAACGATTCCGGATGCCATGGCTGCCTTAGGGATCGTACAGGTTGACAGCAGCGAGATTGAGACGCTTTGCAAAGAGCTCATCGACGAAAATCCCAAGGTCATCGCTGAGGCTCGTGCGGGTAATGCCAAAGCACTTGGGTCGTTGATCGGTGCTGCTAGGAAGAAGAATGCCAACGCGGATGCCAAGGTGGTTCGAGAACTGCTGCAAAAGATGATCGATGCGATGTAGGCCAGCCAGTCAAACTTTGGCCTGCTCAGACGCCTTAATCGAGATTTCTTAGCCTGAATTTAACGAACGAGGCCACGCTGAAAGCCCGAGCTCTGCTGAAGTCCGACAGCAAAAATGCTACAATACGGCCCGCCCCTTACCTAACCACCTTTGGAAATGAGCCGTGTCACAGACTCTGACTGGAAAAGTTGTCGAGGTAGACTCAACCGGAAACCTCATTACCGATATTCCCAGCGAGCGACTTCGTGGAGCTCCGACCGACGCATCGCTACGAGTTGTGGTGGACGAGCACGAAACTTACGGAATCTATCCAGCCAATCACGCTCAGCCTTCCATGACCTTAGTAGCCATCGCTGACGGTGCGGCGCCGCTCACGATTGTATTGGTCGACGATAGTGCCAGTGCTATGTTAGGTGTGCGAGTTGGTGCCATGGTTGAGGTGCATTGGTAATTACCAGCTCGAACCATGGATTTGCAAAAGGTCGATCAAGAGAATTACTGGCACGCCTTTACCCAGATGGCAGATTACCAGCCGCTGATTATCGAGCGAGCTGACGGGGTTTGGCTGTACGACGTTGAAGGACGCAGATTGTTGGATGCAGCCAGCAGCATGTGGTGCAACGTGCACGGGCATCGTCATCCCGTGATTGATCAAGCCATCCGGGATCAATTGGACAAAGTTGCACACGTGACTTCGTTGGGGATGAGTAACCCCACAACGATTGAATTGACGGCTCGCCTTGTTGAGCTCGCTCCGCCGGGTTTGGAGTGCGTGTTCTACAGTAGCGATGGAGCCTGCGCCGTTGAAGTTGCTCTCAAGATGGCCTTTCAATACTGGCGTCAAAGGGAATCGCCGCAACCGCAAAGAGACCTCTTTTTAGCAGTTGGCAATGCGTATCACGGCGACTCATTGGGAGCTGTCAGTGTTGGCGGTGTAGCACGCTTTCATTCGATGTTTGCTCCGCTGCTGTTCGATGTTGTTCGTGGTCCCTGCCCCGATTCGTATCGGTATCCGCGTGAGGTGCCTTCAGATCAGCTTGCCGAACACTACTTAGCCGAGTACCGCAAGTTGTTTGAGCAGTTCGGCAGTCGCTTGGCGGCGGTCATTGTCGAGCCGATCGTTCAAGGTGCGGCGGGAATGGTGATGCATCCGCCAGGATTCTTGAAAGGCTTGGCTACCCTTGCAAAGCAGTACGGTACTCTGCTGATTGCTGATGAAATTGCTACAGGTGTAGGCCGGACCGGACGGATGTGGGCTTGCGAGTGGGAAGATGTGTCACCTGATTTTCTAGTTACTGGTAAGGGGCTCAGCGGC
>CAUJKA010000481.1 GCA_963204965.1 Planctomycetota bacterium | reverse complement strand
CCGCCAAGCAGCTAGGGATGGTCGACAGTTTCGGCACCATGGAATCAGTAGTCGCCGAGAAGCGCAAGACCACCAGTAAGGCTCGATCGCAGCGGACTCAATGCGTTGATCGCTCGGTTGATGAGGCTGTCGATCGTCTTTAGAGTTGAAGCATCATTTAGCATATTCTGCGAAAATCTCTTTCGCGATACTCTGAGTTTCTCCCTTCAATGTACCAAACCAATCCGCCACACCTTGATCGCTTTTGTTGGTCCGACTGAGCCTCAAGAATTTTTCCAACTGGTGCTTATCAAGAACCGCAAGTAGTTTCATCCGGGCCCTAATCTCTTGGGAGCTAGGCATCGGAACCGTCAAATTGATGTTCCTTTTACCGCTTTCCGCTTCTTCCCTAATCTTCTCAGCCAACTTAGATTGATCAGCAGAACGCAGACGCTGCACTTCAAGCGACTTACGCACTTGAAATTGCTTTTTAGCCGAACTCTTTTGTTCGTCGGACAGTTCAAGATAGAACTGTCCGATTGGGTGCGCCAAAAATGCATCGAACAAGGCAGGTTTTGCTAAGAATTCGAATTGTTCACTAGGTGTTAGAAGTTCAATTATTTGATCAGAGAGGAGGATTTCAGCTTCAATTTCGGCCCGAAAATACTCAGACAGCAACTCTTGGCGTTGTTTATCGTCTGGAAGCTTGGCAGGTAGTTCTCCAAACATCTTGTCGAGTATTTTTGGCGGTATGTTTTGACCGTCAGCAAGGTGTTCGGCTCGCACAATGGCAAGTAGGGGTTTCTTATTCACTACGCGAGCCTTGCGACGTTCTTCAAAGCAAAGTTTGAGCTTTTTGATGGCATCCTCATTAGCACTCTTTGGGTAGTCGACTGCCAACAACCAGATATTCAACTCAGCATCGAAATTTAGCATTCGACTCATAAAACTATCTGGTTCGCCGCGATTGAACTTCAATTCCCTTCCACTATTCTGACCTGGTCCTCCCTGGGCACAAACGTGCCCGATGGAGAAACAAGAACAGACTAACAAGAAAGCAAACGCGATTCGGATAACCATAAAAACTCCTTCTCTTCAATTGCCACTTAAAGCTAGATTATTCGAACTGAATCGTAATAGTCAGTGAACATTGGACAAAAATCATAGAACGATCCGCCCTCAAGATCCTCGTAGAGAACGTTTCCTTGGTAAATCGCAATTCGACCTGCAATATAGTCAGCTCCGAAAGTAAGGTGCAAAATCGACGTTCCGACATTACCCGAAAAGTCTTTTACCTCAATCACATAGCTTCCTGAAGAATCAATATACAGAACTTCGGCACATGGAACCTGTGTGCCGTCTGGAGCCTGAACTGTTATGTGGAGGTACTGTGGACTAGCAAGATCGAACGAATGATCGGTCATGTCCGCGCTCCAATCGATCTGAACACAGTTATTCGTCGTGTGTGTTCCACTCATATTGGCCGCACCAAACTCAGTTCTATCAAACTCGAAATAGAAGTCTCCATCTGCAGATTGCGATGGGGCCCATTCTTGATTGAAGATATCCCATGTGTAGTAGGGAGGCGACGCCAGTAAGGTACATGCCAAGGACAGCGTTAAGACCGCAACGAGAGAACGTCGGAATACCACCATTTGTGAGCTCCTAAGGTTGGTTTAAATCAAATTACCGGTTGGAGGCGTGAGTCTATCGGATTTGTTACTTGATGTCCAATTTTTTTCTGAGCGTTATTTTAGGCGTGTTTTTGCAAATCAAATTTTATGGTACTTCATGCAGAAAGTGGCTGACGCAGCAACCATTACGATCACAGCTCACTCGCAGTATCACAAGACTGGAATCTGCTACTGGTTGAATCTAAATTGCCTCGTTTTCTACGCTTACCTCCTTAACTCTTTGAGCAGCTCAAGGTTCTTTCGAATACGTAGCCCAATGATTTTTTCTCTCGCCGATCCGAATTCCTAATTACCTTGTTTGATGTTGCTTTGGTCGAAACGCGTTCGAGTGTTGTCAACGGAAATCATGCTACGGGATAACCGCAAGTTTCAATTCGCGGTCGGTGTGACTGCGATCGTGATCGTCATTCGCTGGCTGTTGACCGGCGATCTGTTGATGGCGGTCGAAGCCGCTCGGCCACCAGCCGAAGGCGAAACCAAATCGCTGACTGTACTCAGCGTCGTGGACCGATGCTCATCGAAGCTTGCGTGATCATCGGAGCCGCTCTAATCGCTTGTGCTCTCAAGCTGTGGGACTTCATGGTTGCCTTGGTCGAGCCAGCCCATCAAGTTCGTGATTCCCCTGCCCCAAGTCCAGTCGTTGACATGAGAACGATAGCCTCCAGCTCACCAGCTTCTTCTTCGCAATCGATCAATGTGCCGTCCGCTGATTTCAACACCAAGAAACCGGACGCTAGCGAGTTGCGGCTAGTAAAGGATTCCCCATAGCTGAACTCTTGAAACTTGACGGTGGCTTCGAAGTCGCACTGGGCTTGAACCTACCCGACGAGACCGAACTGGCCTTGATCGCTCAATCGCTCGAGTATCCCGAATCTCGGATGCTCGACGACAAAGACATCCAGCGAGCGTTGAAAGATGACTTCTACCAGCAGGAACGCAAGCGAGTCGCACCGTGGATGATCAATCAGAATTCCTTGGGCAAGTGTTGCCCATCGGCGCTGATCGGCGCCATGGATCAGATCCGCGACAATCAAGGATTGCCACACGAACCGCTGGCTGACAACGACGCCTGCATGCAGATCAACGGCGGCGGCGATCAGGGAGCTGCGTTGATTCGTGCTTTCGAACTAGCACAGACTCGCGGCATCGCACCGCGTCCAGAGAGTCGCTTCATGGATTTCTGCCAATTTCGCGCCTAGTTTCCAACAACAAGTTGCCTAGGCGGCAACAGTATTAGCATCAAAAGCCCTTTGCAAAGTTGCGCGGAATTCCATGCGACAGACGAGTTCTGGGGAATTTCGTTTTTCAAGAATCTGCTACGATATTCCCAACACAGCTCTGGGTAGCTTTCGTGGGTGGCGTTCAGGATGGACTTTCTGAGTTCTTGATGCGACTTGCTTGGAGTTTGTTTCGGCGACGGAGTGAAACGCTCGTCGCCATTTTTATCCGAATCACTAGTGAATCTGCAAATGAAAATCGCTCATATTCTCTTTGGATGTTTAACTGCCTTGACCATGATGACCTCAACCAGTCAGGGGCAAACGCCTCTGCTCGACCGACAACTGTTTTTTGGCAACCCGCAAATAGCCGGCGGGCAGTTAAGCCCAGATGGCAAGTTCATCTCCTTCATGAAAGCCAACAATGGCATCATGAACGTTTGGGTCAAGCGTTTCTCTGAGCCCTTCGATAAAGCGCGGCCACTGACCGATAGTTCCCGACCGTTGTATGGGTATTCTTGGACCGAAGACGGCAAGTACATCCTCTATGTGAAGGACTCCGACGGCGACGAGAACATGAACCTGTTCGCTGTCGATCCCAATGCGATGCCTGCTGAGGGAAAGCAAGTTCCTGAGTCCCGCAACTTGACGCCGATGAAGGATATCACGGCTCAGATGGTGAATGCCAGTGAGAAGAATCCTGACTTGCTGTGGGTCGGTATCAATGATCGGGACAAGGCTTGGCACGATCTGTATGAACTGAAGATCTCAACTGGCGAATTGAAGTTGATCTACACCAACAACGATCGCATCACCGGTTACGAATTCGACTGGGACGATAACCTTCGACTGGTTAGTCGAACTGACGAAGCTGGCAATACAGTCCTTTTGCGAAAAGATGGCGACAAGCTCGAGCCAATCTACGAGACTTCGGTAACCGAATCGGCCGGGGTGATTGGTTGGGACGCTAAGAACGAAAATGTCTATCTAGAGACGAACAAAGGCGACTTGGATCTTTCCACCGTGTTCGTGATGAACCCAGTCACCAAAGCGATGAAGTTGTTCGAGAGCGATCCCGAGAAGCGAGTCGATTTTGGCGCACTGCAAATCGATCGTAATACTCGCGAGATCATCTCGACCTCGTATACCGACGATAAGACTCGCATCTATTGGCGAGATAAGAATTGGGAAGCGAACTACAACTTCCTCAAAGAAAAATTTCCGGGCCGCGAAATCGCTTTCCAAAGCTCGACTAAGGATTACAGCAAATTCTTAGTCGCCATTCATGGCGATAAGTACGCTTCAGAGGCTTGGTACTTTGATGCTAAGACCAAGGAACTGGTCCAACAATACACTCCGCGTCCAGAACTGAAGGCTGTCGAGCAACACTTGGCTCCGATGACGCCAGTTCGTTACAAGAGCAGTGATGGATTAGAAATTCCTGCGTACTTGACTTTGCCTGTTGGTGTTGAGCCCAAGAACTTGCCAGTTGTAGTTCTAGTTCACGGCGGTCCGAAGGGGCCTCGCGACAATTGGGGTTACGACCCGGAAGTTCAATTCCTTGCCAATCGCGGCTACGCAGTGTTGCAGCCCAACTATCGCGCTAGCGGTGGTTATGGCAAGAAGTTCCTCAATGCTGGAGACATGCAGTGGGGTAAGTTGATGCAGGACGACATTACTTGGGGTGTGAAGTATTTGATCGAAAAGGGTGTGGCTGACAAAAAACGAATCGGCATCATGGGTGGCAGTTACGGTGGTTATGCAACGCTAGCCGGCTTGGCCTTTACTCCTGAAGTCTATGCTTGCGGTGTCGATATTGTTGGTCCAAGCAATATCTTTACGCTCCTAAATTCAGTTCCTGCCTATTGGGAAGCTGGACGTGCATTTTTGTACGGTATGGTTGGCGACCCAGAGTCGGAAGAGGGTAAGAAGCGAATTGAAGAAGCCAGTCCACTGTTTAGCGCTGCAAAGATTGCTAAGCCGTTGCTGATTATTCAAGGTGCAAACGATCCACGCGTGAAGCAAGCTGAAGCCGACCAAATCGTCATCGCTCTGCGTGATCGCGGACACGATGTCAGTTACCTGCTGGCTGGTGACGAAGGGCACGGTTTTGCTAAGCCGGTGAATCAAATGGCTATGTATTCGGAAGTCGAACGCTTCTTGGCTGAGAAGATTGGTGGACGATACGATGCAGTCATGCCTGCTGACGTTTCAAAGCGTTTGGAAGAACTGCGAGTTGACGTGAGCAAAGTAACCTACACCAAGCCTAGCGAAGTGAAGGTTGCAAGTGCCTTGCCCGCATTGAATGTTCAGCTTAAGGAAGGCAATGAAAACTGGGACGTCAAGATTGCTGTTCAAGGTCAGACCATTCCGATGAAGGCTAAACGCAGTTATGCCAAGACTGATGGAAATTGGGTCATCAAAGAGGCAATCAGCGGTCCACTCGGCGAGATCGCGAACGAAGGCACATACTCAGCAGAACTCAAGCCGCTTAGTCGAGTGTTCAAGCAAGGTCCAATGTCGCTAGCTGCTAAGTACTCAGCAGGCGAAATCGAAGTTGAGATGGGCGACCAGAAGAATAACTTGAAGTATAGCGGTGCTCTGCTTTGCGATGGTCCTGGACTAGAAGCTATTCTGCAAGGTCTTCCGCTTAAGGAAGGTTATGAACTGGCAGTCAACGTTGCCGATCTGCCTTCGATGAAAGTCGAGACACAGAAGTTGAAGGTTGAAGGCAACGAAGAGTTCGAAGGTAAGACCTACTTGAAGCTGACCTTGACCAATGTCGAGAACCCAGCCGCCAAGACAACTCTATGGTTGGATCCGAAGACCAAGGCGACTGTTCGCTGCGAACAGGTTCTTCCGCAAATGGGAAATGCTGTGCTAACGAAATCGTTGGCAAAGTAAGCAGTCCACACTGCCCTGCCCCATCTGATTCAATGACTCAGATGGGGCTTGAAGCAGTTGGATTACTGACAAATGGCTTGCTGCGAAACGGATTGCTGACAACGGATGTTGGACGTATTGAAAGGGATTTCATGAAGAAGGCGAAGCGAAAATCCGAACGACGTGGCGCAGTGGAAAATGCGTCGCGCGCGGATGCGTCTCAGGCATCGCGAGGCAAAGGTTGGTCGGGAGTGTTGGCGTGGGCTGTTGTCAGCAGCGTCGCACTCCTTGCCGCGTTCCCTCCCATCAATCTCTATCCGCTGGCATGGATCGCTCCCATTGGTTGGTTGATCATTTGTCATCGCACTGAACCCCTCGGGCGTCGCGGTTACTTTCAATTGTGGTTGAGCGGATGCTTGTTTTGGCTAGTCAGCCTTCACAGCGTTCGCTTGGCTTTCTGGGTGCTTTACGCTGGGTGGATTGCACTCGCTTTTTATCTGGCTGTTTACATTCCGCTTTGGATCGGAGTGACTCGCCTGATGATACATCGCTGGCGAGTTCCATTAGTGATTGCCGCACCGGTTTCTTGGACGGGATTCGAACTTTTTCGATCGCAATTCTTGACTGGGTATTCGGCCAATACCTTAGGGCATTCGCAAGCGTGGCAACCTGTGCTAATTCAGTTCGCTGATACGCTTGGACACGGTGGCATCAGTTTTATCATGATGACATTCGCAGCGTTGGTTACAGAACTTGGAACGAGACTGTGGCAACGTCGTGCACAAGCCAACGCAAGTTCTGTTGCTCAAGGCGATTTGAGTGCGGAACCCGCGATGTCGATTAGAGCTGGAGCTAAAGGTTCCATCGTTGTTCCTGCCTTGTCCGCGGTCGCTCTTCTTGTTGTTGTGGTTATCTACGGAGTCTGGCGACTGCGCGAAGCTGACAAATTGTATGCGGATCAGTCTCCGTTGCTACGTTGTTTGCTACTTCAGGAAAACACGCCGACGATCTTTGAGATGAATCCCAATGCGGCCGAGTACGAGGAACGCACCCGAACCGCTTGGACTCGTTATGCAAATCTATGTCGTTCAGTAGCGAAGGACGCGGGGAAGTTGGACTTGGTTGTGTGGCCGGAATCAAGCTTCACCGCATTCGAACCCTATACCAAGCTGGACTACAATCCCGAGCAACTGCCCAGTTGGTTGGTCGAGGAGATTCGCCAAGGCGATATGAGTCCCGCCGAATTGGAGCAGCGACTTGCAAAGCAAAATGAGTACTTCGATCTAAAGGTTAAGATAGCTTTGCTGGCCAGTCGTGGATTGGACTTTTTAGGTGAGCTACCCGATCAAACAGGACCGCAGCTCTTGGTGGGCTGCGATTCGATGACGTTTTCTAAGGAGCGATTAAAGCGTTATGCCGGAGCTTTATGGATCGGCAGCGATGGCAAAGTAAAAGACACTTACGCAAAGATGCACCTGGTGATGTTTGGCGAGTACATTCCGCTCAGGCCGATTCTTGGTTGGCTGGAAGATGTGTTCGGCTTTGCAGGATCTGAACCGGGTACCGAGCCCAAGTCGTTTGAGGTCAATGGCGTTCAGGTCTCTCCTAATATCTGTTTTGAAACGATGGTCCCTCGGTTGATTCGATGGCAAGTGAAGACCCTGACTGAGCAAGATAAAAAACCTGAACTATTGGTGAATCTAACGAACGATAGCTGGTTCAAGGGTAGCTCGATGTTGGACCATCACCTGGCCAGTTCCATTCTCTGTTGTGTAGAAAATCGCCGTCCGCTACTGATCGCGGCTAACACCGGGCTAACGGCGGAAATCGACGGTTGTGGCAGGCTGGTTCAGTGCTCGCAACGACTGACGGTTCAAGCCGTGATCGCCGAGCCGCGGCGCGATAGCCGTTGGGGTTTGGTGCAAGCGGCTGGGTATCCACTTCCTTGGGCTTGTGCGGTGCTAAGTTTGGTTGTCCTAGCGGTGGAACTCTTGGGGCTTGGCAAGAAAGACTCCAGCAATTCTGCTCCTTCGAATCAGCCATAGTACTGGGCTGCATTGCTGCTTGAGGCGAAGAAAGCCAGAAAACTAATTGAAAATCGCAGTCGAATCGGCATCCGAATCGCTTCTTAGATTTTCTCAATCGATCACCTTAGTTAGACTAGAGCAAATAGACTGCGGTAAGGGATATCGCAGATCTCTTTCGCTTGATAGTAATAGCACTCGAGAAATTAAAGCGCGAAACGTGTCCAGTACCATTCCCAATGTTCCTACGGCCAGAGTTCGTCCGATCACCGGCACCCACATGCCGGCCTTTGTCTTTCAAACCGGAAAGGATCTTGCTCGGCACGCCGCGCAGATCATTGCTCGGTTGATTCGCGAGCGATCCGATTTGGGGCAAACTACGGTGCTGGGGCTGTCGACCGGAAGCACTCCCGTGGGCACCTATCGCGAGTTGATTCGCTTACACCGCGACGAGGGACTCGATTTTTCAAGCGTGATCGCGTTTGGATTGGACGAGTTCTTCGGGCTTGGACCAAACGATCCGCAGAGCCATCGTTCGACTTTGAGCGAACACTTTTTCAACCATGTGAACATTCCAGCGAATCAGATCTACACGTTGGATGGATTAGTTCCGCTCAATGAGGTCGAATCGGTTTGTCGTGGCTTTGATCACAACATCCAGAGTGCTGGAGGCTTTGACTTGGTGCTGCTGGGAATCGGCCGCAACGGCCACATCGGCTACAACGAGCCGTTTTCGATGCGGAAGAGTCGCACACGCCTCTGCACGCTCGATCCGATCACGCGTCAAGCCAGTGCCAGCGACTTTTTTGGCGAGTTACACGTTCCATTGCAAGGCTTGACGGTTGGCTTGGGACCAATTCTGGCGGCTCGGCACGTTTTGCTTTTGGCCTTGGGTGAGCACAAGGCTGGGATCATTGCTGAAACATTGGAAGGCGGGATTTCCGACCGCGTTCCAGCTTCGTACTTGCAAGAGCACGCCGACGCGCGAGCTCTGTTGGACTTGCCAGCGGCGGGCAGTTTGACCAGTGTAGCGAAGCCTTGGCTGGTAGATAAAGTCACCTGGGACGAGCGGCTGATCAAGTGCGCGGTGTTGTGGCTATGTGAATGCTCTGGAAAGGCTTTGCTCAAGCTGGATGACGACGATTTTCGCAGACACGATCTACATCAACTGCTCCGCCATCATGGACCAGCGCAAAAGCTGGCGCATCGAGTCTTCCGTTGGATGCAAGATACGATCGAGTACCATCCGGCCGGTCGCGATTCCAAGAAGGTGCTTTGCTTTAGCCCACACCCTGACGACGATGTGATCAGTATGGGTGGAACGTTGATTCGCTTGGTTGAAGATGGTCACGAGGTGCACGTAGCCTACATGACCAGCGGTAACATCGCCGTATTTGATCACGATGCCTCGCGAATCGCTGACTTGGTAACCGAATACAATCGACTGTTCGAGATCGATCATCAGAAGTCGGCTCAGGTGCAATCTCAAGTTCGTGAAGGCCTATGCAATCGGACTCCAGGTCAGCCCGATCACGAGACCATTCTCAAGATCAAGGGATTGATTCGTTGGAGCGAAGCCCGAGCTGGTGCGATGCAGGTCGGTTGCCGAGAGCAAGATCTGCATTTCCTGGACTTGCCTTTCTACCGAACGGGAACAATTGCCAAGCGGCCCATGGGACCAGATGACACTGCAATCATTCGAAATCTCTTGGATCGTGTTCAACCCGATCAGATCTATGTCGCCGGAGACTTGGCAGATCCGCACGGTACACACCGCGTGTGCGCCGAAGCGATCTTCCATGTTTTGATGCAGATGAGAAACGAAGGGCGAGTTATCCCTGAGGTATTGCTCTATCGTGGAGCCTGGCAGGAATACGCATTGCATGAAATTGAAATCGCTGTTCCCCTAAGCCCAAGCGATATCGATCTCAAGCGTGAAGCCATCTTCATGCACGAAAGTCAAAAAGACGAAGCTCTATTCCCGGGGTCCGATCCTCGCGAATTTTGGCAACGAGCCGAAGATCGCAATAAGGGAACAGCGGAGAAGTACAACCAGATTGGACTACCTGAGTTCTTTGCTCTTGAAGCATTCACTCGCTGGAAGGGCAACGACATTTAGTCACTGCCGGACGATTGGCTTGCGTAGGGTGTGTGCAGCATGCGTTCTACGCGTTCACAATGCATTGCGAGAGACATAACTCGCTTGCTCGCCAGACTTCAATTCTCACCCGCATGCGAAACACACCTTTGGCGGTTGGCTCTTGCTTTTGGAAAACCCAATGAACGATTGTGGAAACAGCGAATCGCTCGATCAAAAGCTAGAGCATCTTAAGTTGGCCGACGAGCGATGGAAGATGGTTCGTTCGGCGATCGAGCACGAAGACAACTTGATCAATCAACGGCTTGGCTGGTTGTTTGTTGGCCATGCCATTCTGTTTGTCTGCTTTGCAATGTTGCAAAAGGACGTACTCAGCAGCGAGCACAAGCTTGAGTCCGCGTTAGCACTTGAAATGGGACTAGCAGTACTTTTTCTATGTGCAGCTTTTGTTGCGATGGCCACGCATCGATGTAACGCCTTGGCAAACAATCACATTGGCTCGCTTCGACAATGGTGGACTGATAATGGGCTCGCAACCCGCACGACTCCAACCGTCGTGGTTGAGGCTTCCTCCGGGTTGGTTGAGCCTGTATCTACCAGCCTTCCTCCCATCGCGGGACATGTTCCAGAGAAGCGAGGAAGCATACCAACTCTGATCGCTCTAATGGATCTGGTCCTATTGGTCGTTTGTTTAGGAATCAGCAGCCAAAAGTTCTTGGACAGCCAGCTAACCGCCAGTATTCCTCGCGTTGTCGAGTCTCGAGTCGCAAATGAAGGAAATCCTGGAATGGATTCGTCGGACCAACAGAGCGACGTGGGCACATCACAAGAAGGCGGAAATAGTGTTGGTAGCGAAGAAGGCAGTGGCGGTGAACGTACCTCCGGCGCGCTGAATGTCCCCTGAGAAATCGCGGTATAGCTCTAGGGTGTCGACTCTGCGAGCGAGATAACGCAACAGCAAGCGAGGCTGGCTTTGAGCTTGATGTCTGTCGTAGACTGATACATTTGTTCTACCCAGTCGGGGTTCTTCAGACTGACTACCGCACCGAATAGTGGGGCAGCGACGAGTTGAGCACTTTGGAGTTTAAGTAGTCGTTCCAGTAAGGGTTTGGCCTGATCTTTCGTAAGGCAATCGGCGATGATGTAAGCGTCAGACGGCTTGCCTGATCCAAATAACATGATGTTGAAGTCGAGCATCTCAGTCTTGACTGAATAGTTTCGTAAAAGCATCAAGTACAACTCTTTCGCGTCGTCCTTTTTGCCCGCTTGATACATCAGTCGACCGAGCATCATCAAGGACCCATCGTTGAAATCCATGTTTTCGACCAACTTCTTAGCACGCTTCGATTCAGACTCGAACCGCGGCATGTCCTTTAGCTCCAGTGCTACTTCAGCTCGAAAATAGGGTTCAAGAAACTCCAGTTCAGCGGCTGATGCGCGTTTACTGAGTTCTGAAACCTTGTACTCAACATACCCTCCATCTCGAATCAAGGGCTGTTCGCTATGTTGCTCAATCTTCTTCTCGGTCGTCGCGAACAACTCAGGGTCCGAGAGGCTCGCACACAGTCGACGGGCATCGTCGAGCCTATTGACCTTAAGGTACTCGTGGCAGATTTGATCGATTGCACGATCTCTATGGTGTTCTAGTGGGATTCGATCGAGCAGTTTCTCGGCATCGGCAAAGTCGCCGCGTTGAGATTGTCGAATGGGAGTCAAATACAATGCGGTGCCTTGTAAGTTCTCATTCTCAATCATCTCGGCAAACTCTAGAGCTTCGTCAACATGATCACTCGAAGCCAAACCATCTGCTAGTCCTAGTAGAAATTGTTCACGCATCTTTGAGCCTGCTTCGAGCCCTGGCTTGTCCAGCATTTCCCTCGCTTTAGCAACACTGCCAATCTGTCCTAAGGCGAGGCTAGTCATGCCGATGCTGTACTCCTTGTCATGGTCAACAATATCTGGATTGGAAACAACGGCCAAAGTTGTTTCAATCGCACGATCTATCCAGCGCTGTTGAAGCTCTACGCGTTCCTCTTGAATACACGGTAATGCGGTTGAAGCAAAACTTAGGACTAGACAGATTGGAACCATCCCCACGTTAGTCGTCTCCTAGCAAAAACTCAGTCCGAAAACCTATGAGTGTACCAACGAGACTGCTATAACAAAGTCGATACGATTGCTAACACTTATCAACGCAGAAAAAAGGACGGACCCGATTTGCTGACTCATTTCGGCAGGCTTTTTCCCATCAGGTCAGGTAAACTACAGCTCACACTTTGATAAGATGATGACCAAGCTTAGTTCAAACATGTTCTTCGCCGCAACTTTGGAACAACGTTGAGCATGGTAGATTTCTGTCTTAGATTCATCCTTTGTACTGCCCTGGCAATAGGTCTGGTAGCAAATTGCCCAGCAAGGGACAACGGGCATACTCTTTCCATGATCCAGGGGGTTGGTGGACTTGCTTGGATCGTCCGCGATAAAACGATCCAGCGAGAAGTCTCAACTTCAGAGGATCAAGTCGAATCGCTGAAGAGACTTTTGAATGACAAGAATGTGTTTGTTGGAGACCGGTTAGCGAATGATGAAATAGCCAAGAGTCACTTGCAAAAAGTATTGAAACCGCAGCAGTTGGACTTGCTTAGAAAATCCTATTTGAGAAGGAAATTTCGTTCCGCCGCCGGTCTTTTGAGCGACTCAACGATGCTAAAGGATTTGGGGGTCGACGAAAAGGGAGTCCACGATATCCAACATGCGGTGGGCGAACGAGGAAAGTTGATTGAAAAAGAGTTAGACGCCGCCAGATCCAAGGCCTTAGAGCGGTTTCTAGCAGAACTCCGACCAAGCTCTGTGGAGAAATTCTGGAAGT
Source organism: Planctomycetota bacterium (assembly GCA_963204965.1). Taxonomy (GTDB): domain Bacteria; phylum Planctomycetota; class Planctomycetia; order Pirellulales; family Pirellulaceae; genus Aureliella. The sequence goes on along the minus strand of CAUJKA010000481.1, from coordinate 2,718 downwards.
TGTTTGGAACTGATTTTGATGTCTCAGAGGAAGGGGGCAGTTGGACTGAAATCGCTGTGTTTCCAGAAAGTTCAACTCAACACCAAGTCTTCCTTTCAGTTGCAACGGTTTTACCACCTAACTTGTCGATCACTGATGAACAACGAGTTGAATTGCTAAAACTGAGCGACGTGCTGATGAGAAATGAGGCACGAGGGATCGAAAGTGACTTTCGTGACGTTTCAGATAGCCTGGACAAAATCATCTCAAACAAGCAGCGATATGCACTTGTGCAGAGGATTCAAAAGCAGTTTCTTCGATCTGATTTGCGAATCCTTGGGCGTCCTGAAATGATGAAGTTCTTAGGCATAGAGTCCACAGAAAATTTGCGAACACTCGTTGAATCGGAAAACGAAAAACTGGTTGCTTTGGAGAAGCAATTGCAACGTGAGGCCTTTAGAAAGTTGACGGCTTCGGTCGTTCCTAGGGCGGTTCGGCTCCAGGTTCAGTCATTAGCAGAAGGTGTTTGGGATTGAGCCAGGAACGCTGTGGGGTCGAACCAGTGTAGCGATGTTAAGCACCGACACAAAGCACAAAAGTAAACGGGCAAAATCATCACTTACCGAAACAACCAACGAATTGAACATGGATCTACAGGATTATCGTCGATCCAACTTACTGGAAGAAATCACGGAGAAAATGATCGGGGCCTATCGGCGAATTTAGATCATCCTGTAAATCTTGTCCATCAATGTTAATTAGTTTTGTCCAGACTAATGCACGGAGCAACCTCCGCGACGATAGGGAGTATGTATCGCCCTCCGGGCTATAGATCTGTTTGATCTCGGATCCGGTGGTTGACACCACCGGCAAAGGATGTGTCGCCCTCCGGGGGAAAGACATTCGTGGTTTTCGATGGGAGTAAACAGTTGAGACGAGTTTGATGCCGTTGGCAAGAAATTTCCTTTGGTATAACTAACGCGAATCGCGACGTGGGTTCAGGGCGGTTGGGCCGAGTCGCTCTGTGTAGACAATCTCGCCTTCATCGGGTGTCGACATCGATAACGCTGGGCGTCCTTCTGTGTGCGAAGCTAGTACCCAACCTTGAGCGACCATCGATTCCAAGCAGTGGAACGCTCCAGAGATTGCAGACGAGCGATCTTGGGGTTGTATTCCAGAACTGGCTAACAACTGCTGTAGTGCTCCAATGATTTGATCGATGAATCGATAGGATCGCAGTACTGTAAATACCTGTCCGTAAAATCCTGTTAGTGGAAGTCGAGCCGTTCCGCGTACGAGGACTGGGACAGAATGAACCGCTCCTTGAAAGGGTAGAGCCATCGTTTCCTGAACAGCATCGCTCAGGTTCAGATCGAAGGTGTTCTTGCCATCGATAAAGTACGTTACCTCAGTAGACGAAGTGTGCGCAAATCGTTTTTGTACAGACTTGATACCCGATAAGCCCAATCCGCCGATGACGAACTGACCGGGAATATCATCGACTCCTCCGTGGCTCAACCATCGGAAGGCCTCCTGGGGACTGAACTGCAATCCGGACTGCGCCGCGATGGCCGTGCAGTTCTCCAAAATCTCTGTGAAAAGACCATTGGCCGAGTACCAGTATTCGGCAAACTTGATGTGCTGTCCAATCCTTCGCGTTTGCGTCTGATGATATTGATCCAATAGCCATGCGCGATCTTTTTGACCGCGCTCTAAGTCGAGAATCGTATAAGCACAATGTTGAGCGCAAGTGTGCGTCAGAGTTAAACCAGCCGCCAGGATCGGGTCCGCAAATCCTAAGCACTCACCCACCAAGAACCAATTGTCGCCGTAGGATTGCTTGGCAACATAAGACCAGTCGTTGGTTGCTGACAATTTCTCAGTACGACTGGCATCTTTCAACCGCTCGGCAATTGTCGGAATTTCGTCGATAGCCCGTCGGTAAAGTTGTTCGGGAGTCTGTTGCGATTGTTTGTAGTAGTCGGCGTTGCAAACTAGTCCTACGCTCGTGCGGTCGTTGGAGAGCACGATGTACCAGATCCATCCAAAGCTCACGCTGCGAATTAGGACCCGCATCGTGCCTTTCTCGAGCAGGCTGTCGTTGAGATTCGGAGCCGACCAGTAATCCCAAAAGGCGACATTCTTCAAAAGGCTAGGAGCGTCGACTTCGACTCCCAACTGACGACGTAAAACAGCCGCATTACCCGAGGCATCGACATAGTAGCGAGCTTGAATGGTCGAACCATCTTCCAAGTGCACTTGGCGGATGGGCTTGCCAGGACTGTTGTCAAACTCGATCTTGGCAACTCTCGCGGGTTGAAGAACCTGAGCACCCAGGCTCTTCGCATGCTCCAAAAGAATCGTGTCGTACTTGGATCGGTCGACTTGGAAAGCGACTCGCTGTCGCCAGCCTTCGTACTTGCCCGGTCGTGATAACGAACCGACATCGGAAAGCGGAATAAAACCAAACACCCAGGGTTCAGTCGTTTTGCCCCACGTGTAGCTAGCCCCGAGCTTAATCGGAAAACCCGCTGCTTCGACCTTCTCCCAGGCTCCCATCTCGTGCAGAACTTTCGAGACCGCCGGAAGTTGGCTCTCTCCCACGTGATCGCGAGGAAACGCTTCTCGCTCAACCACGATCACAGTCAGTTGAGGATGATAGAGCTTGAGAAATGACGCTACAGTCGCGCCACCTGGTCCGCCTCCGATAATTACGACGTCGCATTGACGAGAAGTTGA
>CAUJKA010000480.1 GCA_963204965.1 Planctomycetota bacterium | reverse complement strand
GCCTACTTTGATGCAGTTGAACTCATGGCCGTCGATCATCCAGCCGATGTTGAGGTCTACAGCAATGAAAAAGTTGGTCCGCCAAGCGTCGCTGAATTCAAACTCTTCACGGTTCGCGATCGAATTCAACCCAAGGTGCTCAACCAGCATGGAGAAGACTTAAGCGAATTGACTTCGACGCGCGACCGTCGCTACACCAAAACGTGGACCAGCAGCTACAATCAAGGATTGGCCGAGACGCATTGGGTGGAAATTGACTTGAACATTCGTAAGGATGCTTCGAAAACGCAAAACGATTCGGCCGAATCTAGCGTGCCATCTACGCAAAGCGATGAAAAGGTGCTCTTCCTTACTGGCTGGGTCTTTCCGACTTGTACTTCGTTGAACATGGCTCTGGCCGAAAACCCCTCCAGACCCGAAGTTCAACCACCTTCGATTCAAGTCCCCGACGCGCAGGGCAACTGGACTGAAGTCATTCCGTTTACGGGCTTCCCTGGTGGCAAAACGAAGACAATCGCCATCGACCTGAAAGGCAAGTTCTTGTGCGACGACCATCGCGTGCGGTTGGTCAGCAACATGGAGTTGTGTTGGGACGAAGTCTTCTTCTCTGTCAATCAACGCGAGTCCGATCCAGCAAGCTACCGTGTTCAGCCGCTTAAGTTACTGGGCGCTGACTTGCACTATCGAGGCTTTTCCGAGCAGGAGCGTCGTCCGGGCAACGCTCCAAACTACTACGACTACAGCCGAGTCATCAAAGAATCGGTTTGGGCACCGATGACCGGTGCGTTTACGCGGTATGGACAAGTTACCGAGCTACTGGAAAAGGCCGACGATTTACAGGTTGTCATGGGCGGTGGCGATGAAATTTCCATCGAATTTGACGCGCCGGACAATCCTCTACCCGCTGGATGGGTGCGGGATTTTGTCATCTACAATGTTGGCTGGGATAAAGATGCAGACTTAAATACAATATACGGGCAGAATGTTGAGCCACTGCCATTTCGAGCGATGAAGTCGTATCCTTATGAGCCGGACCAGCAGTTCCCCACCACACCGGCTCACCGTGAATTTCTCCGCAAGTATCAAACTCGTCAACAAAATCCAGGATCGTTCTGGAACCAGATTAGGGACTCGTTATGACCTTCAGTCTTCTCGGTAGATTTGGCTTCGCAATAGCGGTCGCAGCCACCTGCGTGTTGTCATTCTGCGTCGGCTCGTCTTTGCGGGCTCAAGAGATGCAGTATCCGTTGGCTGTTGTTCAGACTGCCAATCAAGTGACTTACGTCGCGGATCGCAACTTGCCAGGTATTTGGAAGATCGAAGGCGGACAAGCAAGCGTCTATTTCCAGGGTTCCAAGAAATTCCGCACGCCGCTCAACGCCGTGCGTTGCTTAGCACTCGATGCGCAGGGGACGCTTTACGCTGGCGACACATCGACTCGCGAGATCTACAAATTCGACGCTGAGGGCAAGCCGCAGCCGATGACCAAGGGCTACATTGGCATTCCCATGGGAATTGTCGTCGACTCCAAAGGCAATCTGTTTGTGGCTGACTTGGAACGCCAATGTGTATTTCAAGTTACACCGGCCGGCGAGGTTAGCGAGTTTGTCAAAATCCAGGGGCCGCGCGGAATCGCCATCGACAAGCAAGATCGTTTATGGGTGCTCACCAATACGGGTGATTCGCTGGTCCGATTCGCGCCGGACAAGACAAAAGAGGTCCTCGTGTCAGGTACTCCCTTTCAATTCACCAATCAAATTGTGGTCGACGAAGCTTCCAACGCTTACTTTTGTGACGGTTATGCACATGCCGTGGTTATGTTAGCGCCCGGTGGTCAGCCAAAAAATCTTGCGATCGGTGAACCGCTGAATCATCCTGTCGGTATAACATTAGTTGGTAAGCAGATCATGGTAGCCGATCCGCATGCTAAGTCCATTTTCTCGCTCTCTACCGAGGGTGAGTCCAAAATTGAACGCTTCTATCCTCGCTAGCGCGGCAAGTATTTGCCGATTGCCCTGAAGAGAATTCTGAATGGCTACTCCTTCGAACAGTGCTGCAAGCGGCACTGCAGCAACTCAACCACAACCCAAAAAGCGCGTCTACGTACCGGCAATTGGACCGAAGCTCAAAAAGCTTCTTCTGGTAATTTTCGCACTCCTTTCGCTTTTGGGGGCTAACTCTCTTTACTTGGCGACAATCACCTTTCTGGAATGGCAACGCGGTCAAGCCTACCAGAATCAGTTCTACATGTTCATGTTTTTGGGGCACGTCGTCCTGGGCCTGATCCTCTTGTTGCCGTTCGTGCTCTTTGGCGTTGCTCACATGATCTCCGCCAGAAAGCGAAAGAACAAACGAGCGATTCGAGTTGGATACAGCCTGTTTGCCATTAGCTTGGTAGTTTTGATTTCCGGTTTGCTTTTGGTTCGGATCGGCGGTGTTTTCGATTTGAAGAACCCAGCCGCGCGTTCATTGACCTATTGGCTTCACGTCATTAGTCCGATTTTTGCAATTTGGCTCTATTGGCTCCACCGACTAGTGGGCCAAAAGGTCCGCTGGAAACTGGGCGTCGCCTATGGTTTAGTCGCAGTTGCCAGCGTCGCGGTGATGGTTTCGTTGCACGTTCAAGATCCCCGAGAGTGGAGCAAGAAATCTTCGGCTGAAGGCGTGAAGTACTTCGAGCCTTCGTTGGCGCGAACGAGCAACGACGGGTTCATCTCGGCTGAGAACTTAGACAACGACGAATACTGTTTGGCGTGTCACGAAGATTCCTACAAGCAATGGGAGCATAGCGCACACCGCTTCAGTTCCTTTAACAACCCAGCCTACCTCGTCAGCATTCGCGAAACTCGCGAGGCTCTGATGAAGCGCGATGGATCAGTCAAGGCATCGCGATGGTGTGCTGGCTGTCACGATCCAGTTCCATTCTTGAGCGGAGCGTTTGACGATCCGAACTTTGACGACGTGAATCACGCGACTTCGCAAGCGGGAATCACCTGTACAGCCTGTCATGGTATTACGAGTGTCAATTCAACGCGAGGCAACGCGGACTACACAATCGAAGAACCGCTGCACTATCCATTTGCCTTCAGCAAAAATCCAGTTCTGAAGTGGATCAATTTTCAACTGATTAAGGCCAAGCCCGATTTTCACAAGAAGACGTTCCTCAAGGACGTGCACAAGACCTCCGATTTTTGTTCGGCCTGCCACAAAGTCCATTTGCCCTACGATGTGACGCACTACAAAGATTTTCTTCGCGGGCAAAATCACTACGACTCGTGGCTTCTTAGCGGTGTTTCCGGCCATGGAGCTCGAAGCTTCTACTACCCAGAGGTCGCCAAAACAGCCTGTGCTGACTGCCACATGGAATTGGTCGAATCCAAAGATTTTGGAGCAAAAGTCTTTGATCCCAAGTCTGGTAAGTTATCCATTCACGACCACACATTCGCCTCAGGCAACACTGGCTTGCCGTTCACGCGGGGTTATTATGACGAAGTCGCAGACAAGCATAAGAAGTTTCTCGACAAAGTTGTCCGTGTTGACATTTTTGGTTTGAAGGAGCAAGGCAAGATCGATGGTAAGCTGCATGCTCCGCTGCGGCCAGAAGTGCCAACTCTGAAGCGAGGCCAGGACTATCTGCTTGAAGCAGTGATTCGGACTCTTAAGGTCGGGCACGAATTCACGCAAGGCACGGTGGACTCAAATGAAGTTTGGGTCGAAGTGACTCTAGAAAGCGGCGGTAAAGTCATCGCTCAAAATGGTGCCATGGATGCCAAGGGCGAAGTCGATCGCAATGCGCACTTTGTTAACGTGTTTATGCTTGATCGCCATGGTCAACGCATCAATCGACGTAACGCACAAGATATCTTCACGCCGCTTTACAATCACCAAATTCCCCCGGGCTCGGGACAGGTAGCGCACTACAGCTTCAAAGTCCCCGATGATGCCAGCAGCACGATTAAAGCTACGGTGAAACTGCAATACCGCAAGTTTGACCAAGAATACATGTCGATCACGCACCAACGCTTAAAAGAGGCCTTGAATCCTTCGATGCAAGGTAAGGATGTCGGGGCAGTCGTTTCCAATTCAGGCCTTCAAGCTGACGGAACCTATGTGAACAACTTGCCGATCATTACGATGGCGACAGACACGATTACGTTCCCTGTCGAAGGTGATGCGGACGCGGCTAAACTGGCTGAGCAAAAGTCGGAGATTCCCGTTTGGCAGCGCTGGAACGATTACGGCATCGGTCTGTTCTTGGAAGGTAAAGCCGAGTTGCGTCAAGCCGAACAAGCCTTCAAAGAGGTCGAGAAGCTCAATCGCTTCGATGGACCACTGAACTTGTCGCGAGTCTACTTGCGAGAAGGCCGTATCGACGAGGCAGGTGACGCTGTGCAACGCGCCGCCAAGGCGACCGATCCGCCAGCGCCCGATTGGTCCGTCGCTTGGTTCGCTGGACTAGTCAATCGAGAACAAGGCAGATTGCCAGAGGCTGAAGAGAACTTCCGCGCGATTGTCGATCGCACTACGCCGCAACGTCAAGAACGCAAGTTCGACTTTAGCAAAGATATCGAAGTCCTGAATGTGCTCGGTAGAACGCTGTTTGACCGCGCCGAACAATTGCGATTGGATAGTCAAGCAAAGTCGCGTAAGACGCTACTCGAAGACGCCGCCAAGCAGTTCTTGAGAACTCTGGCAGTCGACTCGGAGAATGTCAACGCGCATTACAACTTGGGACTGATTTACGCCGCTTTGGGCGACTTGGAAAAAGAAAAGTACCACAAGCAACTTCACCTTCGGTACAAGCCCGACGACAACGCACAAGGCGTTGCTGTTGGGATTGCTCGCGAAAAGTACCCGGCTGCAAACTTGGCGGCCGAAGCGTTGGTGATTTACTCGCTTGTCCCTCCTAAATAGTCACGCAGCTCCTCACGTACTACACAGCTCGGTCGCCGATTCTACGAACTCATAGAAGTCACACTCCCATGGCACCTCAAAACTCCGATCTCCCCAACGATGCACAGGATGAAGAACTCGAACAGAGTGATGCCGTTATCGGTAAGGCCTTTTTCGGTTCAATCGCCGTGTTTGTGTTTGTAGGACTGATTGGCCTGGTCGCTTACTTCTACCTCGGTCGGCCACAGAAGGAAGAAGTCTCGCAAGTCGATCCCGTCAAGTTGCCCGATCGCCGAGAGATGCCGACGGTGAAGGTTCCAGTCGCGAAGTGGACGGACATTACTGAAGAGAGCCACATCAACTTTATGCACGTTTCGGGGGCCTTGGGCGAAAAGCTCTTACCCGAAACCATGGGCAGCGGCTGTGCCTTTTTGGACTTCGACAGCGATGGCGATCAGGACATTCTCCTGATCAACGCCTGCCATTGGGATAAGGCTCGGGCGGCCGCTGAGCCGAGCACTTTGAAGCTGTTTGCAAACGATGGTAAAGGAGTCTTCAGTGACGCTACTGAGCCAGCTGGGTTGGGCTCTGTCAATCTTTACGGGATGGGAGTTGCCTGTGGTGACTACGACAACGACGGTCGCGTCGATCTTTTTATTTCGTGCCTCGGTTCCGACATGCTCTTTCACAACGAAGGCGGCAAGTTTGTCGATGTGACTCAGTCTGCTGGAGTCGCTGGCGATGCAAAAGACTGGAGCGTATCGTCGGGATGGTTCGACTTTGATCGCGATGGTGATCTGGATCTATTGGTAACGCACTACATCGAATGGACTCGCGAATCCGACTTAGCTCAGCTTTTCGTTTTGGTTGGCGGCAAGGAACGAGCTTATGGTCGTCCACAGCCTTTTGGCGGTACATTTCCTTCGCTGTTTCGCAATGATGGACAAGGCAAGTTCACCAACGTATCCAAGCAAGCTGGTTTACACGTGATCAATCCAGCGACTTCGGTACCGATGGGCAAGTCGCTGGGACTGGCGTTCGAAGATTTCGACGACGACGGACATCTGGATTTTGTGATCGCCAATGACACCGTTCAGAACTTCATGTTTCACAATTTGGCAGATGGCACCTTCGAAGAGATCGGAGCTCAAGCCGGTGTAGCCTTTGACGCCAGCGGTTCCGCCCGTGGTGCGATGGGCATCGATGCCGCAGCCTTTCGTAACGATAACGCCGTTGGTGTAGCGATAGGGAACTTTGCCAATGAAATGTCAGCGCTGTACGTTTCGCGAACTCGCAATCTACAGTTTTACGACGATGCCGTAGCCAATGGCTTTGGTCCGGCAACGCGCTTGATGCTCACCTTCGGAGTGCTTTTCCTGGACTATGACTTAGATGGTCGGCTGGATATCTTTCAAGCTAATGGTCACCTTGAAGAGGACATCGCCAAGGTCCAATCCAGCCAGCATTATGAACAGCCTCCACAACTGTTTTGGAATGCTGGACCGCAGTTTGCCACAGAGTTTGTGGCCTGCACTGAGGCTGAAGTCGGTGAACAACTGACCAAGCCCATGGTCGGACGCGGTGCTAGTTACGCTGACATCGATAACGACGGCGATCTAGACATCTTGATCACCAGTTGTGGAAGTAAAGCTCGACTCTTGCGCAACGAACAGCAGCTGAAGAATAACTGGCTGCGAGTCAAATTAGTTGGCAACGGTAAGACCAGCAATCGCGATGCTATTGGAGCCAGCGTCAAACTGCTTCGTGGCGATGAAACATTGCGACGCTTGGTTAGTCCCACTCGCAGTTATCTCTCGCAAGTCGAACTACCTGTGACTTTCGGCCTAGGCGTGAAGCCCGACGTTGACACTTTACTGATTCAATGGCCCGACGGGACTCAGCAAAAGATAATCAACCCACCCGTGAATCAGACGTTAGTCATCGAACAAAAGTAGCAATCGTAGGGTACAAAATCGTTTAACGGCAAGCCGCAGGCGACTGTTCCTCGTAGGGTGTGTGCAGCGTGCCTAATTCGCTTGAGTCTGCACCAAGCTTGAGTTTGCTTCAAACATCGCTTTGCATCGCCGATTCACCGCACGCGAAACACACCAAGCGAGAAGTAA
>CAUJKA010000479.1 GCA_963204965.1 Planctomycetota bacterium | reverse complement strand
GGATTATTGACCGTTCTCGAATGAGCCATTTACAGGTCCGTTTGTTGGTTAAAGGCATCGCTGCTGTCTTCAATTGTAAGCACGTCCATCACTGCTTGGGTTAGGGCTCGCAGAACCGTTGGCGAACATCGCCTTCGATCGGATGTTCCGAGAAGTTCGATAGCCAATGGATCTCAGTGGACTTTGAGTGAAAGTATAGGGGAGCGGTCACTGCGAACTCATTTGTTAAGTAACCCGTGGAGCGTATCTTTACCTGGGGCAAGCTTAAATTCAAATGGCACGTTTGGTTTGTTGACTTCGGCCATCTCCGACTTTGGGTATAGATCGAACGCGGCACCGACGCGGTGAATAACCGGGGTGAGGTCAGGACGTAGGCTGGGGCAACGAATCAGCAGGACGATCACGATGAAACATACTGATCCCGCAAATTTAGTCAGCTTTTCCACGATTTGGAACTCCGAACTAGCAAATTGGTTCGACTGACCAGCGAAATTGCTGATCTCGATACTTTACAAAGCGTCGTTCGGGTGCCTGACTGGACACGGGATTCTGTCGCCGTGAAACGTTTTGCGTTGGGAACGGACACAGAAATGCGATGCAAAGGGACATTGATCTGCTACACCAAAAGGTGCGTCTAAGATGTAGGTTAGATCTAGGCCTATTTTTCCAGCAAATCTTTCACGGCCTCTTCACCCGTAGCCGGTTCCAAACGAAACGGCGATTTGTGCTTGCTGACTTCGGCTTCCTCAAGCTTGGGGTACCATCCGAACACGGCACCCACACCACGGATAAGTGGGCTGAGGTCCGGACGAAAGCTGGGACAACGGATCAACAAGACGACTTTCAAGAGCGGTTTTTTTTTCGGACGACCAGCGACAATGATGATCGCGACTTCTATTTGCAGCGATTTAGCTTAACCGACCGCCGACCAGTACTTTTAGACAGCGATAAAATTTGGGGTAGTTGTCTGGCCTAGCATTTCGACCACTGGCTATTACTTGCCGATCGCCACGTTGCAACTCAAGGGTCCATTTCCCACCATCCCTCACCGTCCTGTGATAGTTGGTCCACGACCACACCTCAAGCAGATCGACTTGCTCCCAGAAAGCACCCCACGCTTCGGGTGTGACAACCACCTGTTGTTGAACTGGATCGAAGCGGCCAACCATCGCCGTACTTTCCGAGGTGTACAACAAGGTTCGCTCTGCGACCATTTCGATCGTTTGCTTGCGTCGCTCTCGAAATGCCTCGTCGGTGAACTTGAGGAAACAATGCATCGTTGTACTTGCCGAGTCGTCAACTGCGACCGAACGCTGGACAGTTGGCGCGCAGTTCTTCGCGATTAAATAATCTCTGTGCATGGCTTCTCGTTGTTTAGCGACTTCCGAAATTCCCAGAATGCGCACCTGTCCCGTGGCGGCAGTGTGAGCACTGGATCGCAAGGATTGATTGATCTTGTGAAACTCAACTCGATCGACCATATCCCCTCGCGCTAGATTTGAATCGCCTGGATCTGCGATCCTAATCCAACGCATCATTTGAGAAACGACGACTTCAAAGTGCCTTGTTTCGATGGGCTGGGATTGCACCGAGAATTGAGCCCTTAGCGCGTCGACCAGAGTTTTTTGAGCAGCTCTCTCCCCCATGATCGAAAGGACTTCAAGCGGATCAAGTGGACCATCAGTAAGCGGATCGCCTGCAATGACCCGGTCTTTTGACATAACTCGAATCATTAAATGACGAGAGGCGTCATGAGGGACTTCGTACCCATTCTTGGTATGGATGACAATTATTCGTTTGCCCTCAGTTCGATCCCCTGAAATTTCAACTTCGCCGTCGCATCGGGCGAGTATTGAAGCCCCAGTCGGCCTTTTCCCCTTCAAAAGCTCTACGGCCCGCAAAAGTCCTCCGACGAAATGATGTTCGTTACGGCGCGGATAGGACGCGAGTATTTCTCCCTCGAAAACAAGCTGGTTTGAGACTAAAGTAGTAGATGTGTCAGCATGCAAATAATGACAGTCCAAGACATTCCCGAATGCATTTTTGACCAGAATTCTTGGATCAAGATTGCTCGCGGTTTTAAGGATGGTTACCCGCGAGACTCCGTTTGGGTCTCTCTCTGTTCGTGCTGTAATCCCTTCTACGACGTCTTCAAAACGAACATATCCAGTGGCATTACTCAAAATAGGAATGGCATGTGGATTCCAGTCGCAAAGGAGACGCCACCGGCCTATTTGTTCACCTTCCGAGACATGCAGGTTGGCCCCTTCAGGAATATCATAAGTCTTCAGCCATCGATTGTTGCCATCATAGACCGATACCGTAGCGTTGCGACTCACTACAACACGTTCACCAAATTCGCTTTTTACAATTCGGGTATTTGCAAATCGTACGACGCCAGATACATCCGACTCGATTTCCCTATCCACGGAAGATGTCGTTAGACACAAAGTTCTGTGATACAAGTCCGGGACGTTTGACGACGCTTCCCCGATGGACTGAGCGGCGATCACTCCAACGCGAACGCCGAGGTCGACCAATGACGCGGTTGAAATATCCATTCCATAACATAGTTGACAAACGCCTTGCTCGGACTGGCAAGTCAGCGGACTACGAATCACGATTTGCTCCAATCCGATCGCTTCGATTCGTCGAACGGTGTCGGCAGTGACCGGTTCGTTTTTTTGGACGACGGTCTCGTCGGTCAGGGGATGCAAGATACATCTTAAACTGACCCGTCCAACGATCGCTTTCGCCAAACCGATTTGATTGAATGGTCCATTGTCCTCCGCACCGGCTTTGATTCCTTCGGTAGTGCCGCAATCGTATTCTGTGATCGCGACGTGGCGGCAGGCTTCCACCAATTTGCGAGTCAGAAGACGGCTCCGTCTCTTTTTCTGCCAGCCTTTGGAAAGTGTTCTCCTGGACCCAACGCTGTTCATGAAGAACTCGGCGATCGAGAGTCCTTCAACAAAATTAGATTTGATAGGTATTTCATATAATTCGCCGCTCGTCTTCGGCACGCTTCCAAGCATACCTACTAAATGATTGACTTGAGCTACACGGACTCCAGCCCTTGACTTCCCCATCAGCAACAGCGGATTGATAGTCGCTCGATCATCATTTTCAAGCGATGCACATGCGGAGGCTTTAATAGCATCGAATGCAGTCTGCCAAGCGTCGGTAACACACCGTTGACGCTCACTTGGTCCGATGATGCCACGCTCATAGATTTTGTTACATTTTGCTGCACTCTTCTCAGCTTCGGCAATCAAAATGGCTTTGTCATGAGCGATATTCAGATCACTCATACCAATAGATACACCGCTGCGGGTTAACTCGCGAAGTGCAAAGTGCGAGATCTGTTCCAATAAATCGAGCGATAAGCTCTGGCCAAGTTCACGATGGCAGTCGGCAACGATAACCTCCAAATCTTGTTGGTTTAGCGTCTGATTGTAAAACACCATCTCTGCCGGGAGAATTGCATTGAACAAGACTCGCCCAACCGTAGTTGCAGTGATCTTCTCCCGCGAACTGTTTTGCTCGTATTCAGGTCGAATACGCTTATTCTTGGGCAAGCGAATCCAGATCTTCGCACCCATCGCAACTTTGCCAAGCTCGTATGCCATTCGGACTTCTTCGGTGGATGCAAACACCATCCCATCACCAACTTGCGTTGGGCGAGGTAGATCAGGCTTCAGGTACGTCACATAATAGCAGCTCAACGCAACGTCCCGCGATGGACTGAATACTGGCGTACCATTGACTGGACTAGTCAGATTGTTAACTGGCATCATGCGAGTTACCGCTTCCCGTTGGGCTTCTTGCCAAAGAGGCAGGTAAACGGTGACTTGATCGCCATCCTGCTCACTATCGAAACCTTGGAACATCAACGGATGGATTCGAATCACATTTCCAGCGGTAATCATAGGTTGAAAAGCTTGAATCCCAGACCGATTTAGCGACGGCGCCCGACTAAGCAAAACCGGATGTCCTGCGATCACTTCCTCAAGCAAATTGTCACACGCAGAACTTGCGATCCACGTGCTTGGCTTCAATGTCCCCGTAGATTCAATGGGGCGTCCCAGCATCGCTTCCGCGTCCTCTTTCTCGTCAGCAAGTCCTGCGTCAAGCATCCGTCGGACAATCAATGGCCTAAAGAGTCGAAGCACAATCGACTTGGGTAAACCGCATCGCTGTAACTTCATTGTTGGGTCGGTGATGAAAGTACATCGAGCTGAGTAATCGATACTCGGCAATTCGTCATTCATCCGGTACCTTTTCTTCATTCTAATTTGGCTCTCCTTGTAAAAGATTGCTGCTTCGCGTGTTTTGAAAAGGAGACCAAATCAAGCAACCGCCGAGAGATTGATTGAATCGCCGTCAGAGCAGCCCCTAGCTATCAGCTCTCGCGCTGGCTACTTAGGTTGTTTCTGCTCCGAGTTCTTCTCAATTTCGAGAATCTGTTGAATAGTCTCTGCATCGGCCAATTCAATGTAGCCCAGCCATTGGTTGCTCACGCCGGAATATTCGTTGGCTTTCGGATCACCAATGACTTCGACAATATCGACGACAGCAACATCTCCTAGATTCTGACTGACGGTTTCCTCGGCGAGCGCCACTGTGAAAGCAAGTGGTTCGGTCGTGTTGGGGGCCGGGACACTCGTTATTGGAATGAAACACGGTAGCTTTCCCGGGTACATGAATTGCACTCTTAGGGCAAATTTCCCTTGTATCGCCTTGAGTCCCGCGACGTTTAGCTTGAGAACAATTTCACCATGCTCGGTCGAGCGACTCGAATCGGCTGCGAGTTCTACGATTCTGAGCGATTGGTCACTTCTCATAACTGGCTTACCAAACGGATTGAATGCAACATTGCCTCTCCCTGGCCCCGATAGCTGTGCCGCACGCAAGTCAAGCGTCCGCGTGACTAGCTTGCCATCCAAGACGAGCAAGGCGACTGGCAGATCATTTGACATCGCATAACCGTCGAAGAACATCGAAAAATTGCGATTGTCGGCGATCGCTTGTTGCATGCGTCGTGTCAAGGTGATACCCGTCTTGGCATAGATGTCGGGATGGACATTCGATTCCATCCATTTGCCGGCTTCGGCAACCGCAGTTTCGCAATGGACTCTGGGTGGTGCAGGTTTTAACGCATGAGCTTTCGTGGTTGGTAAGTAGACAGTGGAAAGTACCCCAAGTTTGTCGTCGTAGACGGTCAGGGCAATCGTATCAACACCGCGCGACCAGGCTCGTTCCAAGGCAACTAGCCACTCTGTCAAGGTTGGAGTTGGGATGCCGTCGACTTTCGTAATGAGCTTGTACAGCAGCGGTTGATAGATCGCAACCTCCTTCGGTACGGTTGTTACCGTCATGCCGGCGATCTCCTTCGTTTCACCGGAAGGAGTCTTTTGCTGTGATGTGACGCCGGTGACCGTTAACGGCAAGTAGGCTCGCTCGACTTTGCCATAAGCAGCCAATTTTGAAGCAATACGCGCGCATACCGCGGACGGAATCGAGACGACTTTCGACTTTCCGTCCCAAATTACGCGGTGGCTTAAACCAACACATTCTCCGATCAAGTTGAAGTATGGCGTGCCCGCTTCTACGCTGCTGTCTGGGATCATCGTAAGTCTGGCAACGTTCGTGTTCTTGAACGCATCATCATACGTCGTCGTGTTTGACGAATGCGGGTGAACCAAAGCCAGCGAAGGGTTGTCGCCAACTTTATTGGCATTGATTCGAGGTTCGAAGATCTCGGCGAGATAGACATTGGTTTTCGGATCGATTGCTCGATAGTCGGGTTGGAAACGGATCGGCTCCAAGCCATCGAAAATTTCAAGCGGCTTCTGGGATTCAATTTGAATCACGGCCAGTCCAGTGGCTTCATCGACACCGACGATCCTGGCCTTGCCGAGCAGTTTTGCGGTAGTGTGATCGGTTGCCAATGAATGCACTTCGATGATCGGCTCAACAGACCAGCGGCTGGTGGCAAACTCTGGGCCCTTGCCTTCAAGTCTCTTGATCAATGGAGGACGAATCGTTTCACAACTCACCAGAATCGTTCCCATTCGATTGAGCGCTGCACCCATGTGGTCTCGTTTTACGATCTCACTGTAACTCGTCCCGGTCTTTATTTCCGTGCAATCCGTCGTGCCCCGAAGACGAACGCAGACCATCGAACGGCTAGCGATCGACGCAAGTTCTACCGTTCGAGCAAGTTGATTAACATCGAACTCGGGAGTCACGCGCGGCAGTGGCGTGTTTGATTCATACAGGCGAAGCAAAGTCGATTCAAACTCTTTCTTTTCTTCCGCTACTACGTCGACGAATTTGGACTGAAGATGAACTGCAAGCGGGAAGTCACCGGCTTCTGCGGCGGCCGTAGCAATACACTTGGCGATCAGAGGATCTTGAGCCAATGTTTTTTCGAGTCCCTCGACCGCCGCCAACGCCTCAAGACCATTTCGCATCGTGGGTACTTCCGTTTGAGCCAGAGCGAATGCCAGGTTCATTCGATTGTCGACATCTTCCGGATTCCTGCGGATCGCATTTCTAAGTTCGTCAATTTCCGCTGATGGAAGTTGAAGCTTTTGATAGGCGACGGCGCGCAGGCGGCATGTCAAGTCGCGAGTGAGCTCGCTACTTTCCATCGCATTCGCTAGGTAAATTGCCGTTGGATAGTCGCCCTGCTGGAAATATGCCACCGACAATTTGTAACAGACCTGGTACGTTAGCGCACTCATGTTGCCAAAGTCGTTACGCAATTCAATGAGTTGCCGAAGCAGAGCCATTCCCATTTCAGTTCGACCCTGCTCGATCGCCTGAGTGGCTTGATCGAACATCGCCCAATCTTTCGCGTCATCGCGTGTGGCAGTTTTCAATGGAGAACTATCGGGTGTTTCTGACGAGTTGTCGTCGTTCACTTGTGCCATTAATGGTCGCGGAACGATGGCGACACAGAAGCAAAGGGCGATCGTTGCAACTGTCGGGATCAACGAGCGGAAGCTAAACATAGTTTGACCTTTAGACGAATGGGAAGAACGCACAATTGACAGTACCAAGGTAGAGCGTCCCTTGGAGAGAGAACTAGACAAGGAATGACGTTTTTCCTGGCAAAGTCTTCCTGGATCGGACCGTCCAGTACAACGAGGCAAACACCAAAAGTACGTTGCACGTTAAATGGATCCAAACGCCGATTCGAACCCATGGTCCCAAAACCCAGTTGTCGCGGCTTTTGATGATATGTGGCAATCGTGTCTTGAGTTCATAATCCGTTTGTCCATTGAATTCGTCGTAGCGAGTCTTGAAGTCAAACTTATCTTTTAGAACCTTGATTCGAGCGTCAATTGTTCCAAGGTCTAGCGAATTGCTCCAGTGACCATCACCGACCGGCTTCACTCCTGTCTCGAGGGTTGTGAGCTCGTCGGCGATCATGTTAAGGATAACCCTGCCGTCATCTAGTTCATTGTGTTCCAAGGTAACCAACGACTGTCGGAACGTCGCGAGACCGATCCCAATGAAACCTACAAGCGTCGCAACTGCTAACGTGCGCTTCGTTAGCAGCGAATTCATGGGTGAATCGATATTGCGACGTCGAAACGTGAACCAAATCAAGAAGAGAACGACACATGCGATTGCCGCAACTATTTGGACAATAGGCCATCCACCGACCACAAGTAGCGATCCAGGGAGTAACAGAAAGTAGGTAAAGCAGATAAGCGACGCAATTAGTACTTGGATAATCATCTTTTTTCCGAACGTAGTAGAGGTTACTTCTGACACGCTCTATGAAGCGTCAACCATCGCGAAAACTGGACACTCCTGCCAATCAATTACCTTTACGGATTTGCTGGCCTGCAAAAAAATCATCGATTGTCGGCGGCAAAGCAAATTGGAATTGTCGCCGCAATTCATCAATCGGTAGCTCGCGAACTTTGGTTCGTATGGTCTCTAGCGCTCGGAGACCGCCCTGCACCTCTTGCTCGGAACGACCACCTGTCCCAACGAACTCAGCCCAGAGTTCGCTCAGGATAGCAGATTGGCCTTTGGCTGTGGTGCCTTCGTTTTTTAGCCACAGCGTTGCAAGATCATAGACCTCCTTACGGGAGGCTGCTCTTAGGATGGCAACGAAACCATCTGAATCTGCGATTGCTAAAGTCGCACCTGTTGTGTCAAAGGCTAAGCACGTCGGCGATGAACGACAATCGAACCGAAACGACTCCGCCCAATCAGTGGCTGTGAAAATTCGAACCGTCTTATCGGAAGCGGCGGTGACGAGTCGTTGTCCATCAGGCGAAAATGTTAATGAACTCAGAGCTCCTTCATGTGCTTTGAACTTTGCAACCAAGCTCCCTAATTGCACATCCATGATTTCAACATCGCCACTCGAAAAGCCGATGGCAACTCGAGCTCCAGCTGGGCTAACGTCCATACACAAACTGTTCCCGGAAAGCTCCAGAACACCGTTTTTGCGAATACGTCGATCGTCACCGACGGACCAAGTATGAAGCCTGCGTCGAACATTGGGTTCAACCCCGTTACGCACAATTATTGCGATAGACCTACCGTTCGAGCTGACATGTTTCAAATCGAAAGACCAATTTCCAATATCTTGCGAGTAGACAACTTCTGATGCCTCATAGTCCAGGACTTCCAAGTGCACAGACGTTGTTTGCGGGTTTTCCTCTAACGGTTTGCCTGTAAAGTTCTCCGTGAACAGCGCCCATGGCAGATCCATCGGTTTCAACGAGCGAATTGAGGTTTCCGAAAACGGCATCGCAAAGTCAATGGAATCCTCAACCTGTGCTAACTCTTTGGCATCGTCCGTCGAGTGGCGGTTCCACAAGTGCAAAGACGCCCACCCCGACTCAAATCTCTCGTTCAGTAGTGGTGAAAGCTGATGGCTATGCGCAGCACCACTACTTGTATTCGAACGAATCGTCAGCTTCCCGTTCCGATAAAATGCTGCTAGCGAAAGGTCATTAGAAACGCCGATTAGCGACGCTTGTGGTAGTTTTGTAATAAAGATCCCAGCATCAAGACCTTCCCCAATGAAATCGGGAGGATTGTGGCCCGCAAGGTATTCACCACCGTGTCCCGCAAGCGCCAGCACCCTATGGTCGTTTGTTAGTGCGACGCGTTTGATAGGCCTTGCATTTGTCTTTAGGTCAACCCACTCTCGCTCCCATCCATTACTTTCGAGAATGCTGTATTGACCGTCTTCACTTTTTAGAAGGACTGCCTTTTGGTTACTTGATATATCGATACCGAGTCGAAAATTTGGATGTCCATTTTCCAATTGTCGCGTTACTCTTCCAGACTTTTTGTCAAATGACTCGTAGGAATCCGATCCAGAATCGTTTCGTCCCCAGCGGTCTCTCTTCAAGAAATGTAGTCTTGGTTCGCGAGTCTGCGCACCGGTAAAAATCGCGAGCGTTGTTGAGTGCACAAGCTGCTTTAAATCGCCTTGATGGATTCTGGAGCGGATCGTTTCTCGATCTAAAGATTTGTACGCTGAGTCGATCTCAATCCATTCGGCGACGCTACCGCTGTATCTGTCCCATTCTGGGTAGTTGTTCAGCTTTGTCCTCCAGAGCTCCGTCAGGGGCTGAGAGGAATCAATTGCGAATGTCAAGACCGAGTCTTTGTTGTAGGCGAGTAACGTGTCGAATTGCCCAAAGGCGATGCCATAGAATGGTTCATGCGAATCACTCGGTAACAATATTAAATTGCCATTTGTAAGATCACGCACGACGGGTTTCTCACTTGAGATCATGGCAAAGAATCGACCGTCGGGAGAGAGTCGTGGAGTTTTTGCCGGGTGCTGCTCCGCCTCGTCGTCCTTCTGCAAGGTCTTGTAGCGGTCAGCCTCTCTGTCCCAAATATGCAGTGTACCGACCACACTACCGACGACAATTCTGCCATCAGCGGAGAGCAAGATGCTGTCCCACCCCAACCCGACGTCACTCTGGATTGAAAGTACTCTGTCCAGTTTATATTGATTGTTATCTAGGACGTGTATGTGGATGCCATCTGCGTCAGGGATTGCAAGCGTCGATCCATCATCGGAAATTGGTAATGTCATCTCGCTTACTACAATATCGTGAAATCCGCCTACGGTCGCATGAAACAATAAGCCACCAGTTGTAGTGTCAATGACGTCCAGATCGACACTTTTCTCACTTAACTCGCGAAAGTTCATGGCGATCGCCTTCTTGCCATGATCGACAAGACGCATACGGTGGTAGCTCTTGCCTTTCAACGGGATCGGACGTAGACCGCTGTATGCTTTGTTCCAACTCATCCACCATTCGATGCCACGAGGATCGATCGGCGAACCAAGGCGTGGGCCTGCTTTAACAAGTATGTCAGCCAATCGTGCCGGTTGTCGATCGCTGAGGGCTTGTGATACTTGCGCCATGTTGGCTGCGTAGTTTTCCTGCACACTGGCTTTGAGCGATTCCTGTACTCGGTAGCTTTGACGAAGAGCCTCGTCATTGGCTTCTTGAGCGTTGCCGTAGGCTACTTTAAGCTCGTCGTTCTTCTTGGCTGCGAAGGTAAGAAACGTCGACAACATCACGATTGCCAGCAACGCCATCAGTCCGCCTATCTGCACGGAAACTCGATGTCGGCGAAGTACTCTTTGCAATCGTTCACTAAGTGAATCTCGCCGAGCGGATACAGATTCATCTGCGAGAAATCTTTCGACATCGCTCTTGAGCTCAAGGGCACTCGCATATCGCTGCGCAGGGTCAGTGTTCATCGCTTTCACGCACACTGAGGCCAAAGGTTTAGGGACGCTGGAAGCTATTTTTTCGAGCGGCGGATAAGCACACTTCCGCGCTGCATTCAGCGCTTCGTCACCCTGATATGGAGCTTGGTTCGTTAGTATTTGGTAGAGGATCGCGCCTAGCGAAAAAATATCAGATGCCGCCCTGACGTTTTCCCAATCGCCACGAGCTTGTTCGGGACTCATGAAACCAATCGTACCCAGAGTTGCGCCGGAGAGTGTCGCTCCCACAGGCAGCGACTGAGTTCGGTGTGTGTCTGAAGTTTGATGGTTCGAAGCAACGAGTGGATCTTGAGTATCAGTCAACAGCTTCGCCAAGCCCCAATCGAGGACAAGCGTTTCACCGAATGCACCGATCATAACATTTGCCGATTTCAAATCGCGATGGACAACATTTTTACTATGCGCGTACGCGATTGTCTCGCAAACAGTGACGAAAGATCGCAAAATTCTAGTCCCATCGAGGCTCATCCAATCTTGTTTGGAACCCGATGATTCATGGAAGTTGCGAATGATGGTTCGCAGCGTGTTACCCTGCACGAACCGCATTGCGTACGACAGTGATTCTTGGTTTGGCAGCCCCCCCAATCCATAAATGGGAACAACACCGGGGTGCTCAAGTCGAGCAGTGATTTCTGCCTCGCGAACAAATCGTCGTCTCGCTTCAGGATCAGTCGATGGCTCTGGCTGCAAGCATTTGAGGGCGACCATACGACCGAGTTCACGATCCTTGGCCAAATACACCCAACCGAGTCCTCCCTGGTCATGGAACTGTACAGCGGGAAACCGACCATCTTGCATTCGATCGATCATCGCTTCTGGCTCAAGCGCTACCGAAATACTGCCGTCGAGCAGCGCCACTAATACACCGCGTTGGTTAAGCAATTGGCAGAAGTCGTGGAGCAATTCCGGATGCTTAGAACAAAACTCCTCAGGCGTTGTCCGGTCACCCGGGCGCGTTTCGTCCCAAAGGTCGAGCAAATCCAATAGAATCTCAATGTTATCCATCGTTGTTACTCGCTACGACTAGTAGAGTATCTTGGCCATAACGAGGGCAAGTTTCTCTCCGAACCCGGAAACGACGATATCATACAGTTTGTCGTCCTCGATTTGTCTGAAAACAAGGTCATCTTCAGTGCTCACTAACTCCATAGCCGTCAAAGCAGATGTATCGACGGTTTGCAACAAGACGAACCTTCTGTCGTGGATGGAAACCGTGTCAATTACTTCCGCACAGATCTTCACTCCAGAGCTTGAATTGAGTTCAATGATGAATGGCTTATCAGCACTTGCGTTTTGTTGGTTTTCTTCCGTGTTCATTTTGCTACTTTCGCTAAACTAGTCCCGAAGCAACGAATCTTTCTGAGTAGATGAGCGACACTGCGAGCGAAACGTGGACATGCCCACCCATGTTCTGGAATGACGCTACAAATCGTAGTCATCGAACGACGCAAAGTCTCCGAAAGACGTAAATTGACAGCAAGGGTTGCAAAGTGCACATTACCTGAAGTAGGCTGCTGGAAACGCCATCAAGTGGTTCGAGTCGCCTGCTTTCATCATGCCAAGCAAAAGTTCGCAACTGGCAGGGTCTCTCTGTGAGGCCAACTAGCCCAAAAAAAAGATTCCCGAGTGAGTCGGAAAGGGAAGAACCCAGAGTCGTTAACCCGGCGGTTTTCATAACCCAGAGACTCTGAGAGTATTTGTCTCTGTTTGGCCTCTAGAGAGGGGCTGTTTTGTCGAGAGTCGCGACCGGAAAACGAGTCTCTGGAGAGTGGTCGAGACCAGGAAGATTGCAGGAAAATACGATCGACTTGGATTGGCTTGCAGCTTTACTATTCTGAGTAATTGGCCCCTTGTTGGGGATTCTAGGGATTATTCGATCGCTTCGTCCCACCATGTGCTCGCCAGTAAGATTCAAGCTGCGCCTTCACCCGTGGGATCAACTCGGTCGGACAATTTTCCATCAGTACCAATTTCGGCGGGCAGTCCAGCAGCAGGGCGCTTGAGCCGGCGGAGAGTCTCTGAAACTCTTCGGGCGTCAACTTTGTGTATGGTCCTGTTTCAAGCTTGTCTTCAAGATCAGGGACCATCATCGCTCCGTCCTTTTCCGTTACGTAGGGCCGCCATTCATCCTCTTTGATGTACCGCCACGGCACGCGGATCATGATCGCTTCATCAACGCCATCGAGGAACACTGCATGGGCGCGATAGAAGTACATGTAGTATTCACGATTGCTTGACACGCTGACGCGATAGACCATGCCGGAGTTGGGCACAAAGGGCAAGTTGCCGCTAGCGCGGCCGGCACCGTTCATGAAGTATTCGTAGCCGTGAACTTGTGGAATTATCGCATCGACACAGATCCTACCATTCTCAGTCCTCATCACCCAGCAATACATGCGAAGATCGGGATCGTCGCCCATGCCGTGAAGTTCGGCGTCTTTCACTCGCTTCACACCGTTTTGATTCGCTATCTTGACAGCAGCCGAGACATCTATGATGTTCGTCGGAATCGCCAGCTTCCACGGACTTACCGGGTCTTTCTGGGGTGTCAGGCTGATCTCGCCCCAGGCGCTGACCATCGCCAGCGCGCCTGAATCGCGGGATGGACTGTAGTACATGAACTGTAGGTTCCCACCTTGCGTGGTCAGATCGATGCCGCCGTCGATTCCAGGGGTGCAGCGGATATCCACCAGGATTGCGTCCTTCCGCCACTCGCGCGCTATCTTCAAGCCGCGGGTGAGGAGAGGAGGGATGGACGCCTTCTTTGGATCGATGCCGAGCTCTTCGAGAAGTGCCTGTTTGGATTCCGGATGCAAGCGGTTGAGCATCATCGCGCCCATGCCACTGCGAAGGGTGATCGACTGCCCCAATATTTCAATCGTGCCTTTGTCGATCTGCCTGCCTTCGTTGGTCAGCGTCCATTTGTCGTCGGTGAATTCAAGCCTGCCGCGTACGCCGCCAACGTCGGCGTTGGTGCAGAACGCGACATAGCTCCCGGTATTGTCAATATCCACAGCCCACATCTGCGTTCCTCCGCCTGCAACCGGATTGAAGAACGCGAAATGGTTACCCACCAGCCGCGCATCGATTTTCTTTGTATCGTCGGCCTGCACGCTGCAGATCATGAACATCGCCACGATCAGGAAAACGCATCTGATGTCATTGGATTTCATTTCAGCTCCTTCAATCAATAGTGCAGGAAACTACGGACGCTCGATGCGGCTTCTAACTGAGAACCGCAGTTGTCTTAAGCGACTGGTTTGGGAAGTGCCTCAGAAAACTTCGCAACCTGCGGTAATCGCCAGCATTGCAGGTAGGCGTGTGACTACTGTAAACGATTTTAATCCTGGGTGGGCCGCTCTTCTTGAAACTGCTCTATTCGCTTACTTGCCCGGCCAGACGGCCATTGATGATGGTTTGGCAGACCTTAATGTACAGGGCGAGAGAGCGTATTGTTTGCCTTAAGTCAGACCGCATAGCGGGCTCCCGCGCAAGGCATGGAATATGGATGACCGCGCAAAAGCCCAGTCTCCTTCAAACAAATCTACATGCGTTTTTCATGAATTTGAGCCCCGTTGGTGAAGTTCTGTTTAACTCGATCGATCGCAGTCTATTCAGTGCCAGACGTCAATCTATCGTAGCAATGAAGAGAGCGACCGGAACTGCTTTAACTGGACGAGCTGTTTCGAATGCAATCTACGCGTTTTGGGTTCAAGACCCGACCGGAATCTCCATGCAGGATGTCCCTTTTGTCGCGGGATCGTAGATTTCGAGTACCAAGGTTTTCAAATCCAGCGCATAGGCGCGTTCCAAAACTGTCAACCATTCGGTCAACGTTGGTGTAGGAATCCCGTTAATTCCCACGATCGTATCGCCCTCCAACGATTTGAAAATCGGGTCTTTCGAAGTGGTTTTCATAACGCTCATACCCATCAGCGGTTCGCGAACGCCAGTCATGATTCCACCGACAACGATCGGAAGTGAAGCTCGGTGGACAACGCCGTTGGCCATCAGCTTGGCGGCGACTCGTGTGCAAACATCTGATGGAATGATGACTTGTCGCGGTGCTTCGTCAAAGCCGATTTCATGTGTGATGCCGACACATTCGCCCAACTGGTTGAAGATAGGCGCTCCGGCCAAACTATGACTTCCCCGAACCTTTGCCAGTCTAGCCATCGTCGGTCCATCCATGGTTCGGTCGTGGTAAGCAGAATATTGCGATAAATCGGCTGTGACTTCGCGGAGCGATGCTTTATTCGTCTTGCTCCCCTTTTCAACCGAGTATTCGTAGAGTTTTGCGAGATGGATCTTGGTGTTCGGGTCAAGCAATCGATACTCGGGCATGAAATCAATCGTCTTGAGTTCGTCGTACTTCACATTCTCGAAGTGCTTTTCGTGAACAACCTTCAGGACTGCCAGGCCACTTGGTTCGTCAATTCCTTGGACTTTCGCCAGCCCAAGGGACACACTTTTGCCTGAATCGTCTGGCATCGTAAACAACTCGATCTGCTCCGACAACAGCTTTACGGAACCAGCGACGCCATGGATATGGTCGTTGAAACGCGGCATCCGTACCGTGTTGCTGCTAACGAGAATGGTTCCCATCGAGCTTAGGACCGTCCCAAAGTGAGTACGCATCTCGGAGGCGATTCCAGCGTTTTTTCCAGACACCGCCTCGGTGAGTTGCATTTCGCGATTCAGGCGGACCATGACCATCGATCGGAGTGCGTTGTTGGCAAGTACCTTGTTGCTCTTTAGCTTGGCTGGATCCCAGGTAGGAAACGATGTTGGGTTCGAATACTGTTTGGCTTCGTATCGTGACAGCGTTTCGGCTTCGCGTTGCCTTTGGGTCGAGTCCAGCAATCCCACGTATCGCTTCTGCATTTTGATCGCGAGTTCAAAGTTTTCTGCGCCCGCTGCCGCCATCGCAATTGCTGCAGCAATTCGCGGATCGTCGGCAATTTCTTCTTCGAACGGCATAAGTGCTGTGAGTGCCTCCGCTGCTTCAGATCCAGTCGCAATTGGCGAAGAAAGCAACGCATCCGCGAGTACTTTGCGAAGCTGCTGGTTATTCGGATTGAGTCGCTGATCACGGCGTAATTCATCTAAAGCAGCGCCACGCCAACCGGCCTGAAACAGCGCAGTTGATCGTACGAGCACTAGGTTTGGATCTGGCTTGGATTTGATCAAATCATTTAAAACGTGCAGCGCATCCACGTGTTCTTGGTTACTCACAAGAGCGATTGCAAGAAGTGTTTTCATGTTTCGTGACTCGTCCTCCGATTCCGAATTCACGACCGCTTTCTCGATAAGTCTGGCTGCCCTCGAAAAATTCTTCTTGTCGTACGCGTCTTTCGCTTCTTCCATCAAAAAGGGAATAGGCACGTCATCAATCGAATCCTCAGCATTCTGCGGATTGCTGGATATTACTGACTCCTCGACCGGAGCAGGCGTAGCGACTTGGGAATAACAAGTTGGTTGAAAGAACCAAGCGTTGACCAGAAGCCCTGTTACCAAAAGGTGTCGGAGCGATAGGTTACTGAGTGGCATGATGGTTCCCTTTTCGTAGATGACTTGCATGTTTCTCGGTTCAGACAAAAGCGGTTCACGTTACTTAGAGCGTCATCGCGTTCAATCAGTGGACATCGTGTGACTCATGTGTTCTCCAACGTAAGTGTACTATATTTGAACAGCACCATTGCGGTCTTTACAATGAGCGTAACCACGCTGGAGTACAGCCTTTAGGCGATTTGGAGGCAGAACAAGCCACGAGCGGCTAAAGCCTGGAGTCCAATGCAAAGTGGCGATGTTCACTGGGTCGTTTCCACTGAATTTCACTAACGCGAACCTTGAAAACGATTGAATAGGCTTCTTAGTTTCACTATCAAGTTTTGACCAACTCCAAGCAAGCACATCAAGCAACGATTTGCTAGAGAAGGGCAAACCCTCTTTTTCTCCATTCCATCCAGCATTCTTGGGTTGGGCGGATCCACAAGACCGCGATTGTCGATTTGGTCGTTCTCTGCATTACCAAGTTCGATCGGTTCAACAGACGGAATGGAGATAGGAAACGCCGTTTGCTGCCAAATCTTGTCGGATTCAGGCTGCCTGTTCTGTGATAGAGATTTCATTCTCAATCTCCCGCAGGCACTGAATGAAGTAGGAAGCAGATCCACGAGAGTACCACAATTGGCAACATGGGTAGCAGAAGTGGCATTAAGACCAGTGAAGCTACCCTTCGTACCGACGTTTGTTTGATCACATTGGAATTTTTCATAACGCTTTCCTTTTGATGTGGTGACTGGTGGCTGATGTCAAACTCAGCCCAATACACCAGAAAGCGGCTCGCGTTCTCAGTACTGGACAGTGTCCACTTGGAAAAAGATCTGTCGCTATTTACCTACTCGAATCGAAGTCCATCTCTCGAGAGGCAGCTATGAAGACGATTTTCGCAAGCGAACGGTTGGTGATGGTACCCGAGAATAAGGAAGAAACCGAGCAACTCGCTTCTTGGAAACGCAATGCCCATGGGCAAGTGTTGTCTTTGGACGACAACTCGGGTGCAGGCGTTTCGCTGAAACAATTGGGACTGTACCAAGGCGTTTGCCGCGAACCGATCAATGTCACCAGCCGACATCCGGATGAAGCGATCAGGACAATTGCAAATTTTGCCGACACACCCTTTGTGCTTGACGGGTTGTACTACAATTCCGTCGAGGCTTTTTGGCAGGGATTAAAGGCACCCGATCCAAGAGAACGTCGCCGAATCGCGGCACTTCCCGGTGCAAGAGTCAAATCTGACAAGTCGATACCAAAATACGGAGCAACGTTGCAATATGGTGACGCTATGATCACGGTGGGAACTTGGGATCACTGGCAGCTCATGAAGCGAGCTTGTACGGCCAAGTTTCAGCAGAATGACTTTGCTCGGAACGCCCTGGTCGCTACCGGTAATCGCCCTCTCATTCACAAAGTGCGCCGGGACAGCAAAGTTATCCCTGGTGTCATCATGGCCGAAATCTGGATGGACATTCGCAAGTCGCTATCGAACTGAGTCAATTCGGTGTGGTTTGCAAAGACGGGAAGAAGTATAAATGCGAATGTTGCCGAATTGTTTGTCTTCTGAATCACTTAGGATCCGCTTTCAAAGATAGGTAGACTCAGACCGAGTGTAAGTTCGTGTCGTTTGGAGAGAAGAGCTCAATGATGAACCGATGTCTTTCTGCGGAAGAGGCCCAATGGTGCCTCGGTCAGGTGAGCCTTTGTGGAACGATTGATCTAGATTAGTATTCGTCCATCACGCTGGAAGCGGCAACCATCCTCAGTAAAACTGTTGATGGTCTCGAATTGAACGGATTGCGTGATATCACATCAGCAGTTGCGAAGCTCCTTGTGAAGTCTACCGATTACCTGAGTCTCGATGGACTACGCACGCTCGATGTAGCGGTCGCAAGGGAGCTTGCGACTCTCCAAGGTTTGCTTTCCCTTGACGGACTTCTCGAGCTTTCGGTGGAAAACGCCAGAGAGTTGAGGCATCTGAAACGAGAACTTAATCTGAACGGTCTTCGATCCCTATCGAGAGACGTTGCAGTCGAGCTTGGTCGATTTGAAGGCCGTCGGACGATGAAGTTCAAGATCGATCCGTCGAAGAGGCCTAAGCAACTCGATCTCGAGTGGGACGGTTTAGTCCAGCCGGGTATTTATAAAATCAACGGAGTCGAACTCAAGGTTTGCTACGACCAGGACGGCAAGACTCGGCCAACGACGTTCAACTCGCCAATCGGGAGTAACATGCTTCAAATCGTGTTAAAGAAGAAGCCCGATTGAGCAATAGAAAAATATTTTCTCGGCTTTCTAAACGATGCGGTACAAAATAATTCCCCTATGAAACTTGCAGTCTGAGACGTTGGTCCGCAAATCACGATCCCTCTGAATTGCATTGATTCTGATTCGGGTTGTAGCTTTTCAAAATCTCGTTGAGCTGTATAAACGCTAGGTTGGTCATTCGCTGAACGGTCTTCGTACTGACTCCCATCAGGTTGGCGATCTCCTGGTGCGTGAGTCCGTACCAGTGCTGCAGTACCAAACATTCTCGCTGGCGTTCATCGAGTTTGTCGAGCGATTCCAGCACGTCGATGGCTGTCCCATCAAAGGCGTTCGTGGCATCTACGATCCCCACTTGAAATGCTAAGCCATCTGTTGAATCTGGTGTCAACGATCTGATCTTGGGACGCTTCAATTCACCGCGACCATAGATGGCTCGCAGTTTATCCAAAAGATGGCGACGCATCTGCAAGGCAGCTAATCCGAAAAACTGGCGAACGGTCTCCGGCTTCAAATCATCGAGCGAACGATTAAGACGCAAGTAGGCTTCGGCAACCAAGCCATTAGTCTCTTCATCCAGTTTTTGACGATCGTAGGTGTATAGCATGCGGTGAGCGAGTTGCTGAAGACGCAGGTATGCAAGCGAAATGAGTTGATCTTTCACCGCTTGGACATTCTCTCCACGCTGAAGGCGATCCAGTAAATCCTGAATGCCGACAAGGGTTGCCCCGGATTGTTCCACTTGCTCGTTAGTATTATTCCCCTGAGTTTCGTTTTTACGCACCGCTCTTTCTCCTCCATTCTATAGTCCTCCGACACGAACAAACGGTAGCGTAACGCGCGACCTATTTCCTTAGTAGTTTACCATCGTCCTCCCTAGTGTTGCGAGTCTCTCGACAAATCAACAGACTTGCTCGACGTTTAGCACCCCAAACGTTGGTATTACGTGATAGTTTGTCGTTCGAAATGACCGGAATTTTCGAAGCACCGGTTTGGCACGCCGGTGCAGGATTCGGAAACTACGAATTCGATGCAATCACTGCGAGTTCCAAGAGCCTACAACGAAGGATGTGTAGTGAAAATCCGGCCGCAAGACGGCTGGCGTCAGAACCATCCAAGGCAGTGGCCCTCTACGACAGCGTTGGCGGAATATGGTTGCGACAACGATGGCGGAGTATGAATCAGTGACATGGCAGAAGTCAGCGACGGCGTTACAGGTCTCTTCTTTTGTTGAGGCGATTGAATTGTTCCTGCTGAGTAAGCCCGCTTGAGCCCGAACCGGAAATCAAGCGGACGTTGAGGAGACGACACCATGAATGGCAGTCAGCTTACGTTTCTTTGGCAGTGCGATGTGCCATTCAAGGTTATCGGCACACCGTTTCAGATTGCGTTGAAGTCGATTTCATCATTCATCATCATCCGAGTCTTCTGAAAGCCTACAATCGAGGTCGTCGCAATAGCTATACGCGCTTAGGCTATCGAGTACGTCGTACACTGTCCCAGCCCGATCATCGAACTGACGCTTGACATACTGTAGAAATGTATCCTGATCATCAAGCTCGGTCAGGAATTGCTCCTTGCTCACCCCCTCTCTGGCCATCGTCTTCAACCTGTGCAAGAGCTTGGCAGCACGTAGCCTTTCATTTTTCTGGTCAATGCGCAATCCGTAGTTGCGATTCAGAAACAGGTTGGTGATGAACTTTCGAGGCTTGGGTTTCCGAGCGTTTGCACTACGTCGTCGCCCAATATTGAGTGCTGCAGCAAGTTTTTTGATTTCGGCCATTCTATTTCGTGCCTCTTGCAGCTCCTCCTCCGAACGTTGGACTTTTCTTTTGCTAGCGCGAAGGTAGAAGCGAAGTTTCGTAT
>CAUJKA010000478.1 GCA_963204965.1 Planctomycetota bacterium | reverse complement strand
GACGCTCCAAGCTGTGATAACTGCGGTTCGATTACCGTCCGCAACGGCAACTGCTACCTCTGCCACAACTGCGGCAACTCAATGGGTTGCAGCTAGAGGCTAGGTTGCCGATTCAACTGGAGGAGATGTCGCCGCTATGGCTTCTCCTCCAGATTTTCTTTCCGGCAACACTGTTTCGGCAACACTGTTTCGGCAGCAAAATCTGGGCAGATTTAGACCCTAGGCCTGCAGTCATTTGTATTGGACTAGTTCTTCAAATTGGGGTGTGGTAATCGTCTCGAATTGATCTCCACGGCGGACGATTAAAAGCACCGGCCATTGATGAAGAGTGCTTAGACGAAGTGCATTCTCTAGAGTTGAAGCCATCAACGTTGTTGCAATGGCATCTGCTGAAGCACAATCGGGCATGAGCACGCTAGCCGATGCAATTTCAGTCTCGATCGGTCTTCCGGTTTTCGGATTGATGAAGTGCCCCACTTGCTCTGTGCCGACTTGGCGAAAGTTTCGATAGTCACCGCTGGTTGCTAAGGCTAGATCCGAAAAGGAGATCGTGCGGTGTAAGGCTCGTCGACGTGGGTCAGGTACTTCAATTCCAACCTGCCAGCCCTGTCCATCGGCACGTGTGCCACTTGTTCTTACCTCACCACCGATTTCCACCATCATGTTCTTGATATCTAAGTTACTCAATCGCTGGATCACGCGATCAACACCGTGGCCTTTGGCGATGGCGGAAAGATCTATCTGAACCGAAGGAAGCGTCTTCTTTAAGGCCGGAGGATCTAAACGAACTTGAAGTTTGTCCGATCCCACAGAGGTGAGTAGATTGGCTATTTGCAAGGCACTCGGAGGCGAAGTGGGCGTCGGAGAAGAAGGCCCAAATCCCCATGCGTTCACCAAGGGACCGACTGTAACGTCGAAGGTTCCTTCGCTAAGACGGTTGTACTGTAAAGCTAGGTCGACAACACGAGCGGTCTCGTTCGATACCGTGAACCAATCCGTCGATTGGCTTTGGTTGAACTTGGAAACCTCGGAATCTTCCAAGTAGGTCGACATCTGCTTATTCACAACAGCCAGTTCGTCGTTCACCACCTTAGCCACGTCCGCAATTCCAGGAGTATCGTTACTGGGCTGATACTTGATGGAGAAGGTGGTTCCCATTGTCGAACCCGAAATGGATTCGGCAGCACGACGAGCTTCACTGGAACCGTTGCTACAACCAACAATCAACAGCGGTACGAGGAGCAGAATTTTCTGTAGATGGTTCAAAGTTAGACAGTTGTTAGAGTTCAATTTCTGGGATCGCGCGATTCAGGCCATCAGGTTGCGCAAATCAGATCGTTGCTGCAATCGTAATGGATGGACATTCGACGGCAATCGCTACATCCTGCAAAATCGGAAGCTCTAGTCCAAATCGCTTGGTTTTCAACCAGGCAACGATGCCAAAACGCATCGTCAGTCACATTCGGTGGGCTACGGTAGCATGGCAAAAAGCAGTCCGCTTACAAAGTCCATCCAACGACTTCGTGAGCTTGGCATGCATTTTCAATGCTCCGAACGCCAAAGCAAATCATGAACATCCCAAAATCGTTTCCCATCAACCCATTGGTCTCCAGCTTGGCGATTAGCTATTGGCAATGGCGCAAGCTTTGGATTTTTACTACCATCGGGTTTCTCGGTCTGGGACTCGCCTAC
Source organism: Planctomycetota bacterium (assembly GCA_963204965.1). Classification (GTDB taxonomy): domain Bacteria; phylum Planctomycetota; class Planctomycetia; order Pirellulales; family Pirellulaceae; genus Aureliella. The sequence continues at coordinate 1,144 of CAUJKA010000478.1, read as the reverse complement.
GCTGTTTTACTTAAGAAAGACATGTGGGTCGCCTCGCAAGCTCTAATTGTACGCGACGAAGCGACAGGAGCCGTGATGCGGCTGGGGCGATTTGAAAGCCAGACGCAGATGAAGGTCGCTCAGGAGACTGTACTTGAGATCGCTCGGAATTCGCAAGTCGTCGAAGCAGCGCTCAAGGAAGTTGGTCGTCCAGCCAAGTTCTTTGGATTGATGCAAAACAACGATCCACCGACCAAGTCCGAAGTTGAAGATTTCGCCAAGAGTTGTGTATCGGTTCGAGCTCCACGCGGTGCTGAGCTGGGTACTACGGAGATGATCTACTTAGACGTTAAACAAGACTCTAAAGAGAGAGCTGTTAAGCTCACAATGGCCATTTGCGATGCCTTGGAATTGCAGCTCAAATCAGTTCGCATCGAGCGGGCTGGAGGTGTGATCCAAGAGTTGGAAGCGGCCAAGTCCGTGTGCGAAGAGAGCCTTCAATTGGCGACCGAAGAGTTGCGGAAGATGGAAGTCGACGCAGGAAGCGATTTAGCTGACCTTCGAGGCCTATCCGAATCGGCAGTCGGCAGTACCAACCGCTTCATGTTAGACATGGTTCGCGATGAACTTCGCAAAGCCGATCTCAGTATCAAGACGATGACTCCAAACGTTCAATTTGCCCAAGCGGCAATGGAGAACCCTTCGCTGATTCTGCAAGCGGCTGACGCGTTGACCGCTTCAAATCCCGTGATCCTAAAACTTCGCGAAGGACTATCCGAAGCGATGGTACGGACATCCAATCTAGAAGGCAAATTCACCGCGAGTCATCCCGAGGTTGTCAATGCTCGTAAGGCAGAGACATCCTTTAGGGACAACATTCGATCCGAACTTCAAAGAATCATCCAAGGCTACGAAGCAGCCATTGGAATCACTCAGCAGAAGATGCAAGCTCTTGATCAACAGGAGAGAGAGCTAGGCCAACGACTCAATCGGCTCGCAGAATTGCGTCCGAAGTACAGCAATTTAGTCGCCGAGGTTAAATCTCGCAGCGACAAATTGAGCCAAATCAAGAACGAACTCACTGAAACCATGGCCGCACGAGATGCTGCCGGAGCTTCCAGCTTACTCACTCGCTTGGACAATCCAGTGCTAGGCGAAAAGCCCA
>CAUJKA010000477.1 GCA_963204965.1 Planctomycetota bacterium | reverse complement strand
GTCACTGCCAATGCCAAAAACTTACTCAATCCACGAATCATTATGACCTCTCGATAATAAATAAGTGACCAAACTACAGCTTCATCGAAGCAACCCACTGGTTGACTTCCGAAATATCATTCGCACCGATCATCGTTAATTGACGATCCTCGCTCTTCCAACTCACAGCGAGCTGGCCTGCGGCTTCGATAATCTTGCAAGTCTGACCGCTACATTGCGTCTCGATCGATGGCAAATCGCCAAACCAAACGGGCTGCTCATCTTTATGTTCGAAAACGATCAGAGACGTACCGTCCTTGCGTTCACAAATCGACGCCGAGCATTTACAGCACGGCATGTTAAGTACATGCGTTGAAACCCGTGTAAATCCTTCCGGGGCTCCTTTGAAAATTGCGGGCTCGTATCCGAGGTAGCTTGCTGTGGCTTTTGCATTGAGCTCCTTACCTTGATATTTTGCTACCAATTTAGCGACAGCGGCCTTGGGTTCCGACTTAGCTGTGCGGATGACTTCTTGAAAATCAACGGCGAGCGCAGCGTGTTGATGAGTAACGTCGCCGTGGTTGGATGTTGGATTCTTTGCAACAAACCAAATGAGCGCTACGGATGCGGCTGTCGCAAGGATTGCGTAAACCCAGTTTTTGGGTTGAGACTTGGTCGTAATCGGGACAACAAGACTGTCGTCCAATCGATGCTCAAGTCGCTCCCAGAGGGAATTCGTATCGACGCGTGCTTCAGACTGCCGCATGAGCGTACCGATCGCTTGATACTCAACCGTAAGCGTTCGGCATGAATCGCACTGATCGCAATGTGCCTCAAATGCGAGTCGCTCTTGCGAGCTGAGCTCGTTGTCGATGTAAGCGGATAGTCGTTCTTCAACCCAATAGCAATTTACCATTATGCCTCCCAACCCAATTGGATTAGCGAAGTCCTAAGTTCTTTTCTAGCTTTATTCAATCTTGAACCAACCGTACCCTCAGGAATACCAAGCACACTTGCAATCGCTTCATATCCCAACCCTTCTACTTCCTTCATGTGCAGAATTGCTCGCTGTTCGCCTGAAATCTGCTCCATGGCGAGTTGCAAAACCTCTGCATCGTCAGCCTGATTTTGACTTCTTGAATCGTTGGTCATTTCGGTTGCCATCGCGACTTTCAGCGCTCGCTGCTCCTCGCGTTTAGTTTTCCTTAGGTACTGCAAACTTTGATTGACAGCCATTCGATGCGCCCAAGTTTCTAAAGAGGATTCGAATCGAAATTGACCAAGCTTTGCGAACAACTGAATGACAAAATCTTGCATCACGTCGTCTGCGTTGCTTGCACCAACGATCTTTCGGATCACTCGGTAGATTCGCGAAGCCAGAAGTTCATATATCCGTTTTTGGTACTCGCGATTTCCACCTGTGGCATTGCTGACCCACTTTTTCAGCTCGTCAATCGGTATGTTTTCTATCGATGCTGTCTGCGGCATCGACTTCTGTGGATTGGATGACTCTGGTTGCTGCATTCTTCACTCCATACTGCAAAAAAGTTGGACCTGCTCGTAGTATCTAGTACAACTCCAAGCAGGCTGACTTTCGGCAATACCGTTAGTCGACTAACAGCTGCAGCAGGGACGGTTGTCAAGGCAGCAGTATGCATTCTTCATGCAGCAGACTGGCTGACTTGGTTCCAGCAAAGAAGAGGCTCTCTTAGCGTTGTTGCCACCACTTGTTAAGAAAGCGAACGAAGCCAACGCAACAGCCCCCAACAAGGCAGTTTTCGTAACCATGATGATGTACCTGTGATTTTGATAAACTTGAAAAATTGATATTGCTGTCCATAAGCGAACTTGCAACGTCTCCCAAAAACGCAAAGAGCGGTTCTTTGAAGCTGTCAATTCTTCCAGATACAGGCAATCGATTGCCAAGAACGTCCACCAAAACGGATGGGGACCTCGAACTTTCGGAGTTCTATCATGGCTACTTCATGCTTTGGTATTGATTCCAAAACTGGTAGCGACCATACGGGATTCGCGCCGTCTACCGTTAACGGTTCATTCTGGCTATTAGCATTGATAACGAGTTTATGACATCGGCATTGCCCATCATCACTAATCGTGGAGCAAGGCGTCGCGCGCTTTGCTGATGCATCTTTACTCGTTAGCGGGTTAGCAGGCTTCCTAGCACTACACTTGGGGCACTTTCCAGTAGGTCTCGCGGTTTCGGCGGTTCTGTTCTTGCTGGATGCATCCCCAACCGATGACGCATCAACCATTGCTGAATTGCTGAAAAGTGTTCGGCCCAGGCAGCAACACGAAATCCCACCAAAGATTTGGCTATACGCTAAAGCGAAAAGCAAAACATATTGGAGGGGTATGAGGGACATTGAGTTCTTCAAAACTGACTAAACGGGTGTTGGGGCCGAATGCACGTTGGATGCTGCCACGCGGGAATTCCTTCACGACAGACAGCAATTTTCACCTGATTATCTACGAAACCGCGATCGTCGCCCCAAATTCCGAGGCAAATTCGAGACTTTCGATAGAAATTCCGCTCCCGCGCATCAGAAGATTGCCTGCCACAAAGAGGGAGCAAAAGCGAATACTTTGCTGAAGGAGTGAGTGATTTGCGGCATCGAAATCGGTAGTTAAGCCACAATCCAATTGATTACCACCTTTGCCGAATTGGAGCGACACCAATGACAAATCCTCCCGAAGAACGCATTTTCAAAGTGACAGGAATGACGTGTGGACATTGCCAAAACGCGGTCGAGGCTGCGATTGGGCAATTGGAAGGCGTTCGATCGGTTCGAGTCGACCTGAAAGCTGGCGAAGCAAAAGTCGTCGGAAATGCCAACGATCAGGCTGTTACTGCAGCGGTTGAGGACGCAGGTTACGAGGCGACTCCGGCCTCACCTTAGCGGATGACCATGTTGGCCAAAGAGGAAGTGCAAATGAATAAGAATATCAGACCGATGGAAATTGGCGTGGGCGGAATGACTTGTGCCGCCTGCGTCCGAAGAGTCGAGAATGGTCTGCGCAAACTGCCTTCGGTTGTCGATGCGTCGGTAAATCTGGCGACGGAACGAGCCAGTGTGCAATTCGATCGCATTCCAAGCGTCGAAGATGAACAAGCCGTACAGGAGGCCATCCTCAAGCTTGGCTACGAACCCCTCGCGCTACAATCAAAGTCTGACTCGAGTAATAGACGCGATGAGGAAACCTATCGACTTTGGAAGCTGTTCCTAGGTTCTGCAATCTTCACAGTTCCACTTGTGGTCATTGCGATGGTCCCCATGCTTTCATCTCGCATCATGAACTCAATGATGCTTTGGCTTCCAATGGAGCGATGGAATTGGATGATGCTTGGCTTAGCTGTACCAGTGCAATTCTACTTTGGTGGTCGCTTCCTGCGATTGGGTGCAAAGAGCTTGTTCTCAAATTCGCCCGACATGAACGCATTAATCTTGCTTGGCACGCTTTCAGCCTTTTTCTACAGCTCGGTAGTTACCATTGTTCCTGACTGGATTCCTGAGCAATCGAGGCACGTGTACTTCGAAGCTTCCGCTGTCGTTATCACACTAGTGTTGCTCGGAAAGGTTCTCGAAACCAAATCTCGGCATCAAGCTTCTGACGCGATGAAGTTGCTACTTAATCTCGTCCCTAAAATGGCGACGGTAATCCGCGATGGTAAATCGAAATCGATTGCTGTCGAAGATGTAGTGCTTGACGATATTGTTGAGGTCCGTCCGGGCTCGACAATCGCTGTCGATGGCGTCGTTTTAAGTGGCTCGACTTACATCGATGAAAGTATGGTGACGGGTGAAAGCGTACCAGTTGTGAAAACCGCTGGAGATCAAGTTGTTGCGGGCACGATCAACGGAAACGGTAGCATTCAATTTCGAGCGACGGCAGTCGGTGCTGATACAACGCTGGCGAAGATTGTCGCATTCGTCGAATCGGCTCAAGCATCCAAGCCTCGTATCCAAGGGATTGCCGATCGCGTCGTTGCGTACTTTGTTCCCGTCGTGTTACTGATTGCATTGTGTACGGCATTGATTTGGTTGTTCTTCATGCCAAGTGGATCGATCGATCAAGCGCTGGTACATGCGGTTGCGGTGTTAATTATCGCTTGCCCATGCGCCATGGGGTTAGCTGTACCAACAAGTGTCATGGTGGGAATGGGCAAAGCAGCACAACAGGGCATCCTGTTTCGATCTACCGAAGCGATTGAGTTGCTTAGCGAGGTTGACACAATAGCGTTCGACAAGACGGGAACGCTAACGGTAGGCAAGCCCACCCTGTCGATGCTTAAGGTCCTACCACCATTTGAATCGTCAACCTTGCTGGCTCAACTGGCCCTTGTCGAACGCCGCTCCGAGCATCCACTGGCGATCGCAGTCGTCGAAGCGGCTAAGGAAAAGAAGCTTTCTACAACGCTCGACGTTGTCGACTTTCGCGCCGTTGCTGGTTTTGGAATTGATGCTCGACTGTCCAATGGCGATCATGTCTTAATTGGTTCGGAAAAGTACCTAAACGAGCGAGGCATCGACACTACCACGATGAGCCAACACGTCGATGAAGCAATTGGGAAGGGGAGCGGTTACTTTTTCGCAGCGATCAATCGTCAGCTTGCTGCGTTGATTGTAGTGTCCGATCCTATGAAGCCTTCGACACCACTTGCTGTAGCGAGACTGATCAAGAGCAACTTTGAAGTTGCATTGATATCGGGTGACACCGTTCGTACCGCCAATTCGATTGCGAAGCGTTGCGGCATCCTATCCGACATGGTCCATGCGGAAGTCCGTCCCAACGAAAAAGCAGCCGTAATTCAATCGCTCAAGCAGTCAAGGAGCGATAGCAAGCCACGTCGCGTCGCTTTCGTTGGTGATGGATTAAATGATGCACCGGCACTCACCGTCGCGGATGTTGGGATAGCCATGGGAACTGGAACAGATCTAGCCATCGAAAGCGCCGACGTCATTGCGATGTCAGGTGACATCCAAAACATACCGAGGGCGATTGACCTAGCTCGTTCCGTCATGGTCAACATCAAACAGAATCTCGCGTGGGCTTTCGGTTACAACCTATTGTTGATTCCAATAGCAACCGGACTATTGCACCCATGGCTAGGACTAAGCCTATCCCCTGTCGTAGCCGGACTAGCGATGAGTCTTTCCAGCTTTTTCGTTGTCACCAATGCCCTTCGCTTGAGATCCTGGAAAGGATAGACCGGTAAGGAGTATCACTCGTTCGAATGACTCAAATAGAATCAGATACCAGTCAACAAGCCAACGCATGGAGCCCAAACTCACACTGTTTGGCACTAGACGGCATTCGCGGCTTGGCAATTCTTGCCGTTACGTTGTATCGACTGTGTAAGGAGCTTGACCCGGAAGCCCATCCCGTCCTGGCAATCATTCGTCGTTTCGCACCAGTTGGTGAACGTGGCGTTGACTTGTTTTTCGTTCTGTCGGGCTTCTTGATAACCGGGATCTTGCTACGGACAAAAAGCCAACCGCACTACTTTCGCAACTTCATGGCGCGACGAGTCCTGCGAATTTTTCCGTTGTATTTTTTGAGCCTCGTATTGGGAATTCTCGTCATCCCAAATCTGTTGAACACGAATTCATTCGATCTGGCAAGTCGTGAGCAGTTCTACTTGTGGACCTACACATCGAACTTCCGAATGGCTTGGCTTAACGAGTGGTGTTTTGGTGCGTTTGACCATTTCTGGTCGCTTGCCGTTGAAGAGCATTTCTATTTGATTTGGCCCGCGGTTGTGTTGCTGCTGACGCGACGACAGTTGTGCATAGTTTGTATGACCATCATCGCCGTGGTGTGCGTGGCAAGAACGGTTGCCGCTCTAGATAGTCGCTTTGATGTTGCAGTGTCAGTCGCGACGTTCTTTCGGGCGGATGGTCTTAGCTTTGGAGCAATGCTTGCGATCTTGCTTACCTCATCGATCAGCCGAGTGACGATTCGAAGAGCTGGTTGGGTCATGCTAGCTTTGCTTCTGCCGCTATTGTTCGGAGTTGCCGTCATAGGACAACGTTTCCTCGAAATTCCAAGTACCCTGTGTCCAGCAGTTTGCTCTGCTTCGATGGCAGTGGTCCTACTAAGCAATCGTAAGGCCTCACTAGTTCGGCTGTTAGAGTCAGGTTGTTTGCGAGCACTTGGGAAGTACAGTTACGGCATGTATGTCATTCAGTTACCACTGGTGACTATGCTGCCGATGACAAAGATGATTAGCCTATTGCCGACCGATCCTCTGATTGCCTCTAGCGTGTATGTCATAGGCATGTTCGCCATGATCATCTTGATTGCGATGGTATCATTTCACTTCTTCGAGTCGCATTTTCTACGGCTGAAAAAACTTTACAGTTGATTCGATTAGTTCGGGAATCCTTACAACCTCACAGTGTTGCGCGGGATTTACTCTACCCAGCGTAGACCTCGCACCACTGAGCAGTTGCCTCGTGCGGAGCGATACTTTAAAAAAGCCAGTTCCAATCCATGAACAAACAGTTGCCGACGATTTGTCTATGATCTCCCATAGCATCGACGTGATCGCTGCTAGCGAAGCGACCTGCCCCAAAGGGATGTGATCGCCTAGACGTCTGAATTTTGATGAAGGAATTGAGTCTCGTGAGCATCGAACTTATCAGATGCATGAAATGGAAAATCATGCAGTAACTAGTTGTTAGAGTCTTCCGTACGAAGGGTAAATGAAAATGAAATTGGCTTCCACGATCGCGTTGTTGGTGTTTGTTGGAGTTGGGCTAGCATTTGGTGCAAGTTATTCCGGCACAAGAACGGCGGAGTCGACTAACTCGGCATGTTCTTGCTCCAATTGCTGTCCAGACGGAGACTGTTGCTGTGAATCAGGGGTCTGCGGATGTAATGATTGCAGTTGTGACTGCTGCAAAGCTGGGCCAACTTCCTGCACATCCGGTTGCTGTGCAGATAAAGGCAAAGCGCTTGCGACTAAATCCGAGTGCAGCGAAAACGGCACCTGTCACGGCTGCTCGGAAACTTTGCCGACGAAAGTTTCAATCGAGTAGTCCCAATTGAGGAAACTACTTATGTGAGGGATAAATCGCCCCCGTAAGTTAACAAACCGTGAAGTGTCGTTGATCACCACTGGAAAGTACACTGAGTATGACTTGTAAAGGCTCGTACGCATTCTCGACAAGACAGCGCATCCCGTTCTGAGACGCTTCGGTCGTGCGGGCAAGAGTCTTCTGTTTTGTTGCTACACCAAGACGCAAGACTGGTAGCATGCTCAGCTTTCCAGACGACATGCAATTGCTGAGATTGCGCGGGATCAATTTTGAATCTGATCCCGCGAATAGATGTGCAATTTGCTTGTAGCGTTAACGACAGGGCAAGCGGCTTTCTTAGGATTCGGATATCGGCCTCGTACCAACCTTAGCGATGCGCAGGCATTTTTGCGTAGTCGACTTCTGTTGGAGAGGTTAGAGGGAGCGAGTCTCCTCGGGGTCAGGTACTTCGCCATGGTCAAGTTCTTCCCCCAAGCTTCTGTAGAGCCCGAGCAAGATCCTCACTTCTCCAATTGGGTTGTGCTCATTCGCTCGCATAATCCTGTAACGACTTTCAAATATAAGTGTTTTATTCTCTGAAGCATGTTTAGTTCGTGCGCATCTAACAGGTATACGGGCCGATTGGCGGCTTGAATTTCTGACTAAACGGCACTCCGTTATAACAGGGTGCCGAGGTCATGTTCTTGAAAGGAACGATGATGAGTATCGAAAGTATCGGAAAGGTTGTAATGGCATTGGCGGTAATCGCTGGCTTGTCGGTCGGCTATCCGCAGACATCAAATGCGCAAGTCAATGACAAGGTATCGAGGAACAATGGTGCACCTTTCTTCGCGAACCAGCGGACATCGCGAAACATTCAACATGCGAGAGATTACTCTCGCGGCATCCAACGTTATGCGACACAGGCTCAAGTCATTCAGCCGACGGTTATTCAAGCGGAATCGCAGATGCTTGGCCAACAGCTGCAAGCTATTCAACGCGACATGGTAATTGTGCGACAGGAGAATGCATCCAATCCAAAGGCCGTGGAGCAAATCAAGAAGATCGAAACGCAGCTTGTCCAAGCGACTACCGTTCAGAAGTCGTTGCATGAGGAATGCTGCAAGTCGTCACCAGATGGAAAAACATGTGCCGAAATGTGTAGCAAGATGCATTCATCTCTCGATGAGATCAAGAAAGAGCATGATAAGCTGCTGAAAGAACTCGGTCACGAGGAAGCGGCTCATGATCATCATGCAAGCCATGAACATCAAGAGCATCAAGCGACTGATAAAAAAGTGAAGTAGCGAGCGGTGAATGGTGATTTTGAACCGATGGACTCTCAAAATCTAATGAGATGGGTGGCTCAATGCGGTGAAGTCCCACCGCGTTGAGTCGATGACGGCCCTGATGTGGAAGGCAATCAGCAAGTAACGATCTTAGTACACCCTACAGATCGCTCTCCCAATTCGCAACTTGGCGTCTCCCCGGGCGAATTAAGGCTGCCGAAGTGCATTTACAATAGGTACAGTGGCTGCTTGCATTGCTGGTGCGATACCAGCTATCAGGCCAACGAAGATGGATATGAGACTGCCCGAGATTGCCAAACTCAAAGTAGGTCGAAATGCGATCGTCGCACCTTCGGCCCCGATTGCAAAACCACCTAGGCTCAGTGCAATCATCGCGAGCAACGTTCCAGACAATCCACCGATCAGGCATAGCAAAGTGCTTTCGGTCAGAACCAGTCGAAGCGTGGTTAAGGGGCGAACGCCAATCGTCTGAAGCACGGCATACTCTTTGATCCGATCTTGAACACTCATCACTGTGGTTGTCGCGACCAGCGACAGCACTAGACCGACGCACGCATAGCCAAGCCAATGAGCAAAGCCAATCAGGTCGACGAGGTCCGACAGCGTACTGGCCTGAAAGGCCCCTTTGCGGCGAGTCTTCGTTGCTACCGAGCCAGATCGCAGCGCTGCATCGATTGCGGCTGCAACGCGATCCGGATCAGCATCCTCGGTCAACATAACCTCGTGTTGAGTCACTAATCCTGCCGTATCCGCGCCACGCGTGTACTGAAGAAACCCGAGGCTCGTGTAAATCAGATTCTCCTCTGAAGGGACCGTCGACTCAAAGACACCGGCAATTCGAACGGAAAGTTCACCGATGGAGAATTGGTCGCCCACCTTCAAGCCACGGCGACTCGCAACGTTTCGTCCCACAATCGCGGCATCTCGCTGCGATTGAAATTGCTGCCAGTTGCCGGCCAAAAGCTTGATCGGGCGTGTTTTTTGAATTTGATTCGGGTCGGCACCATTGAAAACAATGATGTCGAGACTTGCACGGCAGTTGTTGGTCCATACCTGAATGGGCATGACGTCACGCACACCAGGAATCTCTTTGATCTTTCGCGAATAGTCCTCTGGCAATCGACTTGTAGTAGGGCAAAAACGATTCTCTTGAAAAACAATCAAGGTTCGATCTGCATCTGAGCCCGTGGTCAGCCGATTCAGCCCTTCCTGCACGGAACCAACGAAGCAGAAAACAAACATGGCAACTGCTGCTCCAGTGACCGTTAACAGAGTTCGTGTGCGATGACGCCACAGGGTCTTGAGAACATAAGAAATCATATGACCGCTTTCTCTGATCGCGTCAAGAACTTACCTCGGTTGAGGATCAATTGCTTTGACGCAATCGATGCAATATTGCTGTCGTGCGTCACCATAAGCATCGTAATGTTCAGTTCGCGATTGAGTCGCTGCAGCAATACTTGAACTTGCTCACTTGTCTCGGCATCCAAACTACCAGTTGGTTCGTCAGCGACGACGACTTTTGGATGAGCAACGATCGCTCGTGCGATGCCTACCCGCTGTTCTTGCCCACCGGACAATTGACGTGGATAGTGATTGGCGCGATCGCTAAGTCCTACTGCTTCGAGCGCCAATTCAACGCGTTGTCGTCGCTGTGCAGAAGACAGCTTCAGCAATAGCGTTGGAAGCTCGACATTTTCATACGCAGTGAGCACAGGTATTAGGTTGTGCGTCTGAAAGATGTACCCTAGATTCGCCGCTCGCCAATCGGCTAACTGTGTTCGAGTCAATTTAGTCACATCCGTACCATTGACTGTGATCGTACCTGAGTCAGGGCGATCGATGCCACTGACGAGGTTGAGCAGTGTACTTTTGCCGGTACCACTCGGTCCCATCAGCGATACAAACTCGCCTGCATCAATATCCATACTGATGTTGTCGAGTGGAGTGATTGTTTCTTCACCTTTGCGAAAGCTCTTGCTGACGCCACGAAGTTCCACGAGTGCCATTTACTTCATTCCTATCGTTTGATCATCACCAGTAATCTTCACGCGGCCCCCTTCTCGGAGACCTTTGATTCCACTGGTGATCAGTTTGTCCGTTACTCTCAGGCCTGATTTAACTGCAACGAGATCACCTCCACCTTTACCGTCTAGCTCGATGAATCGTTTTCTAGCTGCAGAGTTTTCATCCGCAACCCAAACAAAGGATGTAGACTCACCAGTTTGCACCAATGACCGAGGGACAAACATTCGTTCTGTTTCAGTTGGTGAGAGCGACGCGTCATTCTTGGGTGCTAAGAAAGTTGCCGTTACCAACATCTCGGGGCCGACTGTGGTTGGCGGATCGAGCAATTCAACTTTGACTTCGAGCGTGTTTTTCTGAATGCTCGCGGAGCTAGTTAGCTGTAAGACCCGTCCGTGGATCACTTGTGACGAAGACGCCGTTTGGATTTCAACTGGCTGTCCCTTTGTGACCATGGGTACATCTTCCAGACGAACGTCCGCCCGTACTTGGAGGTTCTGTGGATCATACATTTCGGCCACAGTACTGGAACTCTGGCCGGCAGTTGCCTCTAACCCCATAACCCGCGAACCTGGAGATGTAATCAGTCTCAGAATGCGGCCATCCATAGGAGCTCGAACAGTACAACGCTCCAGCATGAGTTCCGCTTGTCGAACCTGTAGCTTCGCTTCATCTCTATATGCTTCCGCTGACTGTACCTTAGCTTCAGCTTCGCCAAGTTGTCGTTTCTCTTCAACCAATAGTTTCAATTGCTGTTCGAGTGCTATAACAACGTCCTGAAGCGCGATCACCTCTCGCTCCAGGTTTGGTTGACGTAGTTCCAATTCCTTCAAGCTTGCAGCGGCAACTGCGTGGTCATTTTCAGCTTTTGCGATGATATTATCTGAGATCGCTCCTTTGGCTGATTGCTTGCCTTCTTTGCTGCTTAGCGCATACTTCAAATTCGATTTGGCAGCCTCAATCAGAAACGGCAACTTGCCAAGCTCAGTTTTGGACTTCGACAAATTACTCTGCGCATCAGCGAGCTGGACTCGGAGCTGCACAGGGTTATCCAATCGAACGCGCGCCGCCGACAGTTCGGCCTTCGCGCGGTTGAGTTCACCTTCACGAATGGCGAGTGCATTCTTGGTTTGTAGCAATGCCAGCTCAGCATCGACACAAATAAGTCTCGCGATAGGCTCGCCCTTATTCACGATTTGCCCAGCCACTACCATTAGCTCTTCAATCACACCAGGTGCCATCGCTGCTACGCTAATCGCCGTTGGTCGCGGCTCGATCCATCCCGGCGACTGAAAGAGCGTTGAACCCGCTTGCTGCATCTCAGCCCGTTTCACGATCACAGGCATGATCGTCACAGAGCGGGCAGGCATTAGGCGATCACCAGCCGCTGATGCGAGCAACACAGCAAAGCCTATGAGGATGGCGAGGGGCAATGCGTAACGCGATAACCAACGCTTTTTGTTCTTAAGCGGAGGCTTATTGGAAGCGGCATTCGTGGAATCACGCTCCAATGCAAGCTGACTGAGATCTAATGGTGATTTGAGCATGACTATTCGCCCGGCCGAACAAAGACTTGATTCGCAGAGACTGTCAAATTGCCTTGGTCATCCCGTTTTGCCTTGCCTTTCACGACAACCGTTGCAAGCTCTTTCACGTTCAGAAGGTCACGTGCGCTCTGACTTACCGGCGCGCCGGCTTCACCAATAATCTTCACTGTGGCGATGTTGCTTTTCACAGCTTCTGTTTGACAGCAGTAGTCCCACGGCGTCGGACAACCTTCGTCGGGAGCGCAGAATGGCACTTTAGGATCAACTATCGTGAAGGCTGCCAGTCCGTCGATAAATGGTTTGCTTGAACCTCCAATGCGACCAACGAGTGTGACCTCTTGGCCATCCTCGGTCTTTTCCCTTGCTTCACCTACGGGGATCGCTCCCGTGGGTTCGCTAGTTGCGAGGAATGTCGACGCATCAAGCGAACCATTCGTTTTGGCGGTGCTAGCGTCTCTAGGCTGGCAACCTACTACACCGAAAACCATTGAGACCAACAGTAGAACTTTTAGAACTTTCATCGAAACTCTCCATGAGTAAAAACAGGGTTAACAACTCAAACTGCTTTAAGGCTGGCTGCTACTTCCGCCCGCAGTGCCTTCAGTGCCGGAGGCAACGCGCCCAAGACACCCAATACCAAACCCACGCCGCAACCAATCAAGATGGCGACACCATCGATGCGCAGTGTGAATGCGCCCATCGTGAATCTGACTGCCATGCCGTTCAGCAGCGTCAGGGCGATAAAGCCGGATACAAGAGAACCAGCCGCAGAAAGCAAAACTCCTTCTTGGATTAGGCTGATAAGGATGGCTCGGCGGCGATATCCGATCGCTTGCAAAGTTGCAATCTCTCGAACGCGACCAGCGACAGCGCCATACATCATGTTCAACCCAGCGAATATGCCCGCGCCGGATACGAGCAACACTACCATCCATGCGAGCAATCGCACCGGCTTGTAATGTTGCTGGAGCGTTGCGTAGTAATCCGTTTCGCGGCTAGCACGAAGTTCTAGATCCGTGCGTTCCTTGCAAAACAGTTCTACCTCGGCAGCGGAACTACTTGGCAACAATAGTAACGCAACCAAGCTGATGTCTTGACGTTTGGTCGCTGTTTGCAAGTCGGTCAGCTTGCACCAGATTTCGGATTCATAGGCGGCACCACCAGCGGCAAATCGTCCGCTGATCTTCCATGATCTTCCTTCGAATTCGACACTCTTGCCAACAGCCATGGAATCCTGACTACTACCAAGCTTGGCCGGCACCAGACGCCCAACGATCACTTCACCGTCACCAGGCCAATTCCCTTCAATCAACTGGACGGATCTTCGGACCAAGGGTGCGGCCAACGTTACGCCTCGCACTAAACCGAGTCCAGCGTCGCTGCTCTCACTTTTTACCCTAGTTCCTGAATACAACTCTGGTGATGCGTGCGACAGGCCAAAGCGATTGACTGTTCCATCTAAGCTTGATGTCAGTAGTGCCGGTGTTCGAGCCGGGATCGACGAGTTTTCGATGTTCTCTTCCGAATTGACTGAGTAAACCAAAACGACGTTGTCATCTCCGCTGACTGCAAGCGATTGTTCCAGTCCACGAATAAAGCCAACGACTACGAACACCAGCATTACGACAGTGGCTAGTGCCATCATCGTCAGCGCAGTGCGAACTGGTCTTCTGGCCAGATTGCGGACACCGTATTCCCAAGGAAGCAGCATGAACGGATTCTTACTTTGGCTTATTTCTATAAATCTCACGGATGAAGCGTGGTTGGCGTGCTTCAAATTCCCGTATGGTGCGCGGCATAAAGGCCACAGGATTTACGACCGAAAAAGAAGTGCGATCACTTGAGCCGACTTTTAGAGCTGGGCTTTAAGGTTCGCTAAATTCGTCGCGTGGCTCAGATCTGCCAAGATTGTTGCGCTATGCACGCGTCGCGACCCGAGAGAATTTGTCCAGAGTGCTCGGACCAATGATTACCAAGAAAACCCGTCGAATGTAATGGTACCGGAGTTGCGAATTGAATTGGCAGATTCCAGCTAAGGGCATGTTCTGAATCGGGTAACTCGACAGGATTCGATACGACTGCTCCTTCACAAATGCAACTCTTGCAGCTGCAGTCTTGGTCATGAGGCATCGTATCATTAGAAGCTGGAACTTCCTCGCAAGGTGAGCAGCAGTCGCAACATGCGCACGCATCTTCAATACCGAATGCAGATTGCGATGCGCTCGCAATGCAGCTCAGCGGGCAAGTCAACAAGTTGACGATCAATAGCAACACAAAACAAGGGGATTTCATGCTTTTAGGATAGCTCCTTTATCCATCAACTGCAACCTCGGAGGAACTCCATCGCTTGAAACCACCCTTCAATCCCGATTCAATCCCAATTCAATCCCAATTTTGGGAATTCGAAACTTCCTGGATTTTCCATCAACGCAAATGCCTTTCGAAGCAACGACGGCCTTCGTCCGACGGGGCGAAACAGATGGTTTTGGCCGTGCAATCCCTTCAGACGGACATTCCGCGTCAAAGGTATCGGGCGAAATACCGGTTTATTCCACCCTCCCCGTTTCGATCATGAGCTACGGTTGGATTAGGTAAAAGGTTTCTTGTTCGATTAGGAGTATTTCAAATGGCTGGTTCGCTTAAAACGGTAGTGGTATTCGCGATAGTCTCGATATTTGGCATTACGGCATCGAATGCAGCCGAAAGCTCGTTTGCTCGTCCGCGAGAAAAAGGGATTACTCACAGCGATTCTGCGCGCCACCGAACGCATGGCCATAGCACGAAGCACTCTACAGACTCTAAGAACAAAAAGGTTCAACCGACCAAGCTACAAGTCGCTTTGAAAAAGTAGGCTGTATGGAAAAATCATGCACGTTTGAAGCAAGTCTTTAGAACTTTTGTCGTTGGAATTTAAGTCTCCGACAACGTGCCAACACCGAGCTTTTTGTGGCAGTGTCCTTTTAGATTGTCGCTGCCACAATATCTATTCGAACCAGCCGACAGCAACGCAAGTAGATTCTACCTGTCGTCGATCCGCAAACGCGGAATCTGCAAACACAAGCATCCCGATGAAGTCGAGTTGAATGCCGTGTGTTATCGAAATGACTACCAAACGAAGGTTCGCAGGCTTGTGAGAGGCGGCTTTGTTTGATTCTATTCATATTGTTTTAACTGACCAGCATTCTCAAAATGCTGTCCAAACCCTGTGGATTTGTTGAACGCTACGCCGGAGGGAAGAGGAAGAGTTAGATTTGTCGAAGAAAAGGCGAATCTGGCGCACCCTATTTGCTAAGATCTGAAACTATCCACGGATGTGATGTCTATTCGCATGGAGGCTTCAAAGCTTTGCGAACAGGGAGAGTAAGATGAACAGGATCTTTGGTAGTTGGGCAATTGGGGCGTTGATGTTGGGAATGACTTCGAGCGCTGCTTCTGGACAGCATGTTCATTCGGTGCCGCATACCACTACACACTACGATACTGTCCGGCATGGCGGCCACTATCACAATGTGCCCCATACAACGACCCATTTTGACAACGTGGTTCACTACGGTCCCGACTACATTCCTCACACAACCACGCATGTGGATGCAGTTCGTCACAATGGACATGTCGACTATGTTCCTCACACGACAACCCACCTTCACCCGACTTATCCAGGTAGTGGCGTGTTACTCAACCCTGGTGAGCGAATCATCTCCTCGACTCCAGTTATTCCTTCGAGCCCGATGGTTATCACTCAACCACCGCCGGCCACCCTTTCTTCATCATCGATTGCAGTCCCTGGTCAGTCCACAGTTCGAGTCTTGAAGCCGAACGCGATGCCATACACTGGTCGTGGCGTGAAGATCATGATGCCCGCGGAGCTTAACGCATCCGTCAACTATTTGATCGATGGAGCCCGCGATGGCGAGATCCGATCGGGCGAAGAACAATTGCTGAGAGAGAAGGGCAGCTACGAGATCCGTTTTTCCCGAGGTGAGACCCCTGATGGCCGGGATCTGGGCGAAGCAAAGTATTCGATCACTGAGGGAAGCTATAGATTCGCTGTAACGCCAAAAGGTTGGGACTTGTTTCGAGAAAGGGAAGTAGACAATGCCTCCCTAGTGGCACCTACAACCAATCGATCTCCGAAGAAAAACTCATTGCCTTCTCTGCCAGCGGACACTCCGATTGTTTCTAGCGGCAATTGAAACGACAAGTATTTGCCGATGGATGCGACTTCTGCACCTTGAAGCTGCCAAGATTCAGCCGCGCGGTTCTTTCCGTCGGCTGAATAACGAACGCGTAACGAACCCGAGGCATCTATCCTCCAAAACCCCAAACGGGATTTGCATGCATTCTCAGCTACGATCGATTGGCAACGTTTAAGCGTTCTGGAGAAAATGGGAGATTCAAATCCCGACTCGTTGGGAAGCTTTAACGATTCAGACATCCTTTCTAAGTTTGCTGGTTCGGCCTGTCGATGAATTTGATGACGTCGTAATTCGCGATGTCACCGACTAAAAGCAGGGAAGCGAAGTTGTGTTTTCCAGACCAAAGGGAATCTCGCGATGGATTGTGGCGTTTTTGCTGCTGTCTTTCTGCTTTCCTCAATCGGTCTGCATGTCTTGCTTATTCTCGACGTTGACGACAGCACATTGTGACGCTTCGAGTTGCGATTGCGAGCATTCATCCGAATGCAGCGACAAATGTCCATCTGAGGAAACTCGCCACCAACCGTTAAGCGACGAATCAAGTTGCCCGCATTGTGCTGTAAAGATGTTGAACGTCGCTTCGGCTCATCTGAGCGATGCTCCAATATCAACGTCCTTATGTAGTTGGATATCGACGCAGTTCACACAGTTTGAAAATTGGACTAACACTACGCGTTCGATGATTCCTCGTCCTCCTGCTACAAGTCTTCAACCGTTCCATACTCGCATTTGATCGAATCGTCGCTTGTCATTGTATTGATAGGTTTGGCGTTTCACTCAATTCTTGGACGACGATCAGATGAAGACACACTTCTTATGGCTTGCTCTAGCTTCTACCAGCGTCATGCTTGGGTGCGCGACGACAGGCAATCGAATCTCAACAAATGCATCTGTGCCGTCGACTGCAATTGCGTCTAGGAATATAGCCAAACCGGCTCAATCGACGTCTCAACCGGGTACCGAACCTTCCGTCGTTTTAGCGGCGAGCAGCGAATCCTCCGAATCATCAAGTGTCGTATTCGCTGCAACGGAGCCCCTAAGCGGTGATCCAAGTGCAGATGCTCTTGCGTTCAGCGGGGGCGAAACCACTCTCGATCAGCTAGTTGATCTTGCGCTGGCAAACAACCCAGCCATCAAGGAACTCGCGGCAACCACACAAAAAGCAGCCGGTTTCCGCACTCAAGTAGGCTTGTATGCTAATCCAATTGTCGGGTACCAAGCTCAACAGCTTGCCGATCGTGGGACGGATCAGCACCTATTATTCGCCGAACAAGAATTCGTCACTGCCGACAAGCTCGGGCTTAATCGCCGCGTGCAAAATGAAGCTCTTCGTTCGCAGCTTCAAGAGTTGGACGCTCAACGTATTCGCGTTACCACCGACATTCAAACACGGTACTACGAGGCACTAGGATATCAGAAACAACTGGAGCTTATCCAAGAATTCCGCAAGCAGCTCGACAAAGGCTATGACGTTGCCCAACTGCGGTTGAAGGCTTCCGAAGGATCGAAGATTGACGTCCTGCAAGCCAAAGTCCAACGCAGTGAGATCGAACTCGTTTCCCGCCAAACTCAAGCGAAGTACGAAGCGACATGGCGAGAGATTGCTGCGATTGCAGGCGTTCAAAGCCTTCCTCCTCGAACTCTCAGTGGGAGTTTCGATCAGAACGGAGATATTGTTCAGTGGGAAGAAGTCGCTACCAATCTAATAGCAATGAGCCCAGAGTATTCAGCCGCTCAAGCTCGCATCAGTCAGGCTCAAGCAGAACTCAGCCGCCATGGAGTTCAGGCAATACCCAACGTAACTGTTCAATTGGGTGCGGGAGTCGACAACGGAACCAATTCAGGAATGCTGAACTTACAGGTCGGTGCTCCAATCCCAGTATTCAACAAAAATCAGGGTAACATTGCAGCGGCTCGAGCTGAATATTGCAGAGCCGTGATGGAATCGCAGCGCATTGAACAATCGATTCGTGCGCGACTTGCGGCCGTATCTAGTGACTATCAGTCAGCGTTAGAGGCGTCGAAATCCTATAGCACTGATATTTTACCGACCGCTTCAGAAGCATTGAATTTGGCCGAAGCTGCTTATAAAGCTGGCGAGATGGACTTTATCCAGGTACTTGTTGCTCGACGCACCTACTTCGAATCGAACCTTCAATTGGTGAATGCTCAGGCGCAATTGGCATCTTCAAAGGCGAAAGTGGATGGCTTTGTCTTAACAGGGTCGCTAGACGCTGTCATCGACCGAAGCGGCAGCGATGCGTTAAGAGGTCTGACTTTTAGCCAGCAATAGTCAAGGGTTTTGATTTGTCGATCAAAGCGTGTCTTATTGATAATAGAGAAGTCAACATGACGACAAGTCGGACAGTCGTAATGCTTAGCTCGTAGGTACGAGCCACGTTCTCCAACTTCTGTACCAGTGAAAACACTTCGATTTTTAGTTTTTAACTCTCATCTCGCTCAAGTTTTCCGTTTCTTTGCTCACGGCACGGGGAATGCGATCACTAAATTGCAGCAATGCAAGTCGTTTGCTTTGCATCTTGGTTTAGCGATTCTTGCGAGGAGTGCATGAGATGAGAAGCGTTTTGTCTATGGCAGTTTGCGTGTTGGTGTTTGCTCTGAGTAGCCAACAGGCCAAAGCTCAATACCCAGTGTATGGCGGTGGATATGGCCATGGCGGCCACCGCGTACATCACGATCACCACTACTCGGTCCCAACACCGATCTATCAGCAAAACTACAACTCGGGCTACGGTTCCTATGGGGTGGGCAACGCTTTGCCTCCAGTCTACGGCAGTAGTTACTCTTACCCTCAGTACGTTCCGCCCGTGACTACTTCGATCTATTCGAACAACTACTACGGGCGGCCGGTTCATTCGCACCATAGCTGGCACCCAGGGCACTACCTCCTCGGGCACCACTAAAAGGCATGAGGCCAGCTCAATGCAAGCAAAAGGCTGGGGAATTCTCGATGATTCTCCTTCATTTGCGATCGATTGGTAGCCGATCAACGTGGTAGTCGTTACGTAAATTCGCTACAATCGTCGACTTAGACACAACGTAACCCTCGGAAATATCGTGTTTGCCGCAGCATCCAATTTACTCGCACTAATTGCTTTTACCGTTCATGCGGTATTTGGCTGCTGCGTGCATCATCATCACCACGCTTTGGAATACGAGTGTGTTGCCGTAGATGCTCCCAAATTGTGTTGCCACGATCATGCGTCTGAATTGCATGATGTCGAAACGGAGCATAAGGATTGTTCGGACCACGATGAAGATCGTTCAGGCGACTCGCCAGAAGTTCCATGTGGTGGCTCGCACGATTGCAATGAGCCAAGTTGCAGTTTTATAGCTGCGTCATCAAATAGTCTCACCGACATTAGGGTCTTGTCATCCATTGATGTCTGTTTTGGTGACACGACAGCCTTAGCGCCGTTGGCCTGCGTGTCGTACGCCAAGGCCTCTAGTCACTTTGAATTAGCGGGCCCCCCCGCATCTTCGTCTTTACGCTGCGCGCTTGCGCAATCTTGGCAAATCTGATTGCCCTAGCGATCGTCTCGGCTTGAGCCACTGCGATCTTTGTTGATTCGCTTTTGGCCGCTAGCCCATCTTGATTGATCAGATCTATCACCATTCGTAGCTTGATTTCACAAAGCCAATTTCGCTTTGTACATCTCAGCACGTATGTGATCTGACGCTTTCGGTTTGTACTGACTGAACTTGTTAGCTGAATTCCGGTAATGAGCCGCATTCATGCACATATAGAAACTTCTTATTCATTGACACACATGTCGAGGTGAGGCCATGAGCTGGAAATTGATTAGCAATCACAGGAAGAAATTGCTGGCTGGAAGTGGCCTGTTGTTCGCAATCGGCGCTGCCGCAAGCTATAGCTTTTGGTGGCCAACGATGTCTGCATGGATTGACGCTACGCTGCAACAACGACGTTCGGTCAACGCATCTGCTGATGCTCATGCTGGCCACGATCACGCGGAGGGAGAACATGACGACCATGCTGGGCACGATCACGAGGGCCACGACGAAGGCACGTCCTTGGAACTCAATGCGCAGGCTTTAAAAAATCTCGGGCTGACACAAGAGTACCTACAACCGATCGTTCTCCGCGACTACAAACGCACCATTACCGTGCCGGCGATTGTCGCTGCTAAACCTGGGCGCACTCAAATTCGCGTTTCCTCTCCACTTAGCGGTGTAGTCACACACGTGCATGCGGTGACCGGCGAAGCAGTGACGGCAGGGGAATTGCTTTTTGAGGTTCGACTCACCTACGAAGACTTGGTTGATACACAAACTCAATTTCTTAAGACGCTGAGTGAACTAGAAGTCGAAAAGCGAGAAATCGCAAGATTAGAAGAGATCACACAGTCCGGCGCAATCTCGGCCAAATCGTTGCTCGAACGCCGCTACTCCAAAGAGAAGATCGAAGCCTATCTTGGCTCCATGCGCGAGGCGCTGAAACTACATGGACTTTCTGCCTCGCAGATTGCAACCATTGAGATGGAGCGAAAGCTTCTTCGAGATCTTTCTATCGAGACACCTGATATCGATTCGCATAGCAAAAATGAAGAATTGCGACTCACACGCTTGCCGTTCAAGCCAGCGTCTTTCACAGCGAATGTCTTGGAGGAACCAATCGCCAGCAAGCGACCGCTCATTGTTGAAGACTTGAAAATTCAGAAAGGACAAGGCGTCACTTCAGGCGAGATGCTTTGTTCGCTCTCAGACTTCTCAAGCCTGTATATCGAAGGCCAAGCGTTTGAACAAGACGCACCAACTGTTACCAAGGCGGCTCAGAACGGTTGGATGATCGATGCAATGATCCAGACGACGACAGATCCAGAAGTTATCAATGGATTGAAGCTTGCATTCGTCGGCTCATCAGTCGATCCAACGTCTCGAACTTTATCATTCTTTGTGGAACTTCCCAATCAGATTCTTCGAGATGAAAAAAATGATCAGGGCCAACGTTTTCTAACTTGGAAGTATCGCGTTGGCCAACGCCTCCAACTGCAAGTTCCCGTTGAGGTCTGGAAGGACCAGTTGGTTTTGCCCGTCGATGCTGTTGTTAAGGACGGAGCAGATTGGTTTGCATTTCAGCAGAACGGCGACCATTTCGACAGGATTGCAGTGCATGTGAAACATCGCGATCAAACCAGCGTTGTCATTGACAATGATGGGGTGCTTTTTCCAGGTGATGTTGTTGCACTTCGAGCTGCACACCAACTTCAAATGGCGCTTAAAAACAAATCAGGCGGTGGTGTTGACCCTCACGCCGGTCATAACCACTAGGAAGGATCCTGAAGATGCTCAATGCAGTAATCCGTTTTGCGCTACAGCAGCGACTGTTGGTGATCGCTATATCCGTATTCCTAGTCGCTTTTGGCGCTTGGCAAACAATGCGCATGCCGATCGATGTTTTTCCGGATCTGAACCGTCCACGCGTGGTCATTATGACGGAAGCGCTCGGGATGGCTCCTGAAGAAGTCGAATCGCTAATCACATTCCCAATTGAAACAACGATGAATGGTGCGAACGGCGTCGAAGCCGTACGCAGTTCCTCTGGAGTCGGAATTTCGGTTGTTTATGTTGAATTCGCTTATGGGACCGATATCTACACCGATCGCCAAATCGTCGCCGAACGAATGCAGATGGTACAAGATCGTCTGCCTCAAGGAATCCAGCCCCAACTGGCACCGATTTCATCCATCATGGGCCAAATACTTATGTTGGGCATGTGGAGCGATGACTCGAAAATTAGCCCATTAGAATTGCGTACTTCTGCGGACTGGGTTGTGCGACAACGTTTGCTCACGATTCCCGGAGTGTCGCAGGTTTTCACCATGGGAGGCGAGAGAAAGCAATTTCAAGTTCTCGTTGATCCTGAAGCAATGACTCGATTGGGAGTCACGCTGGAACAAGTTGAACAGGCCGTGCGAAAGAGCAACGAAAATGGAACTGGCGGCTATTTGGATCGCCAGGGACCAAGCGAATTATTGGTTCGCTCATTAGGCAGAATCACTTCGCTCGCTGAGCTTGAAATGCTACCCGTGACCATTCGGGACGGAAGGCCTGTGCTGCTTTCCCAAGTGGCAAGTGTTCGCGAGGGAGCTCAAATCAAACGCGGCGATAGTTCTTGCTTCGTAAGAGTCGAGAGTGAGAACACGGCCAGTAAGAAGCCGGCTGCCAACTCTCAAAACTTCTCAGGTGGCCCCTCTGTTGTTCTCACGGTCAACAAGCAACCAGGTGCAGACACTCGCAAAGTGACCGACGAAGTTTTACGTGCAATCGAAGAACTTCGACCGTCGCTTCCGGCTGGCGTCCGAATTGAAGCAACCTATTCACAGAAATCGTTTATCGAACGAGCGATCAAAAATGTCGAGGAAGCTTTGCGAGACGGTGTGATCTTGGTTGTGATCATCCTGTTTCTGTTCTTAATGAATATCCGCACAACATTCATTACGCTGACAGCGATACCGCTGTCCTTGTTTATGACGGCGATCGTTTTTGCTGTTTTCGGATTGTCGATCAACACCATGACCCTGGGCGGGATCGCCGTAGCGATGGGCGAACTGGTCGATGATGCTATCGTCGATGTTGAAAATATCTTTAGACGGCTGAAGGAGAACCGAATTGCAGGTAATCCCGTCAATCCATTGCTAGTTGTCTTTCGGGCAAGTGCGGAAGTGCGAAGATCGATTGTCTTCAGCACCATGATTGTGATCCTCGTCTTCCTTCCGCTATTCGCACTCTCAGGGATGGAAGGAAAGCTCTTTGCGCCGTTGGGAGTCGCTTACATCGTCTCCATACTCTCGTCGTTGATCGTTTCCCTCACGGTAACCCCAGTGCTGTCCTACTGGCTGCTGGGGGGAAGCAAGTCTAAGGGGCACGAGACCGATGGGATTGTCTTGCGAGGACTGAAATGGCTGGGGCAGCGAATCATTCGGTTTAGCCTTGCGATGCCCTACCTAAATCTATCAGTAACTCTTCTGCTTGTTGCCATTGCTGCGATATTTCTTTCAAGGCTCGAGCGAGACTTCCTTCCGCCTTTCAACGAAGGAACCATACAGCTCAATGTTGTTCTTCCGCCAGGCACGTCGTTGTCGGCCTCCAATGAGATTAGCAGAACAGTTGAAAACTCGCTGAAGGAGATTGATGACGTTCAACGATTCGTTCGACGAACGGGACGAGCTGAGTTAGACGAACATGCTGAAGGTGTGAACATGAGCGAATTTCTGATCGAACTTGATCCGAAATCGCCCCGCTCACGTGAGCAACAGCTAGACGAGATTCGCGTTGCTATGGAAAACATTCCTGGCATCGTTACTGCCGTCGAACAGCCCATCGCTCACTTGATTTCTCACATGCTATCTGGTGTTAAGGCGCAGGTCGGTATCAAAGTCTACGGTGATGATCTCGATCTTCTTCGTCAAAAGGCTGAAGCAATAAAGTCCAAGATGCAGGGTGTCGCCGGCGTAACGGACTTACTTATCGAGCCGCAGGTGATTATCCCGCAGCTTCGAATCGAGCTCAATCGAGCCGCCCTAACTCAATATGGGTTGAACGCCAGTGATGTGAATGACTACGTTCAAACGGCCATGAATGGCGCGATTGTGTCTGAGGTGTTGGATGGCATGCGGACCTTCGATTTGGTGGTACGCATGAAAGATGAGTACCGTGAAGATATAGCAGGTTTGAAGCGGCTCGCGATTCATTTGCCGGGCGGTGGTACCGTGCCTCTGGGAACCGTCGCCAACATCTATGAGTCTGGTGGTCCCAATACGGTGAATCGCGAAAACGTTCGACGGCGCGTAGTCATACAATGCAACGTGAAAGACCGTGGGGTTGTCGATGTCGTCAAAGACATCCAAAAAGCAATTGAGCCAGTCGTTGCTTCGCTGCCACCCGGATATTACCCCACGTACGAAGGCCAATTCCAAAGCCAGCAGTCAGCCAGTCAGATGATCGCAATTTTGTTTGCCGTTGCGCTGTTGGGTGTCTTCCTGGTTCTGTACACACTGTTTCGATCCATCAATCTTGCGCTCCAGGTGATGGCGGCCTTGCCGATGGCGTTCATTGGATCAGTCGCTGCGTTGGTTTGGACTGGTCAGACTGTAACGATCGCGGCGATGGTCGGTTTCATTTCTCTTGCTGGCATCGCTTCCCGAAACGGCGTGTTGCTCCTTCAGCATTACTTGCATCTTGTGGAATACGAAGGTGAAAGTTTCACGAAGGAGATGATTGTTCGCGCTGGCATCGAACGATTGGCTCCGGTGTTGATGACAGCGCTTACGGCTGGCATTGCTTTGGTTCCGCTTGTACTTGCTGCCGGCGAGCCTGGTAAAGAAATCCTCTACCCCGTGGCCACGGTCATTCTGGGCGGAGTGATTAGCTCAACGATGTTGGACTTCTTTGTTCATCCGGCATTGTTTTGGTTGTTTGGACTGCGTTCCGCAGAACGCGTCGTCCGCAGTTCCAAAGAACGAATCGAATTGAATGAAGAGTCTGAGGCGAAGGTAAGCCTCCAATCCCATTGAGTGTTTCAATTGGGTGTTTTGTTAGCCTCGTAAAGGATTGAAAGAATGAAGATTCGAATTGCCAAATGCTCGCTAGGTCTGGTTTCGCTCTTAGCGGTTGGAATGAACACCGGGTCGGTGTCGGCCCAGGTTCAGGCTCAGACAGCGAGCCGCTCCCAGAAAGCGCAGCCAGCTCATTCACACGAAGGTCATGATCACGACCACGATCATGGCAAAGAGACCATCGCGTTTCAATTGGCTCAATGGAAAACCATGCACTTTGATGATGCAGCCAAAGCGAAGCAACATGCGGATATGGTTAAGAAGCTGGGCTGTGAGGTAAAGCAAGGACAACACGCAGGCCACATCGATCTGACCTATCGTTGCACTGAATGGAAATCGATGTCTGTTGATACTCACGCCTTGGCCGAACAGTGGAGTGGATGGCTGAAAGGCTCCGGATTCGATGTGTCCCATGCACACCCCGACGCCAGCTATGCCGAAGGCAAGGAAGTCGTCGAATTTCGATTGGTGAATTGGAAGTCGTTTCACGGCAAGGGGACGGCCGAAGAAAAGCAGTTCATCGATTTACTCGGCAAAATGGGTTGCGAAGTCGTTGTCTCCGATCACGCCGGACACTCTGACGTCAAATTCCGAGCACCAACTTGGAGAGACGTCCATGTTGCTGAACACGCTGCCGCCGACGAACTCGGCGCATGGCTAAAGAAGAATGGCTTTGAAGTTGCCCCGCATAAACACTAATACACCTACTTTTCAATTTCACAAGGAAACTAACATGTCGAGACACCAATATCTAATCGCTGCGCTACTCAGTATGTGCGGCCTTTTGGGATGCAATCCAAAAGACTCAAGTTCGGAGTCTGGTTCGTCTGCCAGTCTTACGATGGACGCACCGCCTCCCGCGACTGTTGACGTTCACTCGCATCCTACCGAAGGCCCTCACCATGGCACTTTGATCGAACTAGGCAAGGAGGAGTACCACGCTGAGCTTGTACATGATGACAAAATGGTGACGATTTACATCCTCGACAGCGCTGCAAAAACGGCTGTGCCGATCGACTCGCAGGAGTTAGTAATCAATCTCGTGCATGATGGCAAGCCTGAGCAGTTCAAACTAGCGGCAAGCCCCGATGCCGGTGATCCATCTGGCAAGTCCTCTCGATTTGCATTGCAAGATGCTGAATTAATCGAAGAACTCGAGCATGCTCATGCGGCCGCAAAACTCAGCGTATTGATCGGGGGTAAATCCTATCGTGGTGATATCAAGCACGATCATGCCGGACACGATCATGCACATTAGCATGTCCCAATTCTATGGGATTCCGTCGAACGACCGTCATTGCGCGGTCGTCACTGAGGCTGTTTCCACCTTCTTACTGTTGCATTCGCGTTTGGATTGGAAGATGTTGTGGAAAAGCTCAAAGTTGAATACCGCTTGCTATTTGGTAGCGGCGTAGAGTCGAAGGACGCGTGTGTCCTTCGTTTGATTTCTATGTTGCAAACCAAGAATGGAATCGAATCGGCACACCTGGTTGTAACTGAGACTGGAGAAGCTGAATCGGTTTGTATTCACTTCGATCCTTCGATCGTTTCAACTGCGGAAGTTCGGGACGCGGCATTAAAGAGTGGCGCGACCTTAGACGCGGCCTTCGGGCATATTCTGCTACATGTGCCAGTGATGCACGCCCATCGAGCCAGCGCATTCGAAGCCAGACTCGCACGGTTAGATGGCGTACTGGAAGCAGTTGTCTCGCCTGATGGCGCGATCCGTGTCGAGTTCGACCGACAACGCACGGATGTGACTGCAATTGAGAACGCACTTGCCAATTGGACCGGAGGCCTCAAAAGTCCTGAATCCCATAAGGAGGCTGCACACGACGAAGGTCATGAGCATAAGAACCATGACAAAGGTGAGCAGCACGAACATGCCCACGGTGGCATATTCGGAGAAAGATCCGAACTGATTTTTGCCGTTCTATGCGGTATCTTGCTGTTGATTGGTTGGCTCATTGAAACATTCGGACAGCTAGCAGATTGGCTTCCAATCATCTGTTTCATTTCCGCCTATTTCTTTGGCGGCTTCTATACGGTGTTGGAAGCGATTGAGAAGTTGCGTTCGGGCAAGTTCGAAATCGACTTTCTAATGATTGTTGCTGCAATCGGTGCCGCGTTGCTCGGTGCTTGGGCTGAGGGCGCACTTCTGCTGTTTCTATTTAGTATCGGCCATGCCTTAGAAGGCTACGCGATGGGGCGAGCCAAACGTGCTATCGAAGCACTTGCAGAGTTGGCTCCGCCGACGGCACGCGTTCAGCGTGATGGAACGGAAATCGTAGTTGCTGTTGAAGATGTGCGAGTCGGAGATTTGCTGATTGTGCGGCCCGATGAACGTGTACCGACCGACGGATTTGTTGTCGAAGGTGAATCCTCGGTGGATCAATCAGCCGTGACCGGTGAAAGCATACCTGTAGACAAACGTCCGGTTCCCGATCCCGTTGCGGCCTCGCAATCCGTTAACGTACCGCAAGAACATCGCCTCTTCGCGGGAACGATAAATCAGTCTGGGTCGCTTAAGATGCAGGCAACCAAACTAGCATCTGAAAACACCCTCTCGCGAGTCGTTCAGCTTGTCAGCGAGGCAGAAACCCGCGTTTCACCGACTCAGCAGTTCACGAAGAAATTCGAGAAATACTTCGTTCCTTCGGTACTGTTAGGTGTGGTACTTCTGCTGTTTGCACCCTTGGTAATCGACGAATCCTTTAGCGATTCTTTCTATAGGTCCATGGCAGTCCTAGTGGCAGCCAGTCCATGTGCCCTGGCAATCTCAACACCCAGTGCGGTCTTGAGTGGAATCGCGCGTGGAGCGAGAAGCGGCGTTTTGCTGAAAGGAGGAGGCCCACTTGAGAAGCTCGGGAGCATTGATGTCATCGCGTTCGACAAGACTGGAACACTCACGGAGGGAGAGCCTAAGCTGACAGATGTGGAGACTATAGACTCCCACACAGTCGATGACCTTCTGATCGTTGCAATCGCAGTTGAGCGGCTTAGCAATCATCCACTTGCAAAAGCGGTTGTGAGAGACGGTGTAGCTCGATTGTCGCAAAAAACTGAAACGCGTATACCAACAGCGACGGACGTAAAGAGTGTATCCGGAAAAGGCATACAAGCCACGATCGAAGGTGAGATTGTTCAAATTGGAAAGGAAACATTGTTCGTTGACGGCGAGTCTTCCAAGCTAACTGAATCGGTTCGCTCCGTCGTACAAAAGCTCAAAGAGCAAGGTAGAAGCACGATGATCGTGCGGCGCGGCGATCGGTATATCGGCGTTCTGGGGTTGATGGACACGCCCCGCGAATCATCCAAACGAGCGATCGAACGTCTCACGGCCTTAGGCGTACGCCGAATGATCATGCTCAGTGGCGATAACCAACAAGTCGCAAGTGCCGTAGCAGCCGAAGTTGGCCTGACGGAAGCCAAAGGCGATCTCATGCCGGAAGACAAAGTCACCGCGATTCAGCAACTGGAAAGCGAAGGAGGTGTCGCTATGGTTGGAGATGGCGTCAACGATGCACCTGCGATGGCCGCGGCATCCGTTGGCATCGCAATGGGAGCAGCGGGCAGCGACGTTGCCCTCGAGACGGCCGACGTTGCCTTGATGGCCGACAACCTTGACCAACTACCGCTCGCAATTGGTCTCAGTCGAGCAACTCGACGCATCATTCGCCAGAATCTTTGGATGAGCTTGGGCATGGTGGCATTCCTTGTTCCCGCAACGATATTCGGCCTTAATATTGGTCCGGCTGTCGTCTTGCACGAGGGAAGCACATTGGTAGTCGTTTTCAACGCGCTCCGACTGTTGGCCTACAAGGAGTGAGACGCCACGAACCGAGCCGATCCGTTGGTTGAGGATTGTTTCTTACTTTTTGAAGAATCTGGTTGAGCCATCTTTTCGAGGTTGCTGTATCTGCACTATTGACTCCCGCTGGAAAATCCGGGTGCCAAATGGTCGAAGTTGGATTCTCGATAAACTCTCAGAGCTCTTGTCTCCCTACCGAAATGTCGCGCATCCCATTACCTACCGTTGAAGATTCACAACTTTGGTCCTCCTAGTGAGGCAGATCAATGGATCGAAAAGAAAATGCTCTCAGGCAGACAATTCATAACCCAGAGTCGTTAACCCGGCGGGTTTCATAACCCAGAGACTCTGAGAGTATTTGTCTCTGATTGGCCCCCAGAGAGGGGCTGTTTTGGCGAGAGTCGCGGACGGAAATCGAGTCTCTGGATAGTGGTTGAGACCCGGAAGATTGCAGGGAAATACGAAAAAAGCCGACGTTTTGCTTGTTTGCTAAACGTCGGCTTCTTCGAATAACCTACTGCGGTCAGTTTCCTAACCAAACAGAGAAGTTGAAATTCGGGCGGACTCATTCTTGACCGCGAGGTTATACCTAAAGGTGACTAACGATCCCTTGAGTGACTTTATTGGGTCCTGGCAGCCATCGCGCTCAGTCGGAAAAACTTGACTTCTTTCTGTGGCGTGGTACAAATTACCTCCAGAGTTTCATTTCGGGAGGTTTTTTGTACCGTGC
>CAUJKA010000476.1 GCA_963204965.1 Planctomycetota bacterium | reverse complement strand
TGAAAATTTTTCATGCTTCCCTTTTTTACTGCTGTCGTAGGGTGTGTGAAGCGCGCATTTAAATGTTTGCGCCAAGGTGCGGTCTGAGATAATCTTGGCAAAGATTAAATCAGACACTGCAATCGCAACACAACATATTGGTCCTTGCGGCAAATCAAAGCCATGCGAGCGTATAACTCAAATGGCCTAATGCGAAATGGCGTGTTGCGAGGTCAGATTATGGGCAGGGAAAGTCATTGACGTTGATAAGTGATTTCTCTGTTGCTAAAGACAACAATCCAGACCTCTACACACGCCCTACGAAAAACTTCTACTTTTCAAAGACGGTTTTGCCATTCACGTAGTTTTCGTAGGGTGTGTGAAGCGTGCATTTACTCGAAGTGTTTGCGCCAAGGTGCGGTCTGCGATCATCTTCGCTATGCGGCAATCAGAGACTGCACGCGTAACACACCATCTTGGTCCTTGCTGCAAATCAGAGCCAATGCGAGCGTATAACTCAAATGGCCTAATGCGAAATGGCGTGTTGCGAGGTCAGATTATGGGCGAGGAAGTCATTGACGTTGATAAGTGATTTCTCTGTTGCTAAAGACAACAATCCAGACCTCTACACACGCCCTACGAAAAACTTCTACTTTTCGAAAACGGGTTTACCATCGACGTAGGTTGTCAGCACTCTGGCGGAAAGTATTTGCTTAGGATCGCAGTCGAGCAGGTTGGTGTCCCAAATTACAAAGTCAGCAAGCTTGCCGGGTTCCAGTGAACCTACATTCTCCTCGCTGAAGCAAGCTTTCGCCGACCATAGCGTGTAGCTCAACAACGACTCTGCGCGAGTCATGCATTGTTCGGGATAGAACTGGTTTCCGTTAGCCAACTGCCTTGTTACTGCTGCGTACAGGCTAGCTCGAGGGTCCACTCGCTCGACAGGTGCGTCCGTTCCGTTTGCAATGATCGAGCCAGCATCAATTAGACTTCGCCAAACGTAGGCACCTTCGGCTGAGCGTCGATCGCCCAAACGTTGCGGAACAAAGGTTGCATCGCTGGTGCAATGATTGGCTTGCATCGCGGGAATAACACCCAGCTTTGCAAACCGCGGAATGTCCATCGGATGGAGATGCTGTGCATGTTCAATCCGCCAACGTAGATCGGACCGATTGCCTTGGAAGGTTCGCTCGAAGACGTCCAACACCTCGCGGTTTGCTTTGTCGCCGATGGCGTGCACGCAGAGCTGCCAGTTTTTCTCGTAACAGACACGAGCTACTTCGTTGAGTTCATCCATCGAAAGCGTGTTGAGTCCCGAAGAGTTGTTCAGGTCGTAGTACGGCTCCAACAACCAAGCTCCATGAGATCCTAACGCACCGTCGATCGAAAGCTTGACGCTGCGCACTTGCAGAAAGAGATCTTCAGAACTCCACGGGGCATGATTCTGTAGCCAATCCGTAGTTGTCCTTCGCGCATCACGAATCATGACGCTTGCTCGAATTGGCAATTCCTGCTGTTCAGCCAGTTTTTTAAGCACTAGGATATCGCGAACGCTGGTTCCAGCGTCATGAACCATCGTGACTCCGTGCTTCAAACATTCTTCGCTTGCCAGCTTAACGCGTTCACGCAATAGATTCAGTCGCTCACCTTCGCTCAATCGAGCCGTTGCGCGACGGTACACTGCATAAATGAGCTCGTCGGCATTCTCACGAAACAAACCCGTGGGTTCGCCAGAGGTCTTTTTCAGGATCTCACCGCCGTCAGGATTCGGCGTTTGATCTGTAACGGACGCAAGTTTCATCGCTTGCTGATTGACCATGATGGCATGACCACTTGCATGAGTCAGAAGGACCGGATGATCCGGAACTGCTTGGCTGAGCAGATCATGGACGGGATAGCCTTCGACAGTCTCTTGCGGTTTAGTTTGCCATTTGTCTTGGTGAAATCCATGTCCCTCGATCCATGTTCCCTTAGGCTTCGTCTTTGCCTCGGCGGCTACCTTTTCAACGATCTCCTCCCAGCTCGACGCGAGGCTTAAGTCGAGCAACTGCAGCGTCTCACCAAGTCCCAGCAGGTGCAGGTGACTGTCGATGAGGCCCGGTGTCAACACTTTTCCCGTCGCGTCGATGCGCTGAGTCTTTCGACCAGCAAGCCGACCTATCACCGCGTTGCTCGATACCGCCACAATGCGATTGCCCGTGATCGCAATCGCTTCCGCGACTTGCATCTGCTGATTGCAAACCAAGACTTTGCCGCCAGTGATTATGACGTCGGCCGTTTCGACGGCTTGGCCTTGCAATTGACTTGCGAAGCAGAGACTTAAAATGTAGGTCAAGAAAAACAATCGGGGCAGAGTCATAGAGTCCGTGCCTAGTTGAGTTAGTGTTCTCGTCGGTTGAGGTGCTGGCCTCGCCAATTTTAGCAAGTACCGTCATCTTAGACACCGCCAGCCGACAATTGGGAAAACGAGTCGGTGTCTCTAAGCCGGACAGAAAACCATTGCCGACTATACTGTTTTGCACTGTCACTCTCAGTTCGGTATCTACTATTTGCGACTAGACTAACGTCCTGTACTGGAGTTGCGAAATGTGCTCAATGCGATTTCCTTGGAAGTACCGAATCTTAATCTCCATTTTGTTAGCCAGTGGATCGTTATTTGCTGGTTATCAATTCTACAAGGGGCGTCTCCGTGATCACGGAATTTTCATTACAGGTGCGGGGGACACCATAACGATCTTCGAGTGGAAAACACCCAACTCACATGATGAGGCAGTTATTACTCAGAAATCGATTGACGGAATTCGAATTGGGAGAATGCACGTTGGGAATCTTGGTAGCTATTATCCGAGTCTCGAGGCCCCCCGCTTTAAGATTGAATCTGGTCTTACTCAGAGCAGCCCGAGTGTCTTGCCACGTGTTGACACTCGTTCGATAGTTCGATCATGCAACGGCTGGTTCGAGGCCAATGAAGAGCCTATTTCGATTCAGTTCTCCGGCCAGATTTGGAGACTAGAGACCGGTAGGTTTCTGCTGTTTCACGGCGACAATCTCAGCATCCTTGATGGTCGTGCCTCTAATACGAAAGTCCTCTCGACAGTGGCGAGGAATTTGCCGTGGCCGGTTGAGGTTTGCAGAGTGCTTGAGCCATCAGAGGGAACTTTTGTAGTCTATTCCCGAATGCTCAGGCCCAACAAAGCGTACGATGAGTTGGGTTCTTTTGCAGAACTAGTCAAGACTAATGATGGTCAACTAGAAGTTCTTCAGGCATGGGTAACTGAAAGGTCAGTCGATTCAACACAGCTAACGGTTTTGGACGAGCGTGTTTACTACATTACGGCAGATGGCAGATCAATCGAGCAACGCAGGCTCAACGATGGGCAGGTCGTCTCCAGTTCCTCCCTTCCATTTCCAACCGATATTGGTTGGGAGGGGTCACCTTACTGTTTCACTGCGTGTGGAACGGTACTAGAGTTATCTGCAAATTCGAGAACGTCCAAGAAGTGGTTTTCCTTGGTGGATCTTTCGGAGTTGCAGATCCCGAAGATCAATGGCGCAAGCAAGCTTGTTTATTGCGATTACAACAAGTCAAGTGCATGGCTTTACAACTTCGATTCCCAAGAATTGCTTATTTGCAATTGCCAGCAGGCAACGATTGACCATCGTGTATCCTTTAGCTTTCCCGTGTTTCGGTTTGCTTTGACTTCAGATCGTAAGAATTTGATCGCCATGGGAGTCGACCAAGAAGACAGATGGAAGGTGATCCCGCTCGACGGAACGGCAACTGGGAAAGGAGAGAATGGTTTACGTGACTGACACCATTTGTGTTAGAAGAAAGTGCTGACTTTCAGACCGGATCAGAATTCCTCGTTGAGATCGCTTTCAATAGTGATGGGAACGCACCGGGAGAATGTCATCGGGTTCGATGTAATTGTCAAAGTCTTAGGTCACCGTCGTCATAGGAATCGCGAAGAGCCTTTCCAAATTCTCCACTACGCAGCAGAATTATTCGTTATTCTAAGGCGATCATGTCGATTGTCAGCTTCTTCGTACGACTAATTGGCAAACCGTTTCGCAGCGATCGAATTAAGAAAGTCACAACCTTAGGAAATACCCATGAAGTTTGTCTGTTTGGGATACTATAACGAGACCGCTTTTGAGAACCTTTCACCAGAAGATGGACAGCGAATGATGGAGGAGTGTTTTGCGTACGATGACGTGCTGAGGCAAGGTGGTCACTTCATAGGCGGTGAAGCACTAGATTCATGTCGCAAAGCGGTTACATTACGCATGAACAACGGCAGCGTAGAGGCGACAGATGGTCCCTATGCGGAAACCAAAGAGGTGCTCGGTGGTATCCTGTTCCTCGAGGCCCGCGACATGGCACACGCGGTTGAGCTAATGTCGAAGCACCCGGGTGTTGGTGTAGGTCCGTTTGAGATTCGTCCAGCCGACGAAATTGTGAACTCGCTAATCGCTCAAAGAACCAAGTCAGCCTCGTTTTGAACTCGCCTTTATAGATAACAGCACTTTACCGGACCACCCGATCGTAGGCATTCATAACCGGGCGGGACGCCCGCGCACCGAGGGATCAGCCAGCGAGGCCTCGCGAGCCTAGAGGAAACCACTAGAGTCTCGTGGGAGGTCGCTCGATGTTTTAGTGATCGCATCAATGTAAGAATGAAACTAGTTTCTTCGTCAAACGAGAGACTGGTTTTCCGATTGGTGCGATTTACTGAAAGTGATTTGTCATGGTTCCGAAGCGAGGAACGCGTAGAACAACCTACCTTCAAAGGTTGTTGGAGCGATTGCGATTGAATCCGATCGCGCAGAAGCGAGTTTGGCCGAAGCACCTGAATCCCCGTCGAGCGAGCAGACTTCAAGCCTTTGAAAGCCTGGAGTCTAGACTTCTTTTGGCTAACGATACTTTTAGTACTGCTATTCCCATCGGTCAAGTCAGTACGACAGCGGCAACGGTTAGTTCCGCGATTGCTCGTGACATCGACGTTGATATCATCGGCTTTACTGTAGTGTCTGGGCAGGTCGTTGATTTCAATATCAACACTCCCTTGAATGGTCCTGGTGGACTGGGCTCGTACATTCGACTGTTTGCAGCCTCGGGACAAGAACTAGCATCGAACAATGACGGCTACGCTCCCGGAGAAAACAATCTGGGATTCGATTCGTACTTGCGTTACTCTTTTCAGTCCTCTGGAACGTATTACATCGGTGTCTCAAACTATACCAACATTCGTTACAATCCCGTGACCGGCACTGGCGATTTTGCTGGCGGAATGAATTCAACAGGAAGCTATTCCTTAGTAGTCAACGCACTTCCTATCGACGCTGACAATAGACTTAGTACAGCAACTCAAATCGGTACCGTTTCGACAACAGAAAAGAGTTTCACGAGTACGATCACGCCTGACATCGATATCGACATGTTCTCGGTGACAGTGAGTGCTGGGCAGACGGTCGACTTCAACATCAATACGGCGACAAATGGTCCCGGTGGATTGGGCTCGTATTTGAGGCTGTTCAACTCTTCTGGTCAGCAATTGGCATTCAACAATGACGCGGCTGCGCCAGGCGAAACTTCCGTTGGCTTCGATGCCTATCTGCGATATACCTTCGCCGCCGCCGGAACCTATTTCGTTGGCGTTTCCAATTTTACAAACAACCAATACAGCCCAATCTCGGGCAGTGGAACTGTCGCAGGGGGATTCAATTCGATCGGAAGCTACACGTTGATTGTAAATGCTCCACAACTGACAACGGCGGACCCTGACGATACGCTAGCCGAAGCGGCTTCTTTGGGGGCAATCTCAACCACTCCGGTCACTGTCAACAACTCCATCACTCAAGATACCGATGTAGACATGTACCGGCTCACGGTGACGGCTGGTCAAGTCGTTGATTTCAACATCAACACGCCAGCCAATGGCCCCAACGGCCTGGGATCCTATCTTCGCTTGTTTTCACTCTCTGGTCAGGAGATCGCGTTTAATGACGATGGGAACGCTCCAGGGGAGAATGTCATCGGATTCGATTCCTACCTGCGCTATGCGTTTACAACGGCTGGCACTTACTACGTTGCTGTCTCCAACTTCAACAATATTCAGTACAACGCCACAACAGGTGGCGGAGATACGTCTGGCGGGCTTTACGCAACGGGACTTTACACGCTGATCGTCAATGCGCTACCAAACGATCTTGATAACACGATTCGCAATGCAACAAACTTAGGGCTAGTGACTACAACGACCAAGACGGTGACAGCCAGCATTACTCCTGACATTGATGTGGACATTTACAGTTTTAGTGTTGGTACAGGGCAAACTGTTGACTTCAACATCAACACTCCGCTCAATGGGCCTGGAAGTTTGGGATCGTACATTCGACTTTTCAATGCTTCAGGTCAACAGATTGCCTTCAACAATGACGCGGCCGCTCCTGGTGAGCCTACAGTGGGCTTCGATGCCTATTTGCGTTACAGCTTTTCATTGGCGGGTATCTACTATCTTGGAGTCTCTAACTTTTCGAATACGCAATACAATCCAATCACAGGTGGTGGGATGATTGCTGGCGGCTTCAATTCGATTGGTACTTATTCCTTAGTGGTAAATACGCCTATCGCCAATGTCGATCCCGATGCTACGACCGGGACTGCAAATGCACTAGGTCCTATCACCACAACTGAGCAGAGTCTCGCAAATAGCATCGATCCCGATACAGACGTAGATTTGTATCGATTTTCAGCTAGCGCGGGACAGACCATTGATTTCAACATCAATACCACTTTGAATGGCCCTGGAGGTCTCGGTTCGTTCTTGAGGCTCTTTAACTCTCTAGGACAACAGATTTCCGTCAACGATGATGCGAACTCGCCGGGTGAAAATGTGATTGGTTACGATTCCTATCTCAGATACACTTTCGCAACAACAGGAACCTATTACCTGGGCGTATCCAATAACACGAATACGCAATACGACGCCAATACTGGCAACGGCACAATCTCTGGAGGCGCAAACGGTACCGGAGCTTACACACTGGTCGTGAATGCTCTGGTGCCTGACTTTGACCAAACTCTGGCGACGGCAACTTCTCTAGGAATCATCTCGACTATTGCGAATACGTCTAGTTCGTCTATCACGCCGGATATCGATGTGGACTTGTACCGCTTCAAAGCCGATCCCGGTCAGTCGATTGACTTCAACATCAATACGGTTCAAAACGGGCCTGGAGGTCTTGGATCGTACCTGCGATTGTTCAACTCGGCCGGCCAGCAACTCGCACAGAACAATGATGCGGCCGCACCTGGCGAAACCACAGTCGGCTTCGACGCCTACCTCCGGTATGCGTTTACATCGGCCGGAGATTACTTCATTGGCGTCTCCAACTTTACTAACTCACAGTACAACCCAATCACCGGTGGTGGCGACATCGCAGGTGGATTTAATTCGATTGGCGCCTATTCGCTGGTCGTAAACTTAGCGCCGGTGGAGGTCGCCGACCCCGATGATACGTTGGTCGAGGCAAACTCGATTGGTAGCGTGTCGACAACGTCAATCTCTGTAAGTGCCAGTATCGTGCCACAAATAGACGTTGACATGTACAAGTTTTCGGTGATCGGAGGGCAAGTCGTTGACTTCAACATCAACACGGCGATGAACGGGCCCGGAGGCCTTGGATCATACTTACGCCTGTTTGATTCCCTTGGACAGACCTTAGCCTTAAATGACGACGCCAATGCGCCAGGTGAGAATATCGTCGGTTTCGATGCTTACCTCCGCTATAGCTTTGTTTCCAGCGGCACGTACTACATTGGAGTCTCCAATAACGGCAACATCCAGTACGATCCAATAACTGGAAATGGAGACATAGTAATCAGCGCCAATGCCATTGGTGACTATACGTTGGTAGTACAGGCTCTACCGTTGGATTTAGATAACACCATTTCCACAGCTACAGCATTGGGACCAATTTCAACGACAATCAAATCGGTTGCGTCGACGATAACTCCAGACATTGACGTCGACCTTTACAGTCTGATTGTAACCGCCGGTCAAGTGGTCGACTTCAACATCAACACTCAACTCAATGGTCCCAGCGGATTGCAGTCGTATTTGCGACTGTTCGATTCGTCGGGCCAAGTTTTGGCATCTAACAACGATGCTGCCGCTCCTGGTGAGTCCTCCGTAGGATTTGATGCCTATCTTCGTTACACGTTCCCCAGCGCAGGGACGTTTTACGTAGGAGTCTCCAATAGTCGAAACACGCAATACAATCCGCTTACTGGCTTGAATCTCACTTCCGGCGGCTTTTACTCCATCGGATCTTATACGTTGATCGTTAGTACTCCGACTGAAACTCCCGCAGATCCGGACGATACGCTAAGTAGTGCTACTGCACTCGGAACTGTTGGTACCATTCCGATCGCTCAAAGCGCAAGTATTACGCCCGAGACCGATGTGGATATGTTCAAGTTCACTGTCACGGCAGATCAAACAGTTGATTTCAATATCGATACAGCCCTCAATGGCCTAACTGGGTTGGATTCCTATCTGCGCATCTTCAACGGTGCGGGAACACAATTAGCCTTTAATGACAACGCGAAAGCTCCCGGAGAGAATTTGTCTGGCTATGACTCGTTCGCACAATTCACTTTTGCCAGTGCTGGTACCTACTTTGTTGGCGTGTCCAGTCGATTCAATACGTT
The DNA here is from genome assembly GCA_963204965.1 of Planctomycetota bacterium. Lineage (GTDB taxonomy): Bacteria > Planctomycetota > Planctomycetia > Pirellulales > Pirellulaceae > Aureliella. Next base: position 32,413 of record CAUJKA010000476.1, on the reverse strand, counting down.
CTACGACCCACTTACCGGAACCGGCGACATTGCTGGGACTAGCAACGCCTTGGGAACCTATTCGCTAACCATACAACAAACCTTGCCGACAGTACCGGTCACAAATCTCAGCCTGTCTGTTGATTCGGTTTTGATCTCCGAAGCGAACGGCGTAGCCACAGGGACTGTAACACGAGCCAGTTCAAACATTAGCCAAGCGATTCTAGTCTCGATATCCAGCAGCAATGTGCAGGCGATTTCTGTGCCCGCAACGGTGACCATTCTTGCGAACCAACAGTCGGCTACGTTCACAATCACCGGAGTGGATGACCATATCGTCGATGGAGTTCGCAGCTCCAACATTGTTGTATCTGCCCCGAACGCGTCGTCAGCTTCGATCATTGTGCAGGTATTTGACGCAGATAGCTACTGGTACAACATCGCGATGCCTTTGGACGTCAATGCCAACGGTTCGATTACACCGACCGATGTCCTATTGGTGATCAACTACATCAATAAGGGGCTGCGTCAGGTCACTAGTTCACCACCGCCGCCCTACCTAGATGTCAACAGTGACAACCTGGTTACGCCGGCTGATGCGTTGCTGATTATCAACTACCTGAACTCACAAGGTGGAGGATCAGGTGAAGGAGAGGCAACAGCAAGTTTAGCGACACGGCAAGACTTTGCCATGTTGGCGATGATGCCAGCGGATCTGGTCAGCAGGAAGCCGACTAAGAGAGCTCTCGACAATTACTTCGAATCTCTCGGTAGTTAACTGGAATGTGAGCTCTAGCTAAAGCCCTTAGCGCAAGTTTTGATGTTGCGTGTTTTCTTGGATTTCGGGCCGAAGGTCCAGCAATTTCCATAGCCCAGCCTGCAGGGCTGGGTCCTGAAGCTTTATTACTTTAAGTTCCAAGGGCCCGCCGGTTTGGGTGCAAACCGGCGGGCCGTTGGCACTTTGTTTTTCTCGCGAATTACGTACCCAGGCTTCGCCCCTAAAACCTAAAAGCGCAACTTCAAAAACGCCAGGGTTGGTTGCGGAGCCTATCAGGATGAACTCTGAAAGACTCAGCTTGGTTATCAACTGAAAGTTCTACTCGTCGGCCACGCAGTCGACAAAGTAGTGCATCTTGCCGTCGATCTTCTCGGTTACAAGGCCGTGAATGTCGGTGGCAAAGCCTGGAAACCTCTCGTTGAACTTTCGAGCGAACTTCAGGTACTCGACAATCGTCGTATTGAAGCACTCGCCGGGAATCAGCAATGGAATTCCAGGTGGATAAGGCGTCAACAATACAGCTGTGGCACGGCCTTCCAAATCGTCGATGGGCACGCGATCGACTTCGTCGTGAGCCATCTTGGCAAAGGCATGCGACGGCTTCATCGCGGGCTGCATTGCCGACGAGTACATCTCGGTGGTCACCCGAGCCACATCGTTGGCGCGGTACATGTCGTGGATCTGCTGCGATAGTTCTCGCAATCCAAGGTTCTCATAGATCGGGAAGTTCTGCGCGAACTCGGGCAAGGACTTCCAGACGGGTTGGTTCTTGTCGTAGTCATCCTTGAACTGCTGTAAGGCACTCAGAAGCGTGTTCCAACGGCCCTTGGTGATTCCAATCGTGAACATGATAAAGAACGAGTACAAGCCGGTCTTTTCAACAATCACACCGTGCTCGGCCAAATATCGTGTCACCAATGAGGCCGGGATACCCGTCTGCGCGAATTCGCCAGTCACATCCAATCCTGGAGTGATGACGGTAGCCTTGATCGGGTCCAGCATGTTGAAGCCTTCGGCCAAATTGCCAAAGCCGTGCCAGTTGTCATCGGTCTTGAGCATCCAGTCGTCGCGATCACCGATGCCATCTTCGGCCAAATGATCGGGCCCCCAGACTTTGAACCACCAATCGTCGCCATATTCGGCATCGACTTTTCGCATGGCTCGGCGAAAGTCCAAAGCTTCCAGAATCGACTCTTCCACCAGAGCTGTGCCGCCCGGTGGCTCCATCATCGCAGCCGCAACGTCACATGAAGCGATAATCGCGTATTGAGGCGACGTCGAGCTATGCATCAAGTAGGCTTCGTTGAACTTGTGTCGGTCCAGCTTGTTCGTTTGCGACTCGCGAACCAAAATCTGCGAAGCTTGGGAAATCCCTGCCAGCAGCTTGTGAGTCGAGTGCGTTGCGAAGATCATCGACTCGTTCGGAATCGTTCGATCCTTGTGAATCGCATGCATGTGCTTGTAGAAGTGGTGGAAGGCTGCGTGAGGAAGCCAAGCTTCGTCAAAGTGCAATGAACCAATCTGACCGTCCAGCAACTCTCGCAAGTACTCGACGTTGTACACGATCCCATCATAGGTGCTTTGTGTAATCGTCAAAATGCGAGGCTTGCGGTCAGGGTGAGTGGCCTGAGCTTCTTTGGCAAACGGATTCTCGTCAATCTTCCGTTGGATGCTCTCGGGTCGGAATTCATCCAATGGAATAGGGCCAATGATTCCTAAGTTGTTTCGACGGGGATTCAAGAATACGGGAACGGCTCCCGTCATAATGATTGCGTGCAAGATCGACTTATGGCAATTGCGGTCAACCACGACGATATCACCCGAGGCGACGGTCGAGTGCCAGACGATCTTGTTCGATGTCGACGTTCCGTTGGTCACGAAGAAACAGTGATCGGCACCAAAGATCCGCGCGGCGTTACGCTCGCTAGCTGCCACCGGGCCGGTATGGTCCAGCAACTGACCTAACTCTTCAACGGCGTTGCACACGTCGGCTCGTAGCAGGTTTTCGCCAAAGAACTGGTGGAACATCTGACCCACTGGACTCTTCAAGAAGGCAACGCCGCCTGAGTGCCCGGGGCAGTGCCACGAATAGGAACCGTCCGAAGCGTATTGCACCATCGCGCGAAAGAATGGTGGCGCCAGACCGTCTTGATAGGCTTTGGCATCGCGGAGAATGTGCCGCGCGACAAACTCGGGGGTGTCCTCGAACATGTGGATGAAGCCGTGCAACTCCCGCAGAATGTCGTTGGGGATATGCCGTGACGTTCGCGTCTCGCCGTACAGGAAGATCGGAATGTCCGAATTCTTAAAGCGAATCTCGTTGATGAAGTTGCGAAGGTTGTCCAAGGCCGATTCATCGCCAGAATCCGCCGTCAATTCATCATCGTCGATCGAAAGAATAAACGCCGACGCTCGGCTTTGTTGCTGAGCGAACTGTGAAAGGTCGCCGTAGTTAGTCACCCCAACTACTTCCGATCCTTCCTTCTCCATCGCTTCGGCCAGAGCCCGAATTCCTAAACCAGAGGCGTTACCAGACTGAAAATCTTCATCGATGATGACGATGGGGAATTTAAATTTCATCTCGGTTGATGTCTTTAGTTGATGTTTGGGGCGAAAATTAGCCCCAATGTTTTAGTCGATGCTGGGGATTCTCAGAAGAGGGCAAAGTGGGCCAAGAGGCTGCTAGCAGACAATAGTTTCACTTGAAAGAGCTAGCCTCAATTGCCAAGTCGCAGCTCACAGGGAGAAATCGGTCCATTGCTATCTCTGGTATCGGGCCGGTCTGGACTCTTGGGTATTCTCACCAAGCCGTTCGAGCCACCGATTTACTTCGCACTACTAGTTTCTGCGCGGCTTCAAAAAGCTGAGCATTACGTTGCCAGTATTCCGGCAGCGAGGCAGTGGCAGCCATCGGAATTGCGCTTTGTGGGTGCCTGAATTCAAGTCGAAGAGCGTGTAGGCCATGGGGCCTCTGCCGCGGATCGGGATCGTCGCTAAGTGTTTGCGAGGAACCGTACATTTCGTCTCCCACCACGGCAAATCCTCGGCTGGAGAACTGCAGTCGGATTTGATGCATGCGCCCGGTAAGCAGTTTGACCAGCGCAAGCGATTGACCATCAGCAACCGCCAGCGGCGTGACACACATTTCCGCCAGTTTAGCGCCCTCAGCCTCCTGCGTCACAATCTCCGCTTGAGGTTGATCGGTGATCTTGCGGATATAGTCGCTCCAACGTTGCTCCTCCTGCTGCGGCAATTCACCTTCGACCCAGGCAAGGTAGAACTTTTGCACCAAGCGATGATGGAACTGATCGCCAAATCGACTTAGAGCTCGCTGATTGCGTGCGATCAGGACAACTCCAGACGTTCCGCGATCCAAACGATGCGGTAAACCGACAAAAGGTGTTCCCGAATGCGAGTCGCGGTCCTTGATCTGCTGCACAAGACGCGTCTCAAGGCTTTCAATTCCTGGAACCGCTTGCGTTAAGAGTCCTGCGGGTTTATTGACCAGCAGAAAATGCGGCTCTTCGTAAAGGATGGGAATCAAGCTTGGGTTTACCGATTCAACAGTTCTAGAGTTTGCCTCTGCCGAGCTGGACAAGAGCAAAAAAAAACGAGGAGTCCCGGCCACGAGAACAATAAGGACGACAATTTGTTCTCTCAGAACTCCTCGTTAACACAACGTTGTAGTGAACCTACGGCGCAGGTCAAGACGTTTCAGCAAAAATTTTTGATTCCATGCTGTTTGCTTTTTGATCAGCTGTGTCTGATCGGACTAACTGTTAGCGATGAACTTGATTGCAACCGCAAGCATCGAAACAAAACAACAGTGCGCTTTCCGAAATGACTTCGATGCAGTGAATTGATCTTCTTCATTCGTTAAACTAGCGTTTCCAGATTGAGCAACACGACTGTGTTCGAGCAATAAAAAACAACTTGAATCGAATGTGAGTGAGTCATCCAATGAGCGATGTTGACATTGAAGCAAAGCAGTTTTCGTTCATGGATGTTCTGCTTGCACTCGTTGGTCATCGAGCTTCCATACTGCGAGCAATCGACAGTGAGCGTGGTCTACTTTTCATGCTTGCGATGGTCGGAATTGCGTCGATCTGTCGCGAATACGATGGGGCAAGTTTTTTTCACCAACCTGGAGAATTGATCAAGCCGCTGATCACTTCCGTTATTCTCGCGTCAGTTCTCTTTGTCGCAGTCATACTCGCTCGCATCCTCGCCAATTGTCGCGGGGAACAGTTGAGCTCGGCGTATCGGCGCTTTTTGATGGGCTACTGGATCACAGCACCTCTTGCTTGGTTCTATGCAGTGCCCGTTGAGACCTTCACGGACTCAATCACCGCTGTGTACCTGAACTTAACGTTGCTAAGTGTGGTGGCGGTATGGCGAGTCGCCTTGTTCACTCGCATTGCGAGTGTGATCACAGGCTTGCCGGCGTGGATTGTGCTCTGCTGGATCGGCCCAGTCTGCTGTTTAGTTGCCTGCGTTGCAATGGGCTTGATACGACTGGATATCGTGGGAGTCATGGGTGGAATTCGGCTTTCCGAATCCGAACAGATCCTAGTCAATTTCACGCGTCAAGCTGATATGGTCCTGACCTGGATTGGTTGGTCGTTGGTCTTGGTCTTCTTTGCCTCGCTGTATGTACTCTACGGCATGCGATTGGACTCACCCGTGACGCCCGCTTGCAGGCCCTGCAAGATCGCGAAATCCAATTGGTCAGTTCTGGCCGCGATTTTTGTGGCTCTGCTGGGAGGATGCGTCTATTTTCAGCCCAAACAGTTTCGAGCGGCTCAGGTCAATCGCATGATCGAAGCCAATTCCGTCGGTGAGGCGATCGATCAGATGTCGCGACATCAACGCGAGGATTACCCAGCCGGCCAGTTCGTCAAACGACTGCGAGTCTTTCGATGGGACTGGAGCGGCGGTTTGGCGTCACGCATTCGAACACTGGTCGAACTTGATGTTCAGCCTTGGATCGCCGATCAGTTGATATTCTCACTCCCCGAATCGCTTTACGATGCAGCTCGAGAGGTCGTAGACAGCGACTATCGAGACCCCGCGAAACAGTTAGGTGAACTCCGCCAACTGAGAGAGTTGCTCCAACGGCTTCATGATCACGGGTGGGATAACACAGTTTCCGAAGACAAACGTGTATCCTTCCTTGCAGAGATGGACGCCAAGATCCTACAGCTTAAATCGGCAAGTCCAACGAATTAAAATCCTGCTGGCTTAAATAAGCAGTCGAGGCTAGGCGATAGGCCAAGAACAGAATAGGCAGGAGAATGAGGGCAAGAGAATTGATTACTGACATTCTCCTGCCCTCATTCTCTTGCCTGAATCTCCTTGTTTTCGTTTTTGACCACAGCGATTAGCGAGAAGCCTAAGCATCCACAGGGCAAGCCTGTGGGATTAAAATTCCTGCTGTTTAGTCGCGCGGAACGTTACTACCGAACGACTGGGCGAGTTTGCTGGCGAAGTAAGCTGACACGATACTTCTCGTCCATCAGCTCTTTGTTCGCGCGCTCGGGATCCCAATCGCTCCATGTCTCGCGGTAAACGGGGGCCCAGATCTCGCGATGACGACTGGACTCACGATCATACCAACGAACAACATATCGGTCCTTGGCGTGATCTAGCGTTGGCAACCGTGTTAGGCCATTGTCGACCAAGCACCAAGCAACGACGTGGTAGCGACGAAAATCTGGCGACCACTCGTAGAAGATGACTTGATCGTAACAATGTCGTCCCTGGTCGTCATAGCGATGGTTCAGTTCGACTAAGTCGACCTTCTGCACCACTTTGGACTGATGAGGCGCTGCGCCAGATCCATCAGCAAACGCAAGTGCTGGTAGCAGTAGAAATTGTAGAAGGGGTAGCGTGAATTGGAACCGGTACATCCTAAGCCTCCTTGCTAGGGCCTTGGACATAACCAGCCAATTTGATCTACGAAACTCAGGCTACCAACAACACTTTGTTGTCGGGGCAACGCCACTTCAGCAGTCGATCTTCCCAGACTGGTCTCGACACGCGAGAGAAGTTGCGAAGGTCTATCAGAAATTCAAAATGGATCATCTGAATGAAGTTACCGAAGCGAGTTTTCTTGTGCTGAGCCATGTTACAGACTCGAGCGATTCAAATTAGAAGTTAGGCCACAAGGCTTGAAACAGTTTGTCCAAGACTACGATCGGCAGACGGCACTTGCGTGCCTCTGTCGGACGAAATCGGTTGCTCTCCTTAGCTGGATCTCATCCTGCCATGCAGGTCTTGGTTGCGGCCTCTCGCTGTGTAGAAAGGAGAGCACTATCCAAGTAGTTGGAATCGGCCCACTGCAGCAAGATCAATTAGCGGAATTTTCAAGCTGGCGCAAAAATCTTCCAGCTTCAAGAACTCTGCCGCACCCCGTCTTAATCTGATGCGATCGCGGGCTACGCTGACTACAGTGCTCAAGATGATGAGCCCTTCGACAAAGTCAATGTTGCACAAAGTTCGAAATGCTCCGACTTGGTGAAAGTCCTAGAGCCAAGTCATCGCCATCAAGCCCAACACAAGGGCCTAGCATCGAGCCTACATTTGGTAGCACTTCGATTGCTAGTGCTTTGTTCCCTTTTGTTTTTAGGGTAGTGGACGAGGTAACGAGTCCGGTCACACGGTGATTTGCGGGGGACTCGTAACCTCGTCCACTACGAACAGCCCTAATTCTCAATTGGAACAAAGCACTAGCCGGAATCGCCTTAGAGTGCGTCCCATACGGGAAAAGGTATTGTAAAATCACCCGCCTCTAAAACAGACGTTTTGATACACGCTACTGACATTCTCCCCTCTCCAGAACCTTAGTTCATGCTTTCATTGCTCCTACGAGGAACGTTGCTTGGCGTTACAGCGGCAATACTACCAGGCCCCTATCAGATGTACTTGGTGACTCAGGCATCGCGACATGGTTGGCGAACCACAATGCCGTTGGCGCTGGTGCCCCTGCTGAGCGACCTACCCATCGTCTTGCTATTGGTCATCGCGATTAGCCAGATGCCAAGCTGGGTGCTAACCATCATTGGGTTTGCCGGAGGAGTATTTCTGCTTTACCTCGCCTATGAAGCTTGGCGAGCTTCTTCGCAGCCGATCGAATCGAACTCCGAAGTCCGCTCGATCAACTTGCTGCGAGGCACGGTAATGAACTTGGTCAACCCAAACCCTTGGATCTTTTGGAGCCTTACCGGTGTCCCCATTCTGCTGGAAGGGTACAGGAACTCTCCCTACCATGCAATCATCTTTCTGGTTGGTTTCTACGTTGCGATGGCCAGCGTGAACATCGCTCAGATTATCCTCTTTGCATCGGCAGCCCGAGTTGGCCCGAAGTTCAATCACACCCTGCAGAAACTGGCGGCGATTGGATTAGCTCTATTCGGTTTGTATCAACTGTACCGCGCAAGCGGGCTGTTTTGATTTAGCGACAGCGCGAAGTGAAAGTTCTGCTGCTGCGCGTATTCTGGGATTTCGGGCCGAAGGCCCAGCAATTTACCTAGCCCAGCCCATCGGGCCCATCGGGCTGGGTAATCGAGCGAGAGTAGGTTAAGGGCCAACGGCCGGACGGTTTGCGTGCAAACCGTCCGGCCGTTGGCCCTCACCTTTATTTTGAATAAAAACCCAGCCCGATGGGCCCGATGGCCTGGGCTAGGTAAACGGACAGGGCGTTGCCCTTAAAACCTAAAAGCGCAACTTCAAAACTAACGCTTCGGGTTGTGATTGAACGCAGCTTCGACTAAGTGTCTCGCAAGTGCTTTAGAGTGCATTCGTACTGCAAGCTAGTCAATTTGAGCTGTTTTAAACCACTCGTTCTGGAAGCAGCTCGAATAGATTTTTCTCCTGTTGCAGAAGTTTGACGTAAAATGTAGTGTTGGCACAGCGACCACACCGAACGAACTCTGCACGCTTTCGTAGTAACTGTAGAGAGTCGATTTTGTAAGATCGCTAGTCAACCGACTCATCGTACTCCTCTTCTCGTCACAGACTGGCTCATCCTTATGGACGGTAACTTGTTGCCGAATCCAAAAGTTCGGCTTGCGCGATGGTTTTCAAGTGTTCGCGGCGTTAGCTTTCTGCAATCAAAATGGACCCGAGGGTTCGTCGTTGGACTTATTCTTGGTGTCGCTTCTTGGGGACTTTGGACGTTAGCACCTGAAGATGAACCCGAGTTTCTGGAACGATTTCGCGGTGGAACTTTGGTGATCGCTGGCGGAGGCGATTTGCCTTCGATCGTTCAACGGAGGTTCTGGGAATTAGCTGGAGGCAAGAAGGGCCGACTGGTCATCATTCCAGCTTATGAAGCCACACCCGCGGACATTGCGCGGTTGAAGGCCGAGTGGAAAGATTGGCAATTCCGTTCCGTTAAGATACTCCAAGCAACCGAGCGCGAGCAGGCAGAAAACCCTGATTTTGCAACGCCGATTTCTAAGGCTGACGCTGTTTGGCTGAGCGGCGGTGAGCAAAGCTGGCTCGCTCAACTTTATGCCGAAACTCCCGTCGAGACTCAACTACAAGCCCTGCTGGATCGTGGTGGCTTGATCGGCGGTACCTCAGCAGGTGCTTCTATCATGACGCGAGTGATGATCGAAGAAGGACAGCGAACCGCAAAACTCAATCGAGGGCTCGACCTGCTTAAGGACTCCGTTGTCGATCAACACTTCTTTCAACGCAATCGACCTCAACGTTTAATCGGTGCCGTGAAAGGGCAACCCAATCTAATGGGATTCGGTGTCGATGAAGGTACGGCTCTAGTGGTTCAAGTGCCTCAAGGTCGACTAGGCGTGATCGGCAAGTCGTATGTCATGGCCTGCTTTTCGGAAGAGCATGACGAACACACACGCTTTGAAATCCTCAAGCCTGGTGACATGACCAACATGGATCGACTGCGCCGGCCTGAGAAACTGATCGACTAATCAAACGAGAAACCAATCCAGGGATCGTGCTTCAATCCGCTGCAAAGCGATAGCCGATCCCAGGCTCGGTGAGTATGTATCGGGGACTGGTCGAGTTATCCCCGATCTTCTTGCGTAAGTTGGCTACGAAGACACGCAAGTAGTGGTTCTCGTAGCTACAGTCTGGCCCCCAGATTTCACGAAGCAAGTAGCGATGAGTGAGCACTTTGCCAGCGTTCTTCATCATCAAGACCATCAGCTTGTACTCCAACGGCGTCAAATGCAGTTCGACATCGGAAAGATGCACAACGCGAGCCGCTAGATCGATCGACAGATCACCAACGTCCAATGAACTGGTTTCAACTCGCGTTGATGCAGCATGGCGGAATGCTGTCCGCAGTCGGGCTTGCAGCTCGGCAACTCCAAACGGCTTGGTCAAATAGTCATCCGCTCCCAAATCTAACGCTGCAACCTTCTCCGCTTCTTGATCGCGAGCCGACAGAATCATGATCGGCCCGCTATACCACTCACGCAGCTCCTGCAAGACTTGCTTTCCGTCCATATCAGGCAAGCCGAGGTCGAGAATAATTAGCTCGGGTGGTTGCGCGGCGGCCTTCAACAAGCCTTCCTTTCCACTCGTCGCTTCAATCGTTTCGTAATCTGCGCCTGTCAAGGTAGCACGGAGAAAGCGAACGATCGCTTGCTCGTCTTCAATGATCAGGATTCGATGCCGCAGTTGATTCATTGCAATGCAGTTATGCTATTCGATAGGGACCGTCGGCGGAACATCAACCATCGGGAGCGTGAAGCTGAAATCGGCTCCGCCACCCTCACGATTCTTAACCGAGATCGTTCCTTGGTGGAGATCGATAATAGCCTTACAAATTGCTAAGCCTAGCCCACTTCCTCGACACGAGTCTGAATCGGGCGATTGACGATAGAATCGTTCGAAGACCTGTTGTTCAGTGCCCTTGCGGACTCCAGGACCTTGATCGCGAACCGTAACGACCAATTCGCGACTTCCCTTTTGAACAAGAATCGTGATCTGGCTACCGCGCGGAGTGTATCTCGCTGCGTTCTCCAATAGATTCTGTAGGACTTGATCGATCAGCAGGCCATCGCAGCGAATTAAAGGCAGGTCGTCTGGAATGCTTAAGATCAAATCGTGCTTAGCCAACACACTTTTGGCACGTCCGACCGCAGCTCCAACGATCTCGTCGAACAGATGCCACTGCACATTGGGCTTGAGCGCACCGGAATCGATGCGCGAGATTTGTAAGACATTCTCGATGAGGCAGTTAAGGTGAATCGCTTCGTCGTGAATTGACTGTAACAGTTCGTTATTAGCGGATGGATCAGTATTAGCTGAAGCGGCTGTATTTGCGGCTGCATCTGATTTCGCGGTGTCAGATGAATTGCTCCACTCAAGCAGCGTGCTGCTGGCTCCGGCTATCACGGCTAGAGGCGTTTTCAAATCGTGTGAAAGTCCGCTTAGCAAAGTACTCCTCAGTCGCTCAGTCTCCGAATGAACTCGCGCATCGGCGGCCTCTACCGACAGTCGGTCACGCTCCAAAGCCAGTGCCAATTGATTCGCGCAACTCTCCAACCAAAGCCGCTGCTCCGATTGCAGCAACGTTTCGATGGACTCTCGCGAAATTGCGATGGCACCCAGCGTCGACTGAGATCCCGTGATAGGAATGAACAGTGCATTTGCATTGGGAAGAGTATCGGTCCCTTTGCCGGCAACTTGATCATGCTCAGTCACCCAATTCGCTGCTGGTAAGCTGACCGGATGTGTAGCGATCGAACTCTTCTCGCCAAAGAAGAGCCTTGGATCGTTCTCCACGCTACTGCGCTTAAGATAAATGGCAACCTCACCGCCAATCATTTCCAGCAAGTGACTCGCCGCGGCACTCACTAGAAAGGTATCTCCGGAGATCGCTGCGAGTTGCTTACTCAGTCGATTGAGCGACAGCGTGCGGCGTTCGCGTTCCTTTCCAATCGCAAGCTGAGATCGAAGTCGCGCGGTCAAGGTGCTGATCAGCAAGCCAATCCCAAGCATGATCGAGAAGGTGAGCAGATACTGCGTATCGCTAACGGTGATCCGGCCGATCGGTTCTACAAAGGCGATGTCGAAGGTTAGGACGCTGAGTACGCTTGCTAGAATTGCCGGGCCTCGGCCCAACTGAAACGCAACGATTGCTACTGCGAATAGAAATGTCATCACCAAATTGGCTTCCGCGACGCTGTAGCTTTTCATGGCTACTGCAACCAAGTAGGCCATTAAAACGACGACCATAGACACGAGGTAACCTCGCCAATTCAGGGACCAGGGTTTTGAGTTTGTGGTACTTTTCGCTGGAGTGCCATCCGCTTCGCCTTGGATCACATACACGTCAAGATCGCCAGCACGATCGAGCAACTGGTCCACAATTCCTTGTCCCAGCAAGCGACGCCACTTGGGCTGCTGAGTCTTTCCGATGAAGATCTTGGTAACATTCAAGCTCCGCGCGTAATCGAGAATCGACTCGACGACGTTGTCCCCTGTTAACACCACAGTTTCCGCGCCTAGACGTTCTGCCAAACGGAGATTCTCCGCTATATGAGTGTTAGCCGAAGCGACGTTAGCGATCGCATTGGTTCGATCCACGCAAACCGCGCTCCAATTGCAATCCAGCGCTGCCGCCATGCGCTTCGCTGTACGAATGACTCGGGCAGTAGTGGGACTCGGCCCTACACAGACCAAAATTCGATCCGTAACAGCCCAGGATCGATCGGAATGCTGATTGCGGGCAAGTTCAACATCGGAGTGCACTCGCTTTGCCGTTTGCCTAAGCGATAGTTCGCGAAGCGCGACCAAATTCGTCTTTTGAAAGAAGCTGTTGAGCGCATGTTGAGCTTGCGTAGAGACGTAGACCTTACCGTCCTTCAATCGCTTGAGTAGGTCTTCGGGGGGCAAATCAGCCAGCTCAAGTTCGTCTGCCTGATCAAAGACGCTGTCGGGAATCGTTTCGCGAACAACAATACCAGTGACTTTCCCGATCACATCATTCAGACTCTCCAAGTGCTGAACATTCAAAGTCGTCCAAACGTTAATGCCAGCTTCCAAAAGCTCAATAACATCCTGCCATCGCTTGGAGTGTCGCGAGCCCTCGGCATTGGTGTGAGCCAATTCGTCGACAATCAGAATCTCTGGTCGACGTTTAAGCGCTGCGTCGACATCGAATTCACGCAGCGTCACACCGCGATAGTCGATCGATCGAGTTGGTATAGCCTCGAATCCCTCCAACAGTGCCTCCGTCTCCTTGCGTCCATGCGGCTCGACGTAGCCCATCACGACCTCTCGACCGCCGTCTTTCGCGATACGAGCCGCTTGAAGCATCGCAAATGTCTTGCCAACACCCGCTGCGTAGCCGAAGAAGATCTTCAACTTACCACGAGCAGATTCGGCGGATTGCTGCTGAATCTGTTGGAGCAATTTGTCAGGATCAGGTCGATCGTGCGACATGCGTTGATTACTCTACGGCTGAAGTTGATCGAGGGCCACGTTTAGCTCCAAGACATTCACACCTGCTTGGCCCAAGAATCCCCACTGAGCCGGCTGAGTATGCTGCTTGACTAGATCGCTGACAACCTTCGCGTCGATCTTTCGTGCTGTCGCAACGCGGTTAACTTGTACTTGAGCCGCTTCGACACTGATGTGCGGATCGAGTCCCGATCCCGATGCGGTGACCAAGTCGACGGGAATTGAATCGATCGCCGAATCGGCCTGTTTGAGCGCATCGATTCGCTGCTTCGCATTTTCAACAAGAGCAGGATTCAATGGCCCCAGATTCGAGCCGCTCGAAGCAGCCGCGTTGTAGGGCACGGGAGCTGTCGCCGATAGTCTTCCCCAGAAGTACTTCGCTTCGCTGAACGACTGCCCGATCTGCTCCGAGCCGACCAACTTATCTCCTTGTACAATCAAGCTGCCGTTGGCCTGATGCGGAAAAAGAGTTTGTGCGAACATCGTAACGGCCATTGGGTAAAGCACTCCTGTCAGAATGGTCATAACAAGAAGTACGAGAATCGAGGTTTGAAGTTGTTTCCACATTGTAGGTTGCTTCCTAAGCTGTAAACAGGGAGAGGATGATGTCGATGGCTTTGATGCCGATAAATGGGACAATCAGTCCGCCCAGACCGTAGATTAACAAGTTGTTTCTCAATAGTTGAGCCGCGGCTACTGGTCGGTAACTCACGCCGCGCAGTGCCAATGGAATCAGAGCCACGATGATCAGCGCGTTGAAGATCACGGCCGAGAGGATCGCATTCGACGGCGAACTCAACCGCATGATGTCTAACGTCTTCAATTGCGGATAGGTCGTTGCAAAAGCCGCCGGCAAGATTGCGAAGTACTTGGCGACGTCGTTGGCAATGCTAAAGGTGGTCAGCGCTCCGCGAGTCATGAAGAGTTGCTTACCGATGTTCACGATTTCGATCAGCTTGGTCGGATTGGAGTCCAAGTCGACCATATTGCCGGCCTCCTTCGCAGCTTGTGTTCCACTGTTCATGGCAACTGCGACGTCCGCTTGAGCCAGCGCTGGAGCATCATTGGTACCGTCGCCGGTCATAGCCACTAAGCGACCGCCCTGTTGGTACTGGCGAATCAACTCTAGCTTGGCTTCCGGTGTTGCTTCCGCCAAGTAATCATCGACACCAGCTTCCGCCGCGATGGCTGCGGCGGTTAGAGGATTGTCGCCGGTAATCATGACCGTTTTGATTCCCATCTGGCGAAGCTCTGAGAATCGCTCTTTGATTCCGCCTTTGACGATATCCTTGAGCTCGATCACGCCGAGCACTTGATTGTTTCGAGCTACGACCAGAGGCGTTCCACCAGCTTTGGCAATCTCCTTGGCTGCTGACTTTACTTCGTCTGGGTAAATACCATCCAACGAGCGAACGTAACTTTCGACCGTCTCTGCAGCACCCTTACGAATCGCTTGTCCATCCAGATCCACGCCGCTCATCCGTGTCTTGGCTGTGAACGGGACGAACTTCGGATGACTCAGCTCAAGATCGCGACCGCGCAGCCCATGATTGCGCTTGGCCAAGACAGCAATGCTTCGACCTTCGGGGGTCTCATCGGCTAAAGATGCCAAGTGCGCGGCGGATGCCAGTTCGTCGATGTTAACACCTGGCGCTGGAAGAAAACGAGTCGCTTGACGATTGCCTAAAGTGATCGTGCCAGTCTTGTCCAGCAAAAGTACGTCGACATCTCCGGCCGCTTCAACAGCGCGTCCAGACATGGCGACAACATTAGCCTTGCTCAAGCGATTCATACCAGCGATACCGATGGCGGAAAGTAAGGCTCCGATCGTTGTTGGTGCAAGGCAAACCAGCAGAGCAACCAGGACCGTCAGAGAGATCGTCGTGCCTGAATCGCTAAACTGAGCACTGAATGCCGAGTAGGGCAAGAGAGTCACCACAACCATGAGGAAAATCAGCGTTAGAGCTGCTAGCAGAATTGCCAGAGCGATTTCGTTGGGTGTTTTTTGTCGCTTCGCGCCTTCGACCATCGTAATCATGCGATCCAAGAAGCTGTTTCCTGGCAGCGTAGCCACCGAGATCACCAGCCAGTCGGAGATAACGCGAGTACCGCCAGTAACCGCGCTGCGATCACCACCGCTCTCACGAACAACCGGCGCACTCTCGCCCGTGATGGCACTTTCATCGACCGACGCAACGCCTTCAACGACTTCGCCATCGGCTGGGATAACTTCGCCGGCCTCGACCAACACAAGATCGCCCAGCTTGAGGTCCGCCGAATTCACTTGAGTGACTTGCCGCGATTTGGCATCGGTCAAGCGGTTCGCGAGAACTTGCGTGCGTGACAGTCGCAGCGAATCGGCCTGTGCCTTTCCATGCCCCTCGGCGATCGCCTCGGAGAAGTTAGCGAACAATACCGTTGCCCAGAGCCATAGGGATATTCCCAAGATGAATGTGGATGGTTCGCTGGATGGAACTACGTAGGACTGCAACCACAGGAAGGTAGTGAACATACTGCCGATGTACACTGCGAACATCACTGGATTGCGCAGTTGAGTTTTTGGACTGAGCTTGGTGATCGATGCAATGATCGCACCCAGCAAAATCTCTTTTTGCAGGAGACTTCTAGTTGTTGAATGGGTATTCATGATATTGTGTGTTATTGGATAATTAGACTTGTTCGAGGGAGGCCTACTTCAGCATCAACTGTTCGATGATCGGGCCAAGTGCGAGAGCCGGGAAGAAGCTGAGCGCCCCGACCACCACAACGACAGCGACGAGCAGAACGACAAACAATGGTGTGTGAGTTGGCAAAGTTCCCGAACTTGTGGGAGTACGTTTTTTGCTTGATAGCGATCCAGCGATTGCCAGAACGGGGATCATCACGCCGAAGCGACCGACGATCATGGCCAGTCCCAGAAGGCCGTTGTAGAACGGACTGTTGGCACTTAGTCCAGCGAAGGCCGAGCCGTTGTTGTTCGACGCTGAAGACAGCGCATACAGCACTTCACTGAATCCATGCGGCCCAGGATTAGCAATGCCTGCGCGACCAGAATCACTCATGACGGCGATGGCAGTACCGACGAGCACCATGGCACAGGGCAACAAGATCACTAGCGACGCCATCTTGATTTCGTAGGCGCTAATCTTCTTGCCCAAGTACTCGGGAGTGCGTCCCACCATCAAGCCCGATAAGAACACTGCGATGATGGCGAAGACCAACATGCCATATAGCCCCGAGCCGACTCCGCCGAATACGATCTCGCCCAACTGCATCAACCACATGGGAATCAAGCCGCCTAGAGGACTGAATGAATCGTGCATCGCGTTGACCGATCCATTGGACGCTGCCGTGGTGGCTGTGGCCCAGATTGCCGAGTTGGCAATACCCAGTCGTTGCTCTTTGCCCTCCATATTGCCGCCGACAACACCAAGATCTGCAAGGCGAACGTTTGCCTGCTGCTCGAAGTAGATCGTCAGCACCAATAGCGGAATGAAGATGACCAACATTGAAGCCAAGATGGTCCAACCTTGCCTGCGGTCACCAACGATCTCGCCGAAGGTCCCGCAAAGCGCAGCCGGAATCAGCAAAATCGAGACCATTTGTAAGAGGTTGCTGAGCGGTGTTGGATTTTCGAGCGGATGCGCTGAGTTCGCATTGAAGAAACCTCCACCGTTGGTTCCCAACTGCTTAATTGCCACTTGCGAAGCGACTGGACCAACTGCGATTGTTTGTGTAGTGACTGTGGTTCCATCGGCCGCTACTATGGGTTCGACCAGATTGGCTTGGTGGTAACGCTGCATCGTTTGTGGTACCCCTTGCCAAACTAGTACAACGGCTAGGAGCAACGACGCGGGTAGCAGAATGTAAAGCGTGCCTCGAGTAAGATCCGCCCAAAAGTTACCGATGCCAGATGTACTCTGCTGAGCGAAACCGCGCACCAGCGCAATGAGTACAGCCATCCCAGCCGCTGCCGATACGAAGTTCTGCACAGCCAGGGCAAGCATCTCAGTCAGGTAGCTCATCGTGGACTCGCCGCCGTAGCCTTGCCAATTAGTGTTGGTCGCAAAGCTAATCGCTGTATTGAAAGATGAATCGGCAGATACCGCGGACATTTCTTGCGGATTCAAAGGCAAGAAGGACTGCGATCGCTGCAGAATGTAAACTGCAAACACGCTTACTAGACTCAGCGCGAGCACGGCAAAGGAATATTGCTTCCAGTCCATGGGCGCATCGGGATCAACGCGAATGATGCGGTAGATCATCCTTTCAAGCGGCCTGATCCAACGAACAGGTTGGGGGACAATACCGGTAAAAACGCGTGCCATGTACCAGCCCAGCGGTTTAACTGCGAGCAGTAACGGGATGAGAAACACGGCAAGTTGTAGTAGGTCCGAGGCACTCATGAGAACTTCTCCGGCTTCAATAACGCGAGTGTCAAATAAGCTGCTAATACAGCAGCGATCAGTATGCCAATCCAATTGCTTAATATCATGACTATGCCTCACCTCGAAGTGACTCACACAGTTGGACTAAGCCAGCCAAGCCAAAGAACAGTGCGCCAACGCACCCCATCCAGAAAATATCCACGATTCTCGTTTCTCCTTTGAAACTGAGACCGGATCGCTTCCAAAACACTTTGTCTGCTGCCGATGCTCTTGATGGCAGAGTGCCAGAAAGCAGCGTTCATTTCAGACGCCAAGAAGTGCCGATCTCACTACGAGTAATTCTCGCCATGTCGGCATCAAGATGCTGTCAAATCTATTTGGCAGCCTGTTAAGAAAGTATCAAGATCACGAAAAAGGCTGGTGCAATGATTCACAGCCACATTTGTCGTGTTGTGTCACTGAAGTGCATAGCACTATCAATAGTTCTATTAGGCTCGACTAAGCCTTGGCGTCTTTTGAAGATGCAGATCGAGAATCAGCAGGCCACCACCAATCATCGGTAGCAGATGTATAGCGATATCAACCACGGTTAACTCGGCAAATGGCTTGAAGCCAGCGATACAAGCGACGATGGTCCCGCAACAAGCCGAAGAGGGTTGAATCGAAAGCAAGATTGCGAACCATCCCAGCACGCCAAAACTTGCAAGACGCTTCCCGCCAAGATCGATTGCGCCTTTACCAAACCAAATGATGGCCAGGATCAGCAAAAAGATCGCGGCCAGTTGATTTAGGCCACCAAATTGCATGGCGACTTCGGCAGCACGCATTGAGTCGATCGCCAATAAAGGAACTATTAACGCATAAAAAATCTGGACCAAACAGAGCCAGAAGATGACCTCTTCAAAGAGATTAGAACCATTTGTAGGAATGGCATGAGTGCGAATTGACTTTCTTGACCCCATGCCGATTCCTCAATTCGCTGGTTGTTGTGAGTTTGTGGGCACGGACGATTGGGAACCAAGAAGAAATTTTAGTGAGGCAAGCACGACGAGCCCTACAGTTGTGGTAGCACTCCAGATTGCAATGGTTCGTGTACTTGCCTCGGGCGTAGGCCACCATGTGATTGGCAAGTAACTGGACTGCCTCCAAACTGCGGAGTGCAGGACCGCCACGACAAAGAGGGTTAGCGTCACAGGAAATCGCAATTCCTGGCCGCGGAGTTTTTGAACCGCCGCAGCAAGTGCCTGCATCACCAGAGAGACAAGCATGATCGATAGAACAGCCTGAGGTCCGAATGCAGCCCCGAACAGTGCAAGACAAAGTGCCGCATCGGTCATCGATGCCGGCTGTTTTGCCATCGCACCGTAGAGGTCTTTGGGCTCAACAGTTTCGAGTGTCGAGCCATCAGCGGATGGACCATGTACAACACTATTACCAAGATGTTCGTTTTCTGCGTTGGCAATTGTCGAGGCAGTCTCCTCAGCGATCTCAGATGGGATTGAAGCAACAGAAAGGGCGTCAACGGGAGTATCGTTCGCAATAGTGGGGTCAACTGGATCGCGGATTGCTGAAGCGTCATTAAACTTGGAGTCTGCAACGTCACGAGGCTCGCTCGGAGATTCTGTTGGAGCATAAGATATTGATATCGTCGCGATTCCGCTTGTAAACAAGTATTGCAGTAACATCCCCGCGATTCCGCCAATCCCCGCCCCTGAAATCGCAACCCATAACCCAGTTGGAATGAATGAGGCAATCGACGTCTGTCGTGGTACGATTGGATTGAGATGTGGAAAGAGCGTGACCAGAACGACCGATAGGACGATACAGCCGATGGCAGATGTTAGGGGAACGCGAAAGCGATCCCAATTGATCATCGCCCAAGCGAGGAGGACTGCGAAAATGCTCATGTGGAAAAAGTACATCGTCACCAAGTCCCACTTAGTGTACAGTATGATCCAAACGATGCCTCGATAAATGTTCGGGTCGCGGATCGGCAGATTTTGTCCGCCAGAGAGCAGAAGTACGTAAAAGAAGACTACGAAGACGGCTGCCACTATCGCTTCAATGATGGGATAGCGACTGGAGATCGAAACGTGGCATTGACGACATCGTCCGCGAAGCCCAATCCACGCGAGTATTGGCAGATTGTCGGTGCCCTTAATCTTGTATCCGCAATTGGGACACGCCGATGCAGGCCAAAGTAAAGTTCGACGACGCGGCAAGCGATAGATCACTACGTTCAGAAAACTACCGATACTTGCGCCCGTGGCTAGAAAGAGCAGCATCACAATTCCCGAAACGCTTTGCAACCGAAGATGCTCCAAGAAGCTCATGTCGGTCAGTTCACGAGTCGAGCGTTTGGGTGTAAAGTGGACGATCGCCATCGATATGGCCGGGGCAATGACCATATAGAGAACAAGTCCCACCACCAACACCACTCCGATCCACTTCCAGGAAAACTTGTGTGTGCTAGACGCCGAGACAATTTCAGTCGAAGCGGGTTTAGAGTTGTCCAAGCTGTTCAGATTGTCCGAGTTTTCCGAGTTTAAATCGCTTAAGTTGCTCATTCCAATCACCGTTGCAAATACGCCGTAGAGTAGGAGTGCATAGGTCATTAGTTGTAGCAGGTTTGAACTTGGCGAAATCCATCCCCACAGGTAGGCCGTGAGTACGAGCAGTATGCCGTCAAGAGCGATGCAAGTTGCGACCTTCAGCCGATTGCGATGCGTCAATAACGCGCCGAATGCCAGTGCCAAGACGACCAGCGCAATCGAGTAGCCAAACTGGTTGAGATCCTTCGCACGATATCGCTGCAAGGACACAATCGCTGACGAGCTGGCGATCCACACTAGAGTGGGAACGCCAGCAAGCCTCAAATATTCAACCCCCAAGCCGACTTGGTCAGCGCGTTCAGACCTGTCGGCTTGGGTTAGTATCTGCTTACAAGACTGGCTGTTGGCGACTCCCATCACCTTGGCTCCTTGCAAATTGCTTGAAGAACTCTGGCGTAAGTCTTCCTTGAGGACGATTTGTACCAACAACCTAGCACGCAGGTCTTTACGCTGCGTTAGGTTGTCAGCTCATCAGTCCAATGTTGTTAGCAAGCCTGAGCACCACGACGTCGGCGGAACGCTAGGCCACCCAGTGCGATTCCAACCAACATCAGACCACTTGGTTCTGGAACTGCGGTGATGATGGCGCTACCAACGACGAAGCGAAAAGTGGCCGTATCGGAATAAACGCCAGCAGCAATTGCATCGATACCTGAATTGGTTCCAGTGATTGTGAAGCTAACGTCATAGATTCCTTCAGCGGTAAAGCCAAAGTTGAAGTGGTCGTGTCCTAGAGCCGATTGAGTCCAACTATCCCCACCCGGAACAAGGCTGGAAGCAAAGACCGTTGGATTGCCGAAGAGGTCGTTTTGCCAAAGCGCAAAACTAGATGCTCCACCAGAGACTGTACTAATGGAGTTGAATTGCCAAGTTAGCGGTGTAGTCCAACCAGCATCGGTGAGGTCCTCGGTTCCTATTCCCAAGAATGGCTTGTTTGGATCTGTTGATTGAGGAAGAAACCAAACCGCGTCGCCAGCGTTGGGAGCGAGAAAACTCCAAACTGCCGCGCCAGGTCGATTGATGGATGGACCGGGAACTCCGATATCCAAATCTCCAGGATTATACTCACCAGCAAGTGCGATGCCTCCACCAAACAGCTGCAGATCATTTTCTGCGTGTATGTGCAAATGAAGATTGCCTGCGTCAAATCCCACGCCAAGATCCGCGTGGCCACCGATGTAGATATCCGCGTAACTAACTCTGCTTGTCGCCAGCAAGAAGAAGAGAGCAATGCTAAATAAAGTCTTTCTCATCTTTGGTACCTGTATTTCTTTCGATGTAAACTCTTGAAGTAAAACTAGGGATCAATTGAAACTATCTCGCCGCCATTGCGCGAGCCTATGCTCCACCAAACCGTGAGATCGGTGGTTTGACTAAAGAAATGCACGTGCCCATCGGTGAATGCTGTTTGAGCTCCACCTTTGTGCCGACTACTTGCGGTCACGATGTTAGCACCGTTATCCTCGCCACCGTAAAGATGGCAGTTGCGTTCATTGATCGGCATCACGTGCATGTAAAGGTTGGATGCCAAGGTCCAACCTGAAATCCAACTTCTTCCATGAGGTAAGGAGTAAGTAGGATCAGGAACACTCACTCCCTTGCAATAGTTCACCCACTGCCCCAGCGATCGTGAAGTAGCTCCTGTTGCCCCGCAATAAGACATCACGGGTGGACTCAGTTGCCCCTCCATCAACGTGCCGAATGGTCCAGCGATACCCTCAGCGTTGTTGATCAGCCGTTCTGCAATGATTGCCGTGGATGACGTACCATCCGTAAAATTGGCAAACCGCATTTTCGGAACCTGCCATACATTGGGTTGGGCGGGATTGTAAAACGGCATTGCACCATTACTTAGACTCATCGCTGTATCCGTACCAGTGATACCCGTGGTCCCACGGACCCAGCCTATGTTTCCAGCGTACGAACCAGGCGCAGGTCGCCCTGATCCCAGCGTGGATGTTTGCAACACTGAGTCTGATGGACATAGGTAGGTCGCAATCGACGTGGATGCTGCAACCGCATTGGGATGACTGCTTGCAATCGTCAACTTGGTGTAGTCGGAACTTGCACTAAAAGTCTTTGAATCCACCATCGCTTCATCAAAGTTGATAGATCCGAACAATGGCGCTTGCTCCAGCTGCGGCAATACCATCGCTAGCCAGCTATAAAACCCATTGCCTAACTTGGGTGCCAGACGACTAGGACCAGTTGTCGTGATAGGAAATGTCCTATGCGCCGACTCGTAGTTATGCACTGCTAGCGCAAGTTGCTTGAGGTTGTTCGCGCATTGCATACGCCGCGCGGCTTCGCGAGCGGCTTGCACCGCTGGCAAAAGCAAGCCGATCAATACGCCAATGATGGCGATCACGACCAGCAGTTCAACTAGGGTGAAGCCCTGAGGATGTTTTCTGAATCGTATCATCGCTTAGATGTCCTGGGTTGCTTTACAAATGCGCACGAAATAAGCTCGGCGCTCATCGATCGAATCGATTACAAACAATGGGCGATTCGAGATTGACCTTTGCGTTGTTCACTGCGGATGCAATGACCAAGGCGAAAGAACAACGCGTGTCGCGTTAAACAGAAGTACACAGCAGAGTTTCTTTCGCCTACTTCAATGCGAAGGCGCTAAGATCGACGAACTAACTCGCGATGTTCCTTTAAGAAGCTCAAATCAAGATCTACTGGATTGGTGGATCACGGGCTGAAGCCAATGGCTCTAGCAGAGAGGGAGCGTGATCAACGAAGTTGGGAACGCTGGTTACGATCTGGCTTCGGTCGAGTATCTCAAAGTCGAGGGTCGAGAAGTAGGTCTTGCCGTAGAAGTCACAGACGACGCAGAACTCGTTGACATGTTCCGCGTCCTCGCCAAAACGCTCCAGGTCCAGCGATGAAGGAGAGTTGTTCGACGAGCCAGCACTTGAGCTAGTCTTTTCGGTCTTGTTTGCCGCCGAGCGCTTCGCGCAAAAGGCACACCCGCTGGCACATGTAGACCGTGAGGAGTCCGTGTCTGCGGCTGTTTCGGCCGAATGAACCGTGGAAAGACTCGTCGATCGAGTACTCAAGCAACATCCGCAGCCACCCGAATGACTGTGCCAGAACGGCCCAATCCCGGCTGTCAGTCCGTAGACTACGACTAGCAGGCTTGCGATCCAGTTGCGAGAAAACATAGAATTTCCGAGAGAAACATGGGAAAACACGCCCATGTTACTCGATCAGCACGCTATCGTCAACTGTTATGCATTTGCACCTATAGTCAGATGATGAATTTTGCATGTGCACTTTGACGCAAAAGCATTTTGAGTGTAGATTTACCCCAAATAGCGAGTTGGATACAGCCTCGGTCTTTGATCCATATTGCTCGACTACGTGTCAGAATTCAAAGCCGCCCAAGTTGCGGCAACCATGATGGCTGCGGTTTCGATCCGCAGAATGCTCGAACCCAGACTGGCTTGTGTCCATCCGGCTGTTAATAGCTGCTCACACTCGACATCCGACAGACCGCCTTCCGGTCCAATGATGACTCTGGCGGTGGGTGGCTGAGCACTAGCTTGATCTCGACAAGCGCTCTTGAGTAATTCGAGAACTGGTCGATGATTGCCATAAGGATGCGCGAAGAGACTGAGAGTTCGAATGGGTGCGCTGTCGACTGAGTTATTTTGTTGCTGTTCCCCAAGCTGGCCGATGCTCGTCGGCTCGTTGACCTGCATCAGTTGATTGCGACCACACTGCTTGCACGTTTCGATCACCGATCGTTGTAGCCGTTCTACGGCGTTGTCGGTGGGCTGCGCCACGGAGCGTTCACAATGAAGCGGGGTTAATTGATCCACTCCCAACTGAACCAGCATGTCGATCAACACCTTCTGCCGGTCGCCTTTGGGAAGAGCAACGATCAGCTCAAGCTTACTGGGCAATTCTCGCGACACTGAATCGCTCGCAACGACGTCGACTTCGACGGAAGACTTGCTCATTCGAACAATGCTAGCCTCGGCCTGTCTGCCGCGGCCGTCAAATAACTGCAAGCTGTCTCCGACCTTCAGCCTCAAGACGGATTGAGCGTGCCGAGCATCCTCTTTGGACAAGGAAACACAGCCTTGAGCAGGAAACACATCGAGAAAGAACCTAGGAGGACTCATCTGTACCATCACACGATACGGGGAAGCTAGCATTGGCTGAATTCAAGTTGTAACGATTGTACTCAAGTTTTGCTTTCTACCATCCGATGCTGAAACGATGGATGGCAAAAGTCTCCTAACGCGGACTACGGCGATCGCAAGACACTGTGGTTCAAGAAATTAAGAAGCACTCGCGGGCCAAGCACTAAATGGCACTGGCCCAATGCTTCGGGCATGTGAATAGAGGATGCACTGGTGACATACTGGCGATTTTGGCGATTGAGCGGAGCACCATTCTCCAGCGAATACAACCACTCAGTGTTTCTCGGCGCGTCGGTCGAGGAGGCTGTGGCCCGCATTGAGTTCTTGATCAACAACCGACGAAGCGTGGGCATCTTGGTTGGCCAGAGTGGCGTGGGCAAATCTTCAGTCCTACGTTATTGCCACAATCATCCACCACAAAGCCCACAAGTTCCCAGCGTGCAGATTAGCCGCGCGTCGATGATGGGAATGCAAAGTGGCGAACTGATCCACCAACTAGCCGTGTGGCTCACCGGTGATTCCTCGATCTACGGTTCAGCCGAATCATGGAAGACGCTGTGTGACTATTTCCGCGCAGCTTCTCGCGAAGGCGTTCAGACTGTCCTGCTCGTCGACGACACAGAGAGCTCGACGACCGCCGCTGAAGGCGATCTTTGCCGACTAATGTCGATGAGCTTTCCGTTGACCATCGTGTTTGCAGTTGAATCGCATTTGGTATCGAAAGTCAGCCGATCGTTGATTGAACGCGTCGAGCTGCAAATCGACTTGCCCACATGGGACTTCATGCAAACAGCCGAGTTTCTACTGTGGAGCACTCAGCAGCTTGGTCGCCAAGAGCCGATCTTCACGGAATCCGCTGTTCGAACCATTCACGAACGCAGCGGCGGAGTTGCTCGCAAGATCATCCAACTTGCCGATCTGGGTCTTGTCGCCGGAGCAGTCTCACAGGCACGCTTCATCGATTCATCTTGCATCGAGCAAGTGGTCTTTGAGCTACCCAAATCGCAAGCGGCTTAAGGTATCGTCGGATCAAAAAGAACACGGAAACAAAGGCGAGCGTACCGGTTGGTTTTCGCCGTGTCGTCCGTGCCCTCCGTGTCCAATCATCGGGATCGAAATTAGTGAACCACTTTCCGAAGTGATTCCAGTTTCTCGATCTCTGCCGAACTCAATGCGCGATCAAAAACGGCCACCCCTCCGATCCAGCCGGTGAAACCAACGCCGCGGCTACTGTGAATGACTCGGCCGATCGTAAAGGGACCACCGGTTGCCGCATCCTTGGGTGTGTAAAGGTCGTGTGGATACCACCAGGGATTCAATCGCAGCGAGACTAAATCGCGAGCGACGTCTTTGCCATCTCGCAGCGTTACTTCGACCTTTGTGTAGCGATACTCTCGCAGTTCAACTCTTTGCTGACCCGATTCGCTAAGCACAGTCACTTTCAGCGGCTTGTCTTCGGGCGGATTGTAGTACTGAGCTTTTGGAAACGTCTCGTCTTCGCCTTCCTGCTTGCCAGGCAACCCTGCAAAGTAACCCTGCATGTAAGCGTTGTACGCTGAAGAGATCAACTTGTCGGCTTTGGGATTGTCCAGCCAACGATCTCCGGCGATACCATTAAGCCATCCAGTGAGTTCGTCCTTTTCATGATCAAAGGTCATCACGAAACACTGCCAAGCCCCGTCGAGCGTTTCTGCGGGCGAATCGGCGGGGACTTCGGGCGAGACATCGACTGAATTGCATTTGTGCAATGCGTACCGGTTGAGAAATGAACTCGCACCATTCTCAGAAACGTGGCCGCAAGCACTACCTTGCTTGTTCAGTCCCGCAAACAACGCGTATTGTCGTTGACCAGACTCGACTTTCGCGATCGTAGCTGTCTCGCTTTGTTTCAAGTCTGTCCCTTCATGCCAAATCCCAGCTAGTGCGTGATTTCCGCTTTCTCGAATCGCCCACACAACCACCGAGACCGACTTTCCAGCTCCCTTAATATCGAGCGGCGTATCATGCAGTCGCGATCGGGGCACGTAAAGAAAGGGACGGAAGTTATTGTCCGACTCTTTCACAATGCGGACTGCGTTTCCGAACGGCCCGCGACCAAGTTGCGGAAAATCGTCGTACGTTGCTTCGCGCCCGGCACCCCAGTAGTCTTTGATGTAATTGGCGGCATCGAGCGGGTAGTTGGTTGGCGAGTTCGCAGGAACATGTGCTGTGAAGCGTCTTTGACCCGCGGGTTCACGTTCAACAAAGTCCCAAAAGGCAACCAAGTTCGGAATGCTCGTGACCTCAGAGATCTTCTTAGGCTGAGAGTTCTTGAGCTGCGTGTCTTGAATTAACGCACGGAGGTCATCAGTCTGCAGTCCTTGATTGTCACGAATGGAGACTCGAGTGCATCCCACCGGCTCGGGTATCGTCCTAGCTGAACCGGCGAAGGTATTGTTCACCACTTGCACTCCATCACCACCAGGAGCAAAAGTAATCGCGTGTTTAGCGTTCGGACCGCTAACAAACACATTGCCTTCAACGATGATGTTACCGTAATTTCCGTTTGGCTCGTAGGTTGTAAAGTAAAGTTCAGGATATTGCTCGTAGTCTCCCGTGGTAAACGTACGACGACCAAACTTGGGATCAGGCTGGCACTTCGTCGTATTGTTTACAAAAATGTTGTTGGACAAGACAAAGTTACGTGGTTGATTGATCCATGAACCACGCCCACCACCACGGAAAGAGTTCCCGGAAATCACCACATCCTCGCACGATTTCTCGACGCTGATGACTCGCGAACCATTGGTGCCGTCGACCGTGTTGCCTGTAATCGTTGCATTCTTGCAATACTCAGCGAGGAAGAAGGCTCCCATCCGCGAACCAGTGATGTGGTTGCCAGTGAATACAACACCATCGCACTTTTGAATATGCATTGTGTCACCAAGGGCGCTTAAGCGGCATCCTTGAACGATCACATACTTACAACCCACAAGATCGAACGCGCCTTTGCCTGGACCACTTCCTTGCGGTGCATACAAAGCGAGATGCGACTGAAATAGATTGGTGATCATCTTGGCATCCGATCCAGCGTTCTCTGAAAATCGGATCGCCGGTCCGCCAGCCGTCTCCGCGATGCGGATGAACTCGGGCTGGCTTTCCACTACGAAGTACTGACGGCCTTTCTTGATCTCCTTGGGTAGCTCGGACCCAAAGAAACAGATTGTGTCGTAGCCTCGTTCGGACTCAGGGCCAACCCGCAGTTGTGAGACGGGCAAAGGCTTTCTATTAATGAAGAAGACTCGATCATCTTTAGCTTTGATCCGTAGCTCGTCGCGCACAAGATCGTTGCGAAAATACTTCTGGGCCATCGCGCGTTGCGTTTCGGTAAACTCTTCTGGCCACACGATGATCTGCCACAAGAAGCCGTAGTCCCACATGAACTTGCCAGTGCGTTCCAAAGTGCAGTTCTGGATCGAGACGTTCTGTGCAAATCGCTCAACCTCGCGATCACTCCCAGCCTTTACTGCTCCCAACACCGTGATAGCTGCCCCGCCTAAACCGTTGCTGGAGATATCGCGGAACATCAAGTCGCTAGTGCCACCGTCGCGAGTCGTATTGATGACAATCGCTCGCGTATTTGCGTTGGGCGGCCAAGTCTTGTCTGCCTTTGCAGGATCGAAGACATTTCCTTCGAAGTGTCCGCCTTGCCAATGAAGGTTGCGAATATTCTCACCACTAAACAGAACGACACGAGCCTGGTCTTCAAGCGACTCAGGCAGAATAAACCTCGCTCCTGTTGCGATAACAGTGAGGTTCGACTTGAGTTCAATCGGCTGCTTTCCATCCAGAGTGTAACTGCCTGGAGGGATGGTCAAGGTCGAGTATTCTTGGGCTTCGTTGAACAGCGATCTTAGTTTAAGTGTATCGTCTGCGTTAGCTCCTGCTGCGGCCGTCCACAAAACAAATGTCACGAAGACAAGCACGTTGATTTGCATGTTCGAAGATGTCCGGGTAGGTCAAATTCCTGCCAGGTTCGACTAATTTTTGGAACCCGAGTGGCTTGGTATTATAGTTTGTTAGACTTTCAAGTTAGTTAGCGAACCAGCAGGATAGTAGATTTCTAATTGCTCTTCCTCAATCTGAACTCTCGTTTAAGAATTGTCTATGAGAAGTTTGGGGTGGGTGGACGGTACTGTCCGATATCAATCGACTTGAACCAGTCGATTGTCTTGATCAGTCCTTCGCGGAGCGTAATTGTTGGCTGCCAATCAAGCTCTTTCTTGGCTAACGTAATGTCAGGACGACGACGCGTAGGATCGTCGACCGGCAATGGGCGTTCAACGAGCTTGGCTTTGGTTCCGGTCAATTCGATGACCAGTTCAGCCAACTCGCGAATGGTGAACTCGCCGGGATTCCCGATGTTGCATGGCCCCACAAATCGATCGGGACAGTTCATCAACCGCACGATCCCTTCTACCAAGTCATCTCGATAGCAGAAGCTGCGAGTCTGTTGGCCATCTCCAAAGATCGTAATGTCTTGATTGGTCAAAGCTTGACGAATGAAGTTGGACACCACGCGACCATCATACGGGTGCATGCGAGGCCCATAGGTATTGAAGATTCGTACGATGCGGATATTCACCTTGTTCATGCGGAAGTAGTCCATGAACAACGTTTCGGCAACTCGCTTGCCTTCGTCGTAGCACGATCTCGGGCCGATCGGATTGACCGAACCACGGTAGCTCTCAGGCTGCGGGTGGACCTCGGGATCGCCATAGATCTCGGATGTACTGGCGAGCAATATTTTGGCACCACATCGCTTGGCCATGCCCAGCATGTTCATCGAACCTAAGATGCTAGTCTTGATCGTCTTGATTGGATTGAACTGGTAATGACCAGGCGCGGCTGGACAAGCCAAGTGGTAGATCTCGTCTACTTCCAAGAAGATCGGAAGAGTCACGTCATGACGCACCAATTCAAAATTTGGCTTGCCCAACAGATGGACAACGTTGGACTTTTGACTGGTGAAGAAGTTGTCCAAGCAGATGACATCATGGCCTTCAGCGACTAGGCGTTCGCACATATGCGAACCCAAAAAGCCAGCGCCGCCAGTGACCAAAATACGTTTAATTGTTGCCACGCTCGACACTTCCTGAATACGAGTTTGGGGATTCACCTACGGTTTGCCGAGCCGTTAAGCTCTGAACGTGTAGATAGCATGAGTTACAGCGTTGGCACAGGATACACCAAAATGCCAATTTTGAGAATTGAGATCTAGTGGCAAGAGGTAGTGGACGAGGTAACGAGTCCGGTCACACAGTAATTTGCCGGGGATTCGTCACCTCGTCCACCTTGTCCACTAAGGCAGCCCTGAGCAGCCCTAGGCAGCCCTAACTCTAAATTGGAACAATGCACTAGCTCGCTTTGCCTTTGGCGGCTAATCGAACTTTGCTGTGTCGCATGCTGTAGCCGAAGTAGATTACAAACCCAATTGCCAGCCAAACCACTAGGCGCATCCAATTCTCGTTGCCCAAGCCAAAGATCATCGCTCCGCAGATCAGCGCACCTAGAATTGGCACCAAGGGAACCAGAGGAGTGCGGAATGGCCGTTCGGCATTCGGGTCCGACTTGCGCATGATGATGATGCCAACTGACACCAGAACGAATGCGAACAGCGTTCCAATACTGGTCATATCACCAACCACGTCTCCAGGAACAAACGCTGCAAACACGGCTACGAACACGAAGAACAACCAGTTGGACTTCCAGGGAGTGCGATACTTGGGATGAATCTGTGAGAATACCTTCGGAACAAGTCCATCGCGGGACATCGAGAAGAAGACGCGACTCTGTCCCAGCAACATCACCATGATTACCGACGAGAAGCCAAACAGGATCGCCACTGTGACCAGCTTGGCCAACCAATCATATCCTGGCATGTGAGTCGCGATGGCGTAAGTCACCGAGGCTTCACCGCCACGCGATGGATCACGAAACTCTTCGTAGCTGGAGATCCCAGTCAGTACATAGCTAAAAAGAACGTACAGCACTGTGCAGATAGTCAATGAGCCAAGAATTCCAATCGGCATGTTCTTAGCTGGATTCTTGGTTTCCTGAGCTGCCGTGGATACGGCATCAAATCCGATGAAGGCGAAGAACACAACTCCCGCACCAGCCAGAATTCCTTTCCATCCACCGAATGCATGCCCATCGTATTCGGTCGGCTTTGGAATCATGGGAGTATGATTCTCTGGATTGATAAAGCTCCATCCAAAGGCGATGACCAATGCGACGATAATCACCTTCACAAATACAATCACGCCATTGACCCAAGCTGATTCTTGAATTCCTCGAACGAGCACTAGCGTCAACACAAGCAAGATAAAGATCGCGGGTAAGTTGATGATGCCTTGAGTCGTTACTTCACCAATCGTTTGTGATTGAAAAGGAGAGTGGCAATATTCGTACGGTACCGACCAGCCAAAAAACTGTTCGGTTAACTTGTTCAGGTATTCAGACCAAGCGATAGCTACTGTCGCAGCACCCAGCGCGTACTCCAAGACCAAGTCCCATCCAATGATCCACGCAAAGAACTCGCCCATCGTGGCGTAGGAATAGGTGTAAGCACTACCTGCTACGGGCGTCATCGAAGCAAATTCGGCGTAGCACATTCCCGCAAACGCACACCCGATAGCCGCGACAATAAAGCTGAACGTTACGCTTGGGCCAGCATGATTTGCTGCCGCCGCCGCCGTTCGAACGAAAAGCCCCGCACCGATGATTGCTCCGATACCGAGCAGAATCAGATTGAAGGCTCCCAGATGGCGATGCAGTGTATGCTCACCGGTCTCCTGAGACTCAGCTACTAACGTGGCAAGCGGTTTACGAACGAACAAGCTCATGCTTACTCCAAGTATCGTGCGGACAAGTGTTTGAAGCCAAGATTCTAAGTCAAACCCATGGTTCTTGAAATCATGAATATGGTTCAGATTCTGAGATTCTTTCTCCATCAGCGACTGTCGCTAGGAATTGGGCATGAAACTCACCTTAGGGGCGTTTAGGGGAGATACGCCGTTCTCAAGTTCCTCTGTTCAACTTCAAGAAGTTATTGTAATCTCGATGGCAGTTTAAAGTTGCTTGCAGTTAGAAGCTGCAAAGTAGGTAAGAAAACGCAGCATTCATGACAGTCTTCGCAATCATCATTCTTGAGATTCTCTTCGGAGCCTGCACTTCTGCCGCATGCCTGTCAAGCCATTTGGGAAGTCTGCATACCGGCCCGCAGTGTGGTTCGCAATCGAGTCCTCTTGGACTGAAAGACTGTACATCTACTTTCACACAACATGGTACTGCCAATCAAAGAGCTACACTAAGTAGCGAACATACCTCAACGCAGCAGGCTTTGCGACAAGAGAATCGATCGCTGCCAAGTGTTGATGGTCGGTCAGGCTCCAATGGTGTCGCGTTGATTCAGCGATTCGCATCTCGGCTCAACTCGCCATGGAATCGATTGCACTCGTCTCCTACTTCGCGCCAGGCCACTCTGGCAACTTCTGTACAGGTACTTCTCTGCCGCTGGCACGCGTGACACTTTCTGTCGCGTAGTTTCATGAGTCTGCAAGCGAATCATTAACTGATTGCATCTTGTGTCTCATTCTTTGCAGCAGTTGCGGAAGCAATCCGTCTTTCGCGACCATTTCAACGCTCGTATGTGCGCAGGTTCCGCGTCTCAGACGCATCGATCCTGCTGGCCGATGAGTTCGTTGTCGCTGCGCTATCGTTAAAGAATGTGTTAGTACAAAGCACCCATTATGAGTAAGATCCAACAAGCCAAAACTGAAAATAAAGTTCGAAACCTAGAAACACAATCCGATTCGCCAACAGAATGGCCTACGGAAGTTGAGAGCGTTTTGAAGAACGTTGATCGATTGCTTCAAGAAGGGGCAACGGACAAAGCCCTTGAGTTGTTGCAACGATCCAAATCAAATTCGCCCTGGCTGGCAAACGCAACCGCTGTTTGTCAATTGCGATTGGGGAAGCCGCGACTGGCAATCGATATCTACAGACGAA
>CAUJKA010000475.1 GCA_963204965.1 Planctomycetota bacterium | reverse complement strand
AGTTGAGTCGCCAGGGGTTTCGGGAGGTTGGTCATAGTAGAGTGGTTAAAGTACTGCAGTCGCTAGTTTTGATGTTGCCCGTGGTGAAGACTTCATAAAGAAATCCTGCTCGTGCTCAATGCAATTGTGCTCGTAATCGTTCTCGAAAGGCCGAAGTCGAGCACGAGCACGAGCACCGTCTTCGACTGAGCACGAAAATCCGAAGAACGAAGCGTCTCGAATGACAAAAAGACGCAATCTCAAAACTATCGACGCAGGTTAAGCAGTTCGTCGAAGAGCTGCTGGGTCGAGGTGATGTCTCGGGCATTACTTCGATACATCGTTGAAGCAAGTACCAGCTTGACCAAGTCGCCACCCATGTCGGTGTTGGATAGTTCCAGCGCACCAGCCGAGACGGTACCAATTCCGTTTTCGCCTGGTCGTCCTTCGATCGGTAGACCAGTGTTGATGCCTTGCGCGAAGAGGTTTTGTCCTCGCTGTTCAAGACCTTCAGGGTTAGTGAATCTCGCCAGCCGCACTTCGCCTAAGGATCGAGCGATACCGTTGCTGAACACACCACGAATCGTTCCGTCTTCACCGATCACAAAGCTTGTCAACTTACCAGGAGGTGAACCGTCTTGACGAGCAGCAGCCATTGTGGCATCCTGAGCTGCAAGTCCAGACATCCCCGAGAAATCAAGATTGAATTGCAGCGGTGAAACGCTGGGAATATTTCGTCGGTCGATGGCTACGGTCGAGTTCGTTGCCGAGATGAAATTTCCGTTACCGTCAAAAGTGATCAGTCCCGTTCCAACGGAGATGTTGGAGCCTGCCTGCGGTAGGTTGTCGGCTGAATCGGCGAACCAGCGATAAACGGTAGCGCTATCTGATCGGCTTTCGAGCACGGCCGTCACTCGAGTTCGAATCGGCATACCCAACGTATCGTAGGCAATGAAGTCCGCGACAGCGCTTTGGCCCTTGGCTTCTTGAACCGATCCAAACGCTAAATTGGGAACGGTTACCGTGCCGCTCGCATCGGTGACTCGAATACTGGTCAAGTCAATGCCCAGCGCATTGTCTTCACCGTTGTTGGAAACGAAGCGGATCTGGCCGTTGCGAATGTAAGCTCCTGCAACCAATTCGCCACTTTCACCTTCGATGGTGTTGAGCGAGTTAGGTAGCGGATTAACCGAGTCAGTCGAGACGGTTTGAATGCCCATCGACTGCTGCATGAAGGAGACTAAGTCTTGCACGGTCGAAGTAGCTGTGACTTCAAATGTCTGCGACTGAAGAGTTCTTCCGCCTTTTTGTCCTTCGAATTCAAGCGTCCCGATTTTGAACGGATTGTCATAGTCAAACCCGTTCAAACGCGTTACATCGACCAACAACGTGTTGCTGTCGATCGCGGGACCGTTGAGATCGATGGCCTTGTTGCCTGAGATGCTCAAATCGCTTATCTCGGCGTCGGTTTTACTGTCGGTGTAATCTTGACCGGGAGTGACCGTGTCCACAAGGAAGAACGAATTCTGATCCGATGCTGTGTTGCGATAGATTCGAATCGAATCATAGGCTGGAAATCCGCCGCCCGATGGTGGTGTTGGCGGTGTTGGCATATTCGATAGATGGACACGACCATTGACGATGTTCTGCGGTCCAAGCATCACTGATGGACGCGACTCAGGATCACCCGATCGAAAATAGGTAATCATGTAGCTATAATTGCCATTGAGATCTTCGTCGTCGAGCGTACTGCCAGGCGTGATGCTTCCGTCGTCGGTGTAACTGCCACCAGTTGCGACTGTAGCCAGTTCTTTGAACTCTGTTCCGCCAGCGTCGGTACGATAGATGCGTAGCTGCGAATACTCGGAGTCTGTCGGAAGATTACCAAGTGTAATGGTGTTGTCGGGAAGTCCATTTCCAGCTGGTACCGTAACGCTAACGGCATTGCTGGCAGGACCTTCATTGCCCGCACCGTCCACGAAAACCATTTTGTACTGATAGGTCGAGCCCTCGACAAGTGTTCCACTACCTTGGTTGTTGGCGGTGGTGACGCCAGAGACGTTCGGGCGCGAGGCACTGGTGAGAGAAATGGAAGTGCTATCAGGTCGAGGCATCGCGCCGTTGCCCAGCACCGCGCTTTGAATCACTTCGGCGGTGTCAGCAACATCACCCAGCGGAGTAAGCGTACCCTCCATGACTACGTTTTCAGTGGCTTGAGCAACAGCTTCAGTGCCCAACGGAATCGTAAGCGGTACGAGCTCTGTACTTTGAACGCGGAACTCTTCATCAATCCCGTAACCCAGCAATCGCTGTCCAGTGGGAGTCACCAGTTCATTAGCGCTGTTCAGACTGAACAATCCAGTCCGAGTGTAGAGCTTCTCGCCACTACCGCCCTGAACGATGAACAAACCCTCGCCTTGGATCGCCAAGTCCGACGGGTTCGAACTAATTTGAATCGTACCTTGATTGAAGTTGGGAGAGATACCTGCGACTTGAACGCCCAATCCGGTTTGACGTGGATCGGTACC
This sequence comes from Planctomycetota bacterium, assembly GCA_963204965.1. Lineage (GTDB taxonomy): Bacteria > Planctomycetota > Planctomycetia > Pirellulales > Pirellulaceae > Aureliella. Next base: position 23,452 of record CAUJKA010000475.1, on the reverse strand, counting down.
ACCGGTATCGGCACTTGGCGCGGAACCGAGCGACATCGTCTGAAGGAACTGCGTCGCGAATACGACGTCAGAAGACTTGAAGCCTACGGTTTGCGAGTTCGCTAGGTTGTTACCGATAACGTCAATTTGCGTTTCGGCAGCGTTCAATCCAGTCAGCGAAGTACTTAATGCAGATGCAAGACCCATGCTCATCCACTCCGGGTTTCGTCGCGGTGTGGAGGGTTGTGCCGGTCGACACCGCTAGCATTAGTTAGAAACAATCTCTCGAATGTTGCTCATATCGACCACCTTCTGTCCGATGTGCACTGATACTTTTCTTTTCGTGGCATCCGACGCATCGGATTGTACTGTGACTCGATCGACGACTCCCGTAATCTCCTTAGCATCCGTATCTAACCCAGATACCTTCTTGCCAATGATGTTGCTAGCCATCGACAATTGCTGCCCCACAGAGAAGTCTTGCAGAGTCGTCGAGAGTTGGTTGGTCGCGCCGATTTCCCGAATCTGACTCAACTGCGTCAGCATTTGAGCATTGTCCATCGGATTCATCGGATCCTGATTCTGCATTTCAGTGATCAGCAATCCAAGGAATTGATCCAAGTCAACGCTGCTAAAGTCATTGCCTTTTGTCGTGGTGCCAGAACTGTTGCTTGTCGAGTTGTTACTGCCTACACCTGGAATACTGGTCATGACTAGAACCTTTTCTTGATTGGACCATCCGTCTAAAGCGAACCGCGTCACACTGGTCTTACCAACGATGACACTATCGCTTAAAGGCTGTGAAAAACCTCGCGGATTGCTTAGGTTTAGAGCGTTTATTGCAAGGGCAAGTCAACCCCGAATCATGGAACCCGACCGCCATCGACGCTCCGGTGTCTCCGCAGCCCCCTATGCTTGGACATCAATGCTTCTGCTACTAAAGCTTGCAACCGTTGGTCGAGCAACCTGCGAAGCGGCGTCGATCTGACGTCGCAGGTAGTTTGATCTACGCAAATCGGTCCCGGGAAGAGATCGCGACGAAGATTCGGACGAGCCACCGCTCTGCCCCCCCTGCCCTGCTCCACTTTGACCAGTGCCTTGCCCAGTACCACTTTGATTATCCGTCGTCGCACTGTCGCTCGCCACATCCACGGTGAACTGCACGACTTCGTAGCCCTGCTCCGCTAGTCGTGTTCGCAATTGAGGCAGTGACTCCATGATCACCTCGCGAGCCGCCTGTGACTCCGTGGTCAACTTGGCTGACATGCTTTTGCCTTCGATCTTAATGTTCACCGCTAACGAACCAAGTTCGGGCGGATGCAACTTAAGCTGAATGTTTCCGCCAGTTGGACCCACGCGCGAGAAACTGCGAGCAACACGCTGAGCTAAACGTACTTTTTCCGCGCGGCTAATATCGACCTGCTGACCCGTTTGTGAGGATTCTAAGTTGTTTCCGGGAACCCCTGTTGTTTTGTTAGCCAGCTTTTGCTCGGTGCTGAATCCTGGCCTCACTCCGCTGGTAGCTGACTCGCTGTCAACCGAAGCCAATGCGGCAACTTCTGAAGCTGCAACACTTGAGCCCGTGGCAAAGGTAGTAGCGGAAGTCGATGCTGCAAGCGTTGTATCTGCCGCCTGGATCACACCAGTGGGGATGTCCGAGGCCAGAGCATCTGCTTGACCGACCTCCGCCATTCCGTTGGTTGCAAGCGACTCATTTGCGCTCGCAGTGATCTCTGAAGCTACGCTAACGGGCTTTCCATCCTGCGAATCGGCATTGGCATTTGCGATCTCTTTCGCATTGGATTCGCCTGATTGCTTAGACGAATCTTGCTCATACCATCGCGCTGGCCTGTCACCAGAATCGTTGGATCGATCCTTGTCAACCGCGACTGGTTGCACCTGTTCGTTCTTGAGTTGATCAATTGGCTCTTGAGCAGCTTTCTCGGACGTTTCGCTTTTCTCAGTTAAGCGAATCGGAGTTTCGGTTTGCACAGTTGCACTATCCGCGGTGCCTTTCGCATCTTCTTTGATTGCCTTTTTATTGGCATCGCGATTCAACCCGGCTTGCTGCGCATTGATAACCTCAACATCCGTCTTTGGCAAAGCTGATTCGACGTCGGTCGGAGCAGGCTCTTTACTCGCAGCCTCGTCGTCTCCAGCCTTAACTTGCTTGACCTGTACTTGCTGCGCGGAGTTGATTGTTGGAGTAGCAGAGTCGACCGCTGGAGTGTCCGATTTGTAGGCTGAGTCTGTATTGGCTGAGACAGTAGGAGTCTCGGTGGCGATCTTCAACTGACTAGATGACGCATCCTGGACTTCGGCAGTGTCATTTTCAACCTGTTTGGGCAGCGGAGCTTGAATCAAAGCCAGTTCGGATGCGACCGATTCAGCCAGTCGATCATCGTCTTCATCGGAGTTGCTTTGAGACGCATCCGTTTGCGAATTTTGCTCGCTAGCCGTTACCGTATCCGAGGTTGGATCGGTTTGAGCAGGCTCTGGCGGCGGATTTTCGTCGACTTGAGTTGGACAACAGGTCGAGACCGTTGGCAAATCGAGCAACAACTCGAAATTGGAGAGTTGATTCTCCGAACCGCCGGAAAATGGGTTCGAAACGCTATGAAACAAGCGATTGTTGCCGCGCGATGCGGATGTAACTTCCATGGTTCCCCCTTGGGGGAACCATCACGGACTCTCTGCTGCCGCGTTCTTGCGCGGTGCATTGCTAGCTGTCGGCGCAAAGTCGCCTTCCAACATGCGCATCAAAACTTGATGTAGCCTGTCAGCGTCAGCCAGATCCGAAAACTCCCCCAATATCTTCTTTCGTTTTGCTGGGGGCATTACTTGAATAATTGCCACAACATCGTCCATTAGGTCTTTTTCTAGCATTTTTACCAACTGCTCTTTGGCTTGATCAGGGGCAAGTTCTTCAATGGTTCGCTCTACCTGTTGCAAGCGTTCGTCGATCATCTTCTTCTCGTTCTCAGCCACCTTGGCAAAGTACTCTTCGCGACGACGGTCGAACGCAGTTTCCTTCTCCTTAAATTCAAGCCAAAGCTTCTTATTCGATTCAGTTTCACGAGCGAGGGCATCCTGTCGCATCTGCAACTCCTGGCTCATCATGGCCCGTTCTCGCAACACCTCTTCCCAGGTTGGCGAGGGTTGTTCCTGAGCCGACTTCACAACCTTTTCTAAACTTGCTCCCGTCACATCGATTCCATTGACTAACGCAAATGCTTGAGTCAGCGTCTCACGATGCAAATTTCCTTTGGCCGCCATGATGCCGATCACAATCATCTGTGCAATAACCGTAGCGACACAAAATGCCGAGAACATTCGTACTAGAAAGCCCATGACGAACTCCTTTAGCTCAATTCATTTGGGATAGATCCACTTGCAACTTCGCGCTGCGAGTCGGGCTCCTCAGCGATTTGAGCGTTCTTCCAGAAGCGGAAGCTGGCCCACTCGTCCAGACGCGATTGTTGAGCTAGTGTTTGGGCGTATTGCCAATTGCTAAGCTGTGACTCACGGAGTTTTTCAAGTGCGCGAACATCCTGTTCACGCTTCACCAGTAGTTGTTGTCTACGTTCACATTCCTGTTCAATCAAAGCGATGTTGTCTTTGATCGTTTGTGTCTGACTTAGCAGGTGCAGTTGGTATCGTTGCGACTCCAACATTCGCTGCGTATTGATTACGCCCGAACTGGCCTCGGATTGCAGACGAGCCTGTCCGGCCATCTCCGCGTGCAACTCGTCCATTTGCTCATTGAGCTTTTGAATCGCCAATCGCGCTTGACGTAAAGAGTCCGCGGCTTCGTCGCGCATGCGCTCGCGAAGCTTTTGAACACTTTGTAATCGAAACTTGAATTGGGACATTTCTACTGTTTCTGCACGCTTGTTTGTTCTAGTAGTGGGATTCGCCAGAATTCCTTTTGCTCGGAAATTCTGTTGACTTCCACTACGTGCGACTCATTGGCTGAGTATTGAAGAGGCAAGACCCTTGTATTTTTCAGTTGGTTTTAGGCTGGCTGACCCGGTTTGGCGGGTGTCTGGGACTGTTTGGCTAAGTTGTTCAAGCTGTCGACGGTCGCCTTCCAAGGAGCCACGTCGCGCGAGTTCTGTGTCAAGAACTGGTTGATCGAAGGTTGGAACGCGATAGCGCGATCGACATTAGGATTGGATCCGCGCTGGTACGCGCCGATGGTGATCATATCTTCGTTCTCGCGATAGGTTGAAAGCATGTTACGCAGAGACTGGCAACTTGCTTGTTGTTCTTTGCTGGCCAAGTGCGACTGCAATCGGCTAAGGCTGCTGAGTATGTCGAGTGCCGGATATCGTCCTTGGTGAGCAATCTTTCGAGAGAGCACGAAGTGACCATCCAATAGACCTCGGAGTGTATCGCTAATCGGTTCGTTCTGATCGTCGCCTTCGACGAGAACGGTGTAGATGCCGGTGATTGAGCCTTTGGGACCGATGCCCGATCGCTCGACCAGGCGAGGCAACATGCTAAAGACACTCGGCGGATAGCCTCGCGTGGTAGGAGCTTCACCGGCGGCGAGTCCGATTTCACGCTGCGCCATTGCGAAGCGAGTGACCGAGTCCATCATCAGCAGCACATCTTTGCCCTGATCGCGAAAATACTCAGCGACCGCAGTTGCGGCCATTGCCGCTTGGACACGTCGTAAAGCAGGTTGATCACTGGTTGCTACGACAGTCACACAACGCTCGCGAGTCTTCGGATCTAGCTCGCGCTGAAGATATTCTTGAACTTCACGACCTCGTTCGCCAACTAGACCGATGACAATGACTTCCGCGTCAGTGCCTCGAGACATCATTCCCAGCAGCGTACTTTTTCCAACGCCTGAACCAGCAAAAATCCCCACACGTTGACCACGACCCAGCGTTAGCATTGCATCGATCGCGCGAACTCCAGTGGTTAGTACGTCGCTAATGGGAGGCCGTTGCATGGCCGAAATGGGTGCATTGTCTAGTGGTACCCTCGCTACGCATCTTGGCTGAGGCAGATCATCAATCGCTCTGCCCGCCGCGTCAAAGACTCGGCCTAACATCTCGGGACCAACCGGAATCATGATCGATGTTTCAAGCAGCCGAACCCTGTCCCCCGGTGAAATGCCGTCAGCTCCATCAAGCGGAGCCAGCAATGTCATCGATCCGGAAAAGCCGATAACTTCCGCTGGGATCGAACTGCGGCCACGTCGAAGTATTTCACAATACGCGCCCATAGGCACTGGAAGAGCAACCGCTTCGATCGCGTTACGGCCTACAGACCAAATCGTTCCTTCGATGCCGCTGGCAATAGCATTATCAATCAGACGGTCGATCCGTGTAGTATCGAGAAGTTCGGGAAGTGTCGTCGTTGTCATCTCGAGCTCCTTTAGCTTGAAAGCTGATCCACTAAGCGTTGCAGTTGAGTCTCAAGCTGTTGATCGATCTGACCATTCTTCGATTTGACAATACAGCCACCTGGTTTAACTTCTGGATCCGGAACAACTTCAACATTTCCCGCGTGCGGTACAGTTCTTGACAGGTTTTGCAAGAATCGTCCAGCGATGGCAAAGTCATCGGGGTTCACAAGGACTCGCAAGTCGCGTTCGTCGCGCATGGCCACGATTGCCTCTTCCATCCAGACTCGCAGCAGTTCGTTGTTGTCACGCATGTGCGCGCGAACTACCTTTTCGGCAATCTTGGCTGCAATGGTAACCGTTTGATTCCGCCAATCGCTCAGCCATTGCGACGTGGATTCATTGATCTTCGCGACCGTCAATTCACAACCTTCAATAGCTGTTCGGCAACGCTGATCGGACAACTTGGCGGCTGTCTCCTCAATCTTCTTTTGCATTTCGGCCTGACCGGCCTGAATGCCTTCTTGACGAGCCTTGTTCTTGATCACCACGGCCTCTTGCTTAGCCTTTTCAATAAGCTCGGCGGCCTGTCCCTGCATTACCAGAAGGTAGTCACGAGCCCGCGATTGCATGTCCTCGATGTTAAATGCAATCGGCTCGGACTTCACAGTGCCGCGAGCGATTGAGTCTTGCTTGAGAACAGATGCCATGGATTCGGTAAGCGATTCGAGGAGTTAAGTTAGTGAAGACCAAAGCGTTGGTTAATTGTTACTGAGGCAAACTTAGGCGGCTCGCTTTGGTTGAGCTAGCTTGTTGGGTTGCTTTGCAGCGATCTTGGCGTCAAAGCTCTGAACCATTCGAAGCTGAGCAGCGTCGATGTCGCGGAGGTTCACGGATCCAATTCGTTTGATGCGTTGATCCAACACCTTGGCATCTTCGGGTTCGAGCATGCTGCTAAATCGCTTCATAAATTGTGGCGACGCGCCTGCCAAAGCCAATAGGACGGTCTGGCTATCAAGACTGCTGAGCAGTTGAGCCAACACTTCAGGATCGAGCTTGAGAAGCTTTTCCATGCGAGTCTGCAACAGCTTACGTTCAGCCGTCGACATATCGGGTCCCTCGGACTTTCGCACTCCTGGAAATGGAATCGTGTGTGGTCCATCGTCAACTTCGTTTTTCGAAGACGCTGATTTTGAGGAATCCTGAGTAACTGCATTTGCAGTTGGATTCGTGGCAGAGTTTTGAATTCCGGAGTTCGGCTGCGTATTGCTGGCGGAGCCGCTGTTGATTGTCATGCTCGGTGCAGCCGCGTTGGCGTGAGCTGCTGAACCGTTTTGATGTGCTGGACTGGCACCACCGTTTGGCATCCATGCTGTGTCGTTGGTGGTGATCGTCGCACTCTGGTAGAGTCGATCCAACGTATTGAGTGCCGAAGCGGTCGCGGAGACGGGTGTTGCACTTTGAACACCATTTTCATCCAGATAGACATCGGGCCGTAACCAGCTTGCCCACTGCTGTTTCATTTCAGGCGGCGCGGCAGCCAGTAATTCGTTCATCCGCCGGCTTTGCTCGATCTCTGATTCGATCTTGTGATGGTAGTCCCGCAATCGCTCGGAGAGATGTTCGTCAATCGCTTTCATCGCCTCTTGGTCGATGTCGTGCATACTGCCAAGGGTTTGCAAGACATCCTTGGTGGTCGATCTAGGCAGGCGTTGCAGAACTGCGGCGACTTGCGAGGCTGGCAATTGTTGCAGCACGACGGCAATGACCGTAGGACGCTCTGTCTTCACCAGCCGCACCAACGTTTCAACGCTCAATCGCGTCCACGAGGGATTCTCGCTATCCATGTTTGGTGCTTGGTATGCCGTTGCAATTGGTCCAGCGTAGTCAGAAAACGCTCGGGCGGTTAAGTCTTGCTGGTTTCGATTTGTGAGGTTTGCAGAACCTTGCGATGCTTGTGCGTGTGCTGCTTGATTGGACGGCTTGGGCTGAGATTGCGATTTTTGAAATTCTGCCAGTAGCGCTCGTCGCTCTTCAGGTGGAACTGGTCCTAGGTTTGCTGCCAGAGTGCGGACGCGTTTGGCAATCTCCGTTGGTAGTTGCATGAGGACTTGCCTAGCCGCAACGGTATCCACACTTGCTACCAAGATGGCAATTTGTCTCAAGCGGCTATCTAGCGAGGCGGTTGCATTTGTCGATGTTGCATTCATGAATGGTTAGCCAGGAGCGAGAACAGGGGCGTATCATTGGATCTGAAAGTCGATAGTTGCGTTACCAAACTTGCGACCCTTGAGATCTTCGACAGAGAGATTGAGCTTGTAGCTGCCGGTCGAAATATTCTGCGGCATGTAGATTCGATAGGCAATGAAATAGTCGCGTCGAATGTTTTTGCAAACGTGAGTATCAGCGGGTAGAGTTTGATCGGCTACGCGTCTTCCAGCCGAGTCTTTGATTTCGTAGCTGCCTTGCAGTTGCGTTTCAAAGCCTTTGCCATCTTTGGATTTCTCGCTCACGAAGTTATCGAGTTCCAAGTACAGCAGCACTTCTTCACCCGGTTTGAATTTGGAATTACCAAAGGGTGTGGTCACACCAAAGTCGACCACTTCGGAACAGAACGAGAGGTTCTTGATTTCCAAATTGCTCAGCGACGCTAAATGCGCGTCGGCCTTTTTCTGATTGACCATGACTAGCGACCATTTACGGCTGCTGGTTGGATGAGCTTCGGGATCAATAGCATCGAAAATCGCTGTCATCTGGTAGTTCAGATAGTCCTGCTCGTCAGGTTGCAGACCTTTAATCGCTTCAAGCATTGACTCGCGGTCATTGAGCGACAACGCGAGAAGTCGAGAGACGACGGCCATTCGCATGCGAGCCTGAGGCGATTCGAGAGTTTCGTCTTCGCTTTCAGCAATCTGCTTCATCGCGCGTTGCAGATGTTGTTCCCAAGTGAGCTCTTTCTCGATTGGATTCTTGTCAAACTTAGATTTAGAATCCGCAGTCAGGTCGAGCACCGGAGCCTCGGCATACGCCGACTGGACAGATCGATCACGCCCCTCGCTTTCGCCAGCAGCTCGATGAACAGGGCTATCTTGATTCACTTCCTGTTGGTTCGATTTAGGCTTGTTGGGTCTCGTGCTGGAGTCAGCAAACTTGCGTGGTTGGCCTTGCGAATCCTGAGCATCGTCATTTAAGCGAAATGCAGTCTTACCATCGCTCTCGCGTTTGCCGCGCGGTGGTAGGGGCGCGTCGGTATCAAAATCCTCAGAGGCGTCTAAGAGATTTTTGTTAGCCTTGTTTTTCAAAGCGGTTTGAGTGTCTCGCAGCAACTGTAGCTGATTCGGCGGAAGGTCAAGATCGCTGGAGGTCTCGGGAGCGGACTCATCCATATCACTTATTCGGCGGCTACGGACGGCGTACTTGCCTTCAGCAGGTGGAGCGTAAGGTGATTGAGCGTAGGCTGGTTCTATATCGCCATTTGGAAACTTGGCAGGCGAAGCGTTACCGATTCCAGGTCGACGATTGTTAACTTGCGGATGGAAGCTAGGAGGCATTGAAGTCGAGCTATTTTCGATCTCCATCAAGCGATCAAAGCTCGGTTCAGATTGTGATTGACTAGCCCAAGGCGTTCGACAGCCCGCGGTCGTGACGAGTGCCGCCACTAAACAAGCAGAGAAACCCAGCGCGGATGTTCGGAGCTCGCCGGCAAGACTGAATCTGGTGAATCGAACTTTGTTATCGGGTACCATCGGCTTAACTTCCTTGAGCGATGATCGAACGAATGTCCTTGAGACTGTGGCGGATAGTAGGAAACGTGCTCCACGGAAGCAAGCGAAGATAGGCAACCTGCGAGCTTGCCAAGACCAATGCAAGCATGAGATCAGCTTAGATTCTCTTGCGAAGGCTCAAAGGCACAAAGCTCTACAGCTTTACGATCAGACTACTCGCTTGAAAGCCGATGCTATCAAAAGGAATGGATTTAGGCGTTGCAGTGTCCCCACCGCAACCCAACAGCGTGGCGAGTAGTGCGAGCCATAAGCGGTGAGGGCCAAAATGGACTTTGTTTCTTCAATGCCGCGTCCAAATTTTCGATCCATACCATCTCGCATTAGTGTCCATCAGTGCAGATTAGTGGTATCCAATTTCTTCCTTCTCCGCGTCCAAACATTTTCTTGCCCTCATTTTCTTACCAATAAAATTACGTCCTCTTTCTTCAGACTTCAATCCCTCCGGCTTGTCCAGTCGTTGCCTTAGGCTTCGCGCGACGCAATGCAATACGCAAACGTATTTCACTCCTTTTGTGGCTTTTGTGAATCTTCGTGGCTAGCAAGGTTCGATGGCCGTGGAGAATACTAGCAATCACAAGTTGGTGAAGCTCTTTAGTCTTGATTCAATTCGCGCCGATATTGTGAGAATCCAGTCGGATCCAATCGGGAACTCGATGACGAGCCACAATCATGATCGACTCAGCCGCTTCATCGCTATTGGCGTTACCCACTGCTCAAAATCAAACTGCCGCAAATGGCTCAGCTCGAGGTGTGGATCGCCAGGCTGAAGATTTCTACGCGACTCTTTTGGGGCAATTCGACAAAGAGGGTTTCGCTTCGGCAACTCCAGTTCCCGATGAAAGCCTAAATGACCAGTCGGTACGAACCACTTGGAATGATTGGTTTGATCAACTGGGCATCACCCAATACACCTTTCAAGCTGGAGCAGGTAGTCCCAGCGTCCGCAAGGACAAAACGGCGGCTGACTTGCGGCAAGACTATGGCAACATTTTGGTGGATGCCTATCAGAAAGGTGGCTACGCGACTCCCCAGCAGTACCTTCGTTCGCTGGATCGAGATCAGTTAAGTGCTATTCAACAAGTTCATCACTTGGCAGATCCAATCGATCCTCAACAGTTGTCGCCCGAAGCGTCGCTCAATCTTATACTGCCGCCACCTGCTCAAGTCGACGAGAACAACGATGGACTGACCGCAGTCGGCGCTGCTTACACGCTAAGGTTCCCTAGCAGCGATACTCCCAGCGAAGTCCGAGACGCTTGGGACGCCGCAACTGCAGATCTCAGCGACGAAGATAAGATGTTCTACTCGCTACAGATGTGCATGCCTCTGATCACTGCCAATCTACACTTCGACGAAGATGGAAGATTCATTCGAGCTAGCCAGCCAGGCGATAGCGACTGGGTCAACCCGATGGCAGCGAAGAACTTTTCTTACAAGCAGTTCGCGAATGATTGGCTACAGTATCTCAAAGATTTTGAAAGCCAAATGCCACCTGAACAGGTTCATCGAGACCAGAAGTTCTGGACCGCCTTCCGCGACTACTTGGTATAGTAGCCGTAGGGCGTGTGCAGAGGTCTAATGCACATTCGCTTCGTCTTAGAAATGTCTTTGGTCGAAGGTTGGTAGTTAGAACATTTGTTGTCCGACCTCGCAACACGCCAATGTCGTAGATCTCGTAATACCCACCTGACCTCGTATGCGCCAATTAAAGCGCGAAGATGGTGTGTTCCGCGTGCAGTCGTTCACGATACCCAGCAATTTCGTAAGGCAATCACTACTCTGGTTCTATCACTATTGGCGAATGCACGGCTGCACACACCCTACGAAGACCCTACGAAAATACGCGCCGCCAAATCTTCGTGGACCACTGACTGAGATCGTCGAATAGCGAATAGGTCACGGGCGTGACCAAGAGCGCGAGCAAGAGGCTTAGAGCCTGACCTCCGATAATGATCTTGGCCATGCTGGCGCGAGCACCCGAACCGGGCCCCTGCCCTACAGCAATTGGAACCATCGCTGCGATCAACATCACGGTCGTCATCAGAATGGGACGCAGTCGAGTGTGGTTCGCTTCCAGGATGGCCGCTTCGCGTTGATGTCCGGCGCGAATCAGCTCGTTGGTCTTATCCACTTGCAGAATTCCATTCTTCTTGACGATACCAATCAACATGAACAAGCCAAACATGGCGTACAAGTCCATGGGCTGGCGGAATAGCAACATCGAGATCAAGCCAAACGGAATCGTCACGGGTAATGCGGTAAGAATACTGATAGGTTGTATCCAGCTTTCAAACTGAGCCGCGAGGATCAAGTACATGAACAGTAGGCTCAGCAAGAATGCGATCATAAAGTAGTAGCCCGTCTCGCCGAGCGTCTTGGCCTGACCCGCAAAGCTGATCTGATACTCGGGCGGCATCTCCATCGTCTTCGAAATTCGCTCGGCCGCCGCCACAGCTTCGTTCAACGAAACGCCATCGGGATTGCCCATGATGGTGACTGTCCGCTGTCGGTTCAGCCGATCAATCTGGCTTGGCCCGCGAGCCTCATCCCAACGCGCCAGACTGGTCAGTGGCACGAGTCCCGACTTAGGAGTTGGAATCATCAACGAGTCTAGCGTTTGCGGATTGGACCGAAACGCCTCATCGGCACGCAACCAAACGTCATACTGTTCGGCACCTTCCTTAAAGTGAGTGACCGGTTGCCCAGCCACCAAGACGTTCAATGTACTAGCCACGGTTTGCACCGAAACACCCAAGTCAGCCGCTCGATCGCGATCCACAAAGACTTGCAATTCAGGCTTGCGAATGGAAAGCGTGGAATCAACATCGCTCAGCCCTCGCAGTTTTTGCAGTTCCGTCTTTAACTTATCCGAGTATTCGGCCAACAACGCGAGATCGGGGCCTTGCAGCGTCATCTGAAACAGACGAGTGTCTTGACCATTAGCCTGAATAGCCGAAACGTCGGTCACAGCGGTTCTAATGTCCGGATAGTCCAGCAAGACCGTTCTCGCTTCTCCCATCGCATCAAACTGCGAGAACTTTCGCTCGTGAATCTCGACCATGCGGAAATAGATCGACCCACGCGTCACATCGCCACTTCCCTTGCCGGTGCTTTGACCAACAACGGTGTAATGATGTTTCACACCCGGAAGCGCGGCAATGCGAGCCTCGATCTCCTTGATGATCTCATCTGTTCGTCGCAGCGTGTAACCTTCCGGCGTTATGAAGGTCACTTGAAACTCGCTTTGATCATCGCGAGGAACTAAGTTCATTCCCATCCGCGAAGCCACCGGTCCAGTCGATAGAATGACCAGGATGCAAACCAAAACGAGAAGCCAACGATGATGCAATGACCACCGCAATGTAAGACCATAACCGTAGTCCAAGCCGCGATAGATCCAGCCCGATTTCGACTTGGGTTGCACGCCGTGCGAAGCTGGCTCAAGCTTTAGAAAGCGAGAGCATAACATTGGAGTTAAGGTGAATGACACGAATAGGCTCATCGTAATTGCAAAGGCTACCGTCAAGCCGAAGCTGCTAAAGAATCGACCGACGATGCCTCCCATAAAGGCAATCGGCAAGAAGATCACCAACAAAGAAAGGCTGGTTGCTAACACCGCCAACGAGATCTCTTTTGTTCCATCTCGCGATGCGGTCATCGCGTCTTTGCCGTATTCTTCCATGTGCCGAAAAATGTTCTCGTGCACTACAACTGCGTCATCGATAACGATACCAATTGCCAAGATGAGCCCCAACATCGTGATGTTGTTGAGCGTAAATCCCATGTACCACATGAACAAGAATGTCGGCACGATCGAAGTGGGAATGGCCAGAGTTGCAATCAACGTCGTTCGCCAATCGCGAATGAACAACATGATCGTCAAGGAGACGAGTACGGCGGCTAGGAGTAAGTGAAACTTTACCTCCTCCATCGAATTGCGCACAAAGCGTGACTGGTCCTGCGTGAATTCGACTCGCATATCCGGTGGAAGCATCGGCTGAATCTCGGCCATCTTGGCTTGCACATCATCCGAGACTTTGATGGTGTTTGTTCCCGACTGCTTTTGCACGAAAAGACTAACCGCCGTTTTGTTATCCAGTCGAGATGTACTTCGAGGCTCCTCAAAGGAATCCTCGACACGTCCGATGTCTTCGATGCGAATCGAGCGTTGGCCGCGAGTGGCAATGACCAGGTCGTTAAACTGCTTCACCGTGGGCACTCGGCCAATGGTACGAAGCACTAACTCGCGAGGCCCTTGCTGAAGGATGCCACCAGGGATCTCGACGTTTTGCGAGACCAGTGCCGCGCGGACATCTTCCACTGAAAGCTTGTAGGAGGCCAACTTCTGAACATCAATCCAAACATTGACCGCGCGATTGCGGCCGCCAGTTAGGAATACTGCACCTACACCGGAAACTGTCTGCAGTGGCTCTTGAATCTTGTGCTTAGCGATTTCGGTGATTTCGCGAATGTCGCGACTACCGGAAATAGTCAATGTCATGATGGGAGCAGCATCCAGATCAAACTTGCTCACCACGGGCATTTCCATGCCTATAGGTAGCCGCTTGAGCAACAGCGAGATCTTGTCCCGAACCTCCTGAGCTCCAATGTCTCCGTTCTTTTCCAGATCAAATTGCACGATCACTTGGCACGACCCCTCGCGAGTGATGGAACGCAATTCATCGACACCGGAAATTGTGTTCAGCGATTCTTCAATCACTTTCGTGACCGAAGACTCCATCTCTTCGGCGCTGGCGCCGGCAAACTCTGCTTGCACCGATACAAATGGGAAATCGACTTTAGGAAAGAGGTCGACGCCTAAACGGAAATACGAAACGATGCCAAGCACCACGGGCACTGAAACCAAGACCCAAGTGAAAACGGGCCGCTTAATGCAAACTTCAGAGATGGTCACAGTGAGGCTTGCTCCTGAGTTGATACTTCCGAAGCGACGATGCGTTCCTTGATCGCAACGCCGTCAGCTAGCCCGCTTTGGCCTCCAGTTACGACTACGGTTCCAGAGGTCAACTTCGGAGTCACGACCTCGACCCAATTTTGGCCTTGCCGACCAAGTGTGACTTGGACCTCTTTGGCTAGGTCATTCTCGGCAACAAAGACTTTGGTGACGCCAGCGAATGTGACGACCGATTCCCAGGGGACGACGACAGCTTGTTGATTGGTAGCCGTGACGATCTCGGCTTGGGCAAACCCACCAGGCTTCAATTTCCCTTGTCGGTTATCGATGAGTATCTCAACTTCAAACGACCGCGAGGCCTCGTCGATCGTAGGATTGATACGAGTGACTTGCCCCATGATCGCATCGACGGCAGAAGCGACGCGGACTCGAGCGACTTGACCTGTCTGTACGACTCCTGCAAAACGCTCGGGGACGGGGACTTTTAAACGCAGAGTCGAATCGATGACTAGATGAAATAGTTCAGTTCCTTGTCGCACATACGAACCTTCGGACACATGCCGGCCAGATACGGCATAGACAGCCGGGTTGTCTGAGTACGGCACCGGCTGTGTTGGTTGAGGTGCGTGAACGATCGTGTTGGACTGTTCTTGCCGAGAGATCGCCAAGGCTTCCGTTCGCATCGCGATTGTCGAAAGCGATGCTCGAGCAACCAAGAGCTGGTTCTCATAGTCAGCCTCGGCAATGCGCAGGTCGGACAAATTGTTTTCCAAGTCTTGTTGTGAACTCGCGCGAGAATTTACCAGAGTTTTGGTTCGCTCGGCGGTAGCTTGACTATGCGTGAAACGCGACATAGCCGACTTCACCGATGGAAGCTGCTTGATGTCAAAGTCGCTGGTTGGAGGAGCGTCCAGACCAACCCGCGATAGCTCGACCTGTAGGCTTCGTTCGGCTTGTCGCACAGCTAAGTCATAGTCAGTCGAATCAACCTCAAGCAGTACTGCGTTGGGTACGACTCGATCGGAAACATCACAGTGCAGCCGTTTGATATGTCCAGTAACCTTGGCGCTGATCGTGATGTTCTCAAAGGCGTGCAATGTGCCCATCGCATCGACAACATGCTCGACTGTGCGATCCTGGACGCGGCCGAGGGTCACCATGACTGGCTTAGACGGCTCGGTAGCTGAGTCGGCGATCTTCTCTGGCTGTTTAGAGTGAGTCGAAAAATAGTTCCACGCTCCCCAAGCTCCACTAGCGGTGAGCAATGTAGCTAGAACGAACAGGATTCGATTTCGCATTTTCCGCATGCTTGAATTCTCTTTCATCACAGTACCCTAGCCCATTGCTAGGTGTGTTTTTCGGTGAGGATGCTTTTAGGATTCAGACGAGCTTCGATCGCAGTTCTCGACAGAATAGAGACGCTGTTCGCGTTTCTCCTTGTCCGTCCACAAGCCTTCAAAGACGATTCGCAGGAAGTGTTCGGCTTGCTGTTCGTGTTGGCCTCGCCTACTCAGTAAGTGATTGGTTAGGATCAACCCGAACAACATTTCGTTGACTAAGCCCAGCCATTCCATCGGCGTAGCAGCACGAATCCGACCTGCGGCAATCAACTGTTGATGCCTCTCCAACCATGGCTCCATCCTGTCTTGGCGGACGGTAAAAAAGGTTGGCTGAGTTTGATTCTTGAAGCAGGCTCGTTCTTGAAGGAAGAGCTCAGCCAACTGTGGATGTTGATCGAAGTACTCCAAAAAGGCTCGAACAGCGACATAGATTTTGTCCAGGTTGTCTTCAACTGTGTCGACTCGACCTTGGACGAATTGATGCAAGGCGGTGAGTCCATTCTCCAATGCTGAAGCCAGCAGCTCACGCTTGGACGGGAAGTAGCGATAGATTGTCCCCTTGCCGACCTGCAGACTGGCAGCGATCGAGTCGATGTCTGTCCCGGCGTACCCTTTTTCGGCAAACTGCTTCGTTGCTTCGAGCAGGATTTCGTCTTGGCGTCGCTCTTTGAGCCCAACCTGCTTGGGACGCCCTCGAGTCGATGTTAAACCGAAAGGTTTTTCCTCAGGCATGGTCACTTACCAATAGAAAACGCTGGAACAATTAACTGACGGACTGGTCAGTCAATTAATCGTAGTCGAATTTCTAGGCGAAGTCAAACGATGAGTACGTGTGCCGAACGCTTGCGGAACGGATGCTACGAAGGTCTATGTTCGACGCACGGGCGGATCGGCGTTCTGCGATCAATCGGTATGTCTTGCCTCTAATGGAAAAAGGGCGGAAATTGGCGGATGTCGGGACTCAAACCCGCTACTACCTATGTGTCCAATCTAAATCTGCATAGGAGTACGAAAGATGCATAAAATTACCCGTTTTTGCCAAGTGCTCGCCTTGGTTTTTCTAGCCTGGCAAATATCGCCATCCGTGCAAGCGAACGAGATCCTGGAAGAAGGACCGAACTACTTTGTCGTGCAACATGACACAGGCTCGTTCATCGGCAGTGTGGTAATGCGAATGGACATCTCCACCGACTCACTCGGAAAAATACATGTGACTTCGCGGATCGTCTCGATTACCGGCAAACCGGGATGGACGTGGGTGATAGGCAAGTCCGGGGGGACTGACAAAGCTGTTGAGATAAAATTCTCAAAGGGAGCTCAACGACTAGCTTTTAAGGCTCACTATGCCCCCGGTAAGACGGTGATCGACTCTGGTGTTGTCAAGTAATTGCTCCCGATATTTGAATGACGGGACCTGCTTGGCGATCACGGGGACGCCGTTGTCGACTCGCCACTTGAAGCCGCGCTGTCGGCGGCTCCGCGTGGATCGCTTCGTACTGTGGCATTCGCGTGGTGACCATAGTCTAAGTAAAGGGCAACTATCATCACGGACAGAATGGCAGCATACCCCCAACCCATGTGCGCGCGAAATAGGATGCGAAAGAACGTGAGATCATCAACGTACAAATACGAACAGTAGAGTACGGCAACAAACATCAGGAAAGAAAACCATACGATCGGTTTCCGTATGTCTGTCGGAGAACGGTACGCTAATCCAAAGGCAATCATCGCAGCAATCAGATTCGAGATCGAGAAAATGCGTAGGTCAACGATCAAGGCCTTCAGAGTGTTGTCGTAAAACTTCCGTATTTCGTCTTTGATTGAAACGACCTTGTCGACCAATGGGTTCGCGTTTGCCACTTGAACATCGCTTCGCTGCTGCCCGGTCAGATCCGCGATGTAACCGCCGGGGTCGTTTTCGTAGCCAGCAATCTCATGGCGGATGGCAGTTTCCTGTTCATCCGATAGCAGTTTCTTGACCAATGGCGAATCGAGCGACTCAGCAGCCAATTTTACGATGGGTCTAGAATAGTCGAGCGTCTTTTCGGTAACAAAATCGCGAGCAAGAGAATCAAGATGCCGTCGCGCTACAAAGGTGTAAGCAAGGAAGCAGATGAAGAAAACGAGGACGATCCCGTTGAGTGTGAGTGTCGTTTTACGCATGAATCATCTTTGCCACAGAACGGCAGCCATCACCCAGTACGCGCGAGCAAGGCTCCCATGTCAAGTTAAACTATATCGACCAACCGCACGAGGGACATCGACGATCGGCGTCAACCACTACGTTTTTTTGTGCAAACCGTGCAGTGCACTAATTCAGCTACAGGTTCAGTTTGCATAGGTGGTGAATCCTTAACCTCATCACAAGCAACCGCAGCAGCAACATGCTTCGCTCGTACTGCTCCAGCAATGATCAACCCGATTCCCAGCAGGCCAATCAATCCTGCGGTCCACAGTAGCGAAGTTTCCCCAGCTTCGTTGACGAGTACCACCGAGAGCACCGAGTTGCCATTATCAATACGAGTTCCGGTAAGAGGCGTGCGGAACCAGATCAGCCCAATCGCGGTGAGAAGCAAAAGTACACCCGTTGCAATCATGTTTTTAGATTTGAATCCTAATTTGCCAAAGTATGGATCGTCTGCTATCCCTTGTTATCCGATATCTCGTGTTCTCATCCAATTCGATAGTGTACCATCACCAAACGTCTTGGCGAAAAAGTAAGCCCATCCGTCATTGTGATCGGGGGCTACGTCATATCTACCATATTCGGAATCCTCGCGAGGGTACCAAAATCGTCCACCGCTGTCACGTAGTCCGCAACCAATCGAAGCGTGATAGACGTTTTCGTCATCAGCGGATCGCGTAACGGAAAATCGCGATGGGCAAGCTGAGTGCCCAAGTTGTCCTCGACGCTCGACAAAAAACCACAGTTGAAAGTCGACGCAAATGGATTTTTCGAAGTCGATCGTCACGCTCAAGATTCCAAGCCCATCAGTTGTCGGTCTGCCGAGCGCAAAAACCTGGTCTACGATCGATTCATGAAGCTCTTCAGCGTTTCGGTTGAATTCAACGTCGGTACGCAGGTCTTCAAGTACTAACGTGTTCCAATGCCCACAACTCTCCGTAGTAGTGAAAAGCGTTAGTCGTTGGCGAAGTGAGCGATAAAGAAAATCGAACTGTTGATTGAAGTCTACGTCCTCTTTAATTAGTCGGGTAACGACTGCGATCAGCCGGCTCGAAGGGGGTGAGGTTTTAGTAAACACGATGATGAGAGTCTGGGTTCACGGACATGCTCGCCCATCTGTTTTCAGTGACTCCAAACCAGCCTGAGCATTGTCGATGAAGTGTGGCGCTAAGGCAACCCAATGTTGATTGAGTGCCTGTCCGAGAAATTCCAATTGTTCGCACCACCACGTTTGTCGTTGCTCGTCCCAATAGCTACATTCGCAGGGCTGAACGGGTTGCCGAATGGTGGAAAGGCAGCGTTCATAAAACTCTCTAGCGATTGCAGGATTCGTGTCAACACATGCATGACCGCGATTGCACAGTGCCCCGCCCAAATAGACTTCGTTCTCACGCTCCTTCGGAAATGGCCGGCGGAGTTCTTCGCGTATCTTGATCGATGAATCAAAGGATGCTGCCGCTTCCGTGAGCATGCGATCATCAAGATATTGAAGACCCAAATGATTATGACAGGCTGCCAAAACGCTAAACGTCGCCAATGACGCTTTCGTTCTCGAAGGTCGTCTTCCATCGAGAAGGGAAATCCCCGTACGGAAACTCTCCTTCGCCAAATCACTCGCACCGTTGTGACCTGCGACGTAGCCAATGTCGTAACATTGGTCGAGTAAGTATTTACGCCTTCCGGGCCACCACAGATTCTTGATCTGACTTCGAACGCGAGCAAGGCGAGCTTCGTATTCGTCGATTTCAAAATCAGAGTGACGGCCGGAGGTCAAGGCAAGTGTCCCATCGTGGGCGAACGGCGAAAATCACGCGGTTGCGGCGACTGACTTTCAATATGTGTACAGCACATCGGCAACTCGGCTGCATCGCGTTGTTCAAATAAGCCGCTGCGCGGCTGGTTGAGCTGACGTTCTAGTGTAGCCGATGACTGCCTTGTACTTCAACGACTTGTAGGCAAGCGTTGTGAAGAATTGTTTTGCTGGCCACGAAAAGTCACAAAGGCCACAAAAGTGATTCGCTTGCTTGCATATGCATTGCGGCCGTCCACATGCCTGGTGGCGTTCTTTGGCTTTTCAAAATTGTCGTCAATTGCGAGACCGGTTGCTTTGCAACACCAAAACTGATTAGGCGGTCTATTTGCGCGGAAACCGGTCGACTGTCTCGTGGATCACTTTCAAAAGCGAGCGGTCTCCTGATGCGTCCTGTCCCAATTCCCAAACCATAACACCGGCTAAACCATTCTTGAGAGCGTAGTCGGTCTTGTGCGTGATCGTGGTAGGGCCATTGAAATAGACGCCGTCAATCTCATCCACTTCTGGCCCGAGTCGGTGTTTGGCGACGATCTCGCGGTAGGTCATCGCGCGTTCGGGCTTCAATTTATCGCGGCCGTAGAACGGTAGACCGAGAGTGATCTGGCGAGCGGACGCTCCAGCATCGATCAGTTTCTTGACATCCAATTGCGCAGCTTCAAAGGTGGAGTGGCTACCGGGATTGTCGTAGGACATCACATTGACCCAGTCCACCGCATCAAACGCTTTCTTGGGCAACTTCTGCCACGCCGCAACGGTGACCGACAGCACGAGACCGTGAGATTTAAAAGCTCGGGTCAGTTCGGCGAGCAGCATCGCGTATCCTTCCTGTTGGGCCTCGTCCTTGGGGTGTTCCCAATCCAGATCGACACCGTCTAACCTCTCATCGAGGCAAACCTGCACGACCTCCTTTATAAATTCCTGCCTCTTGTGCTCTGAGTTGACCAAGGCTGGGAAATGCGTTGATCGCTCCCAACCACCTACGCCGAGGATTAGTCGCACGCGGTGGAGCGTCTTGAGAGCGCGGAGTTTCGCCCACGGGATGTTCTTGAGTCGGGAAAGGTCGAGACCACCCATCTCAGTCGGTTCAGCAGAGAACACGATTAGGTCGGTTAGGCGGCGACAAGCGCTAAAATCGAAGTCGGCTGCGCGATAGTCCGGCAGGTAGCCGACAACTCGAAATGAAGACGGTTCCTGAACAGGTCTATCCCCGGCGAAAGTTGGGACGGCGACAACAACCGCAAGCAAGCATACGAGAAGGTGGTCTCTCATGAAGTCAGCTCCTTCGCCGACGAGGGCGTAAAAAACACAGAGTTGCCAGAGGTTGGGTTATTATTGCCACGCGAACATTTTCGCAACTTCGGGCGAGTATCGGCAATTCCCGTTCACCGCATGGTTTACCACTTCAGTATTTTTGAAATGATTCAATGATCTTGGGCACACCGATAAAGCATTCTTTGACGGTCTGATCGTCCCTGTGCTTCTTGTCCACTTCGGCGGACATTACCACGAGACAATCGCCAAATCCAATCTGCCAAAACGTCATCTCAAAATTTCGACCGCCTTCGCTTCGCGTTCCATTTTCGGAGAACGTGGCTTTGCCACCAATGCGAGTCAACTGTAGTCCTTTGTCTTTCGCTTGTGACTGAAGGAACTCCTCCGCCACGGCATCGGGCAGGTTGTGCAAGTTGAGTCGTAGAGTAATTCCAATTTCGTCGCTCGGCGTGATTGCAATTGTGCCATCGGGCTCGGTGCGATGGGAATAAGCTTCTGGGATCGAGAATTGGACAGAGCCATTCGGAAACGAGACGGTCTTGAAACCCGAAGGACTGGGGCTCGGAGTTGCTGAAGACGAACCACATCCGGTAAGTGCCAGCAGAACCATTGATATCACAATTGGCGTAGCGTTTGATCGAAGTGCTCTGTTCATTGTAACGAAACTCTATCCTCCGCAATTAGGGAATTCATCCAGCCGCTTCAGTGCATGGCTTGGTTCGTCCTATCTTTTTTGTTACAGGCGAAGTTGGCAATGTGCATTTCGCTCAAGACTTTCTCGCGATCTTGAACCGCACTATTCGCTTCCGGCGTACCTGCCAATTGTCATCTTGCAATTGACTCTAGGGAAGTCATTCGACCAAACTGACCTCGACCATAGCCATTGGGTCTAAGGCAGTACCGCGTACGTCGCAAACTACCATGACGTGCCAAGAGCGTCGGGCGTTAGCGACCAAGGAACCCGCCTTGCCAACGACCCCAAGCACGCCGCCGGTTTCATAAAATTCTGGGGGGATCACGTAGGGAATCGCGAAGCTCAGTAATTTGATTTCGCCTGCGGTCATCTTGAACGGAACCTCTTCGACAGTCTCGGCGATAATCTTATCCACAACAGTGCGGGCCTCGCCGGTGCCGGTTATGTGTCGAGTCAAAAACCGATACGTAAGCCTCAGAATTTCTTTCTCGCCCTTGGAAGAAAGCTCGACCGACCCAGCGATCTTGTCGCCCGAATATGCAATCTGTTTGCTGTCAAGCTGAAGGGCGACTTTCACTCCCCCGATGTTAAACCAGCCTTTGATCGTATCGAAGAAACTCATGGGGATGGGACTAACGCGTGAAGGGATTCGGTGAATTGTTGCCCCATCGTATTATGTTCAGCACCAGGACGACCGGAACCGATGCGGGCGAGCTTCAGCAACTGGGATTGCATTCAGGGTTCGCTCTGTGATGGAGTATACGAAATACGATCGAGGCGGACCAGGATCTGTTCCAAATGTTTTCGCATCGGCAAATGAAACGCGAAGGAAGAGTCGGTCGTTGTCTCGACCAACAACATCGACCCACCGAATTGTACGATTAGTCATCTTGGGGACACGGTCGGTCGCATCGCGTATCGCTTGGCGATAAGGAGGAATCGTGCGTCGAATCTGAAGAATGGCAAGCATCAATGCGACAAAAGCGATTGGTACGATGATCGAGATGGCGAAAGCCTGTGATGCGTTCATCGACGCCATTCCTGCTTACGCTGCTTCTTGAGGATAACGACCGCGTTAACCGGGCCGCGGGAAGTGATTGAACTACTATCTACAACGTCAACCGCGGCTCCGGTTGAACGCATTGCTGGGAACTACATCGAGTACAGGTCAAATTCGCCGTACTCATCCTTGATTGCGGCAATGTCTCGAGTTTCCTCTGTTACGACATTGTCCGTGACACGGAGTATTCCGGCTTCTTCAAAGTCGTCGATGTACCACGGACTTTCTCCGTTTAGCGTGTATCCCCACGGCTTGATGAAGTTTTCGATCAAATAGACCAACCATTCTTTACCGTGGTAGAACTTTTCATTTTTGTCCCATTCCAAGCCAGTACGGTCTTTTGTCGCAACCCACTGGCAGTAGTAGGTTGGCGGTTTGCCATCACCTCCAGGATTTCCGTCTGAATCTTCGTGTTCGGTTTCATTGAATTCGAGCAGCTCGTCTGCGTGTTCTGGTGCAATTGCGCGATCAAATATAAATGGCCGAAGATAGATGGTTGAAAAACCCATGGTTACCTCGCGAGGTCTGATGTCATGAACCGAGTGCCTAACGACACGGATGACCACGCGGCCGGTCATCCGCCTGCCATAATCCAGGACCATAACGGCCGCTGTGGTCAATCCGCTTGTTATCCTGTGATCTTAAGTATGCGCAGATCCTCGCCGAAGCGAATGCGCCCCTTCGTTTCCAACGCTGCCTTCCAGCGGGCCACGATTGATTTCAAAGGTTCCTTGAAGTCATCGACATATTCGTCAACAACCTTGGTCTCCTCCGGGGTCAATTCAAGCACCGTGTGGATGCAGGAGCACGACGCGAGTTGCCCATAGCAGAAGGGGCAGAGCTCTTTGGTGCAGAAGATCTCGTGCAACTCACCTTCGGCACATTGGCAATCGCGACAAACCAACTTCTCGGCCATGGCGATTCCCAGGATAACGCCAAAAATCACGCGGTTGCGGCCAAGTGATTTGCGATCAGGAAACGCGCGATCCGCAACTCGCGTGCATTTTTTTGTTCAAGTAAGCCGCTGCGTGGCAGGTTGAGCGGACGTTA
>CAUJKA010000474.1 GCA_963204965.1 Planctomycetota bacterium | reverse complement strand
GCCTCACCGAATTTGATTTGGAACGCGTTGAAATCGAAAACCATACTCTCTTCTTCCGTTGGGCAGTAGGCTTTGGGGTCGGAAAGCTTAACAGTCGAATCAATACACTCAATGAAGTTGCCCTAATCAATGCATGAGTTTAGCTATTGTGGTACTGCGTTACAATGAACCAAGTTGATCGCCTTTGTGTCTATATTCGTAGATTGAACCATGCCGTAGCATTTTGAACGTGAAGTTAGTAGCGATGGGAACCACAAACATCAACCGAAGAGGTTTGCTCGGACTAACGATGTGGGGCCTGAGTGGGCTGGGTGGGTTGAGTGAACTAAGTGAAATTCGTTGGGACGGTACGTACTCCAGCTTTGATGGTGCTATGTTTAGACACCTACGTTTCTTTCCTAGCGGAGATGTTATCTTCACTCTCACATCGGGAGCTTCAACAGAGATCCGAGGTTGGTTTAATTTTGATCATCGACACAAATCTGGCGGTCGTTATATAGTTGACTCTGGCGTCGTTTATTTCACTATTACGAGTATCCACGGAAAGACTCCTCCGGTGATTGTCGATTACCAAGGACCTGCCAGCCATGGCGAGCTAACCCTTGCCACGTATTCTCACTACACGAACTGGAGTGGCAAAAGGACATACACATTCGAATCTGATTTCTAGGCACGCGGGAGGAGAAGACCTGTAGTAGTCGATCGAGCCTATGGATACTGTTGAAGGGCTCGACGCGGTTCGGCATCGCCCAGTTGTTAGCAATTTTGCAACAAAGTCGCCAAGTCCAAAACCGCTTCAGGGAACCGATGGAAATGATTGTACAGAGAATTAATCGAGGTAATCGCCCGGCCTAACTGTTCGTCTTTGGGTAGCGTTCTCAATTTCTCGCAGAGATCCTCCGCGACCGACCGCAAAGTGTGCACTTTGGGTCGGAATCGGAATTAGGCGATTGTCTTGAACAATCATGCTTCGACTCGATCGCTCGAATTCCAACCTTTCCACTGAACTAAGCAACACCATCCCGCTGCTCAAGCTCTAATTTCGCCGCGTCTCGTTGACGGCAGTTCCTTTTTTTGTTCCTTCTCCGCTCGCAGAAGCCTGAGTTATGATCAATCAAACTGGTCGAACACCGAGCATCACCTGTGATTGAAAGTACTCGGCGCCTGAAAATGTGAAATTGGTACGCCAACTGCGAATTCGTGTCAATCAAGCGAGCGTCCTGCCCTAAAGCTCTATAGTGATCGTTGCATGACCTAGATGCAACCGTCGAGTTAGTTCCCCGCATCTCTGGCGATGGGGGCCTTTGAGCATACTTCCCCCAGTTCACAACGTCGCATCAGGGATTCACTTCTCATAGAAATCGAGGCCAGATCTTGGTTCATGGCATGGCAAGTGCTCTTTAGGTGACAGAATGGTCCCTTCAATTTGAAGTCGATAGTTTAAAGCACAAAATATTCTCGGCGATTCAAGTTCAAACGTAGATGGAGATACAGAATCATGAAAACTTGCGAGACCTGTGGCAATCAGTACGACAAGTGCTTCGAAATCGTCCAAGGTGGAACGTCACACTACTTTGACTGTTTTGAGTGCGCAATTCATTCGTTGGCGCCGACCTGCAACCACTGCAATTGTCGCATCATTGGCCATGGTCTCGAAGCGGCTGGAGTCTTTTACTGCTGCGATCATTGTGCGGAATCGAGTGGCGTTACCAACTTGGTCGATCGAGTATAAAACTTCTGCTTGAGCTAATTCTTGGTGAGCCCGTGCAGCGGTGGGATGTTTCCCTTCACGACGTTTACAGCATCGCTGAGAAAGTCTAAGCCAAAATCTCTAGTATGAATGAAGACAATAAATCATATCCGGCGACAGAAGCGGAGAGTAGCCTCTCCTATTCTTATTGGCTGGGCACGTTTATCATTCGCGGTTCTGTTGCACCTCGTGTGCTATTGGATGTCTTGGGATTTGGTGCATTGACGGCGGGAATCGTCGTCGCGATACAAGTTTTCGAAAACCTGCTAGGAAGATCTTTCTCAGTTCCAGCTGGTCCCTTTGAAGCAGCAGGCGCAGTGCTTGGATTGTTGCTGGTCTTGCGAGTGAATACGGGTTACAGTCGATGGTGGGAAGCACGAATATTGTGGGGTGGAATCGTCAATCAATCGCGGAATCTCGCAATCGCTGGATTGGCATATGGGCCAAGGAACACGCGTTGGCGTTCGCGACTTGGCCGGTGGATTGCGGTGTTCCCACATGTTTGCCGTCGGAGTCTTCGCGAGCAACGCAACTTTCCCGAACTGGAACGATTACTTTCTGAGGAAAGCCGCGATTGGATTCGAAATGCGGAGCATATGCCGGATGCGGTATCCAGCGAGATTGCGATGTTACTTTACGAGGCGCGCGGTCTAGGTATGGATGGCTTCGCATTCCAAAAATGCGAAGAGCAACGCGCAAGTTTGATGGATCATCTTGGAGGTTGTGAGAGGATCTTGAAAACACCCTTGGCACGATCGGGCGCGATTCAGGTCAGGCAGTTCATCTTTTTGCTGTTGGTCTCGCTTCCCATCGG
>CAUJKA010000473.1 GCA_963204965.1 Planctomycetota bacterium | reverse complement strand
TTGCCCGTTGCCATTCGCACCTATTCCAGCACGGTCGCCGTCGAACAGATGGGGGCGGTTGAACCTATCGACTTGGATAGCGTGTTGGTCGAGCTTGAAAAAGTGATGCTCAGGCGCGCTCTCAAACTTTCGCCTCGCAATCGCGCTCAGGCCGCTCGACTACTGGGCATCAGCCGTCCGAGACTATTGCGTCGCATCGTGCAGCTTGGCATCGTGGACCAATCGCCGAACTTGATCGACGATGACGATGACGATGACGAGGATCAAGACGACAGTGCAGATAATGACCCAAACGAAAATCAGGAGCACGAAAGCCGATGAACAGAAATCTCGAGC
This sequence comes from Planctomycetota bacterium, assembly GCA_963204965.1. Lineage (GTDB taxonomy): Bacteria > Planctomycetota > Planctomycetia > Pirellulales > Pirellulaceae > Aureliella. The sequence goes on along the minus strand of CAUJKA010000473.1, from coordinate 8,099 downwards.
GATTGAAGATCGACAATTCGCTGCTCATCCTTGTTGATGTGCAGGGCAAACTTGCCAGGCTGATGCACGAGTCGGAATCGCTCATTCGGCAAATTGGGATTCTTATCGACGGTTGTCGGCTGCTTGGCGTTCCGATCGTGTGGGCTGAACAATTGCCCGACAAGCTCGGCGGAACGGTTCCCGAGTTAGTGGAAAAGCTCGCCGGATTAACGCCGCTGACGAAATCTTCATTTGGCTGTTGCGAAGACCCGCAGTTAAGCAGCACGATTCGTGAGAGTAGACGTTGGCAAGTCTTGTTGTGTGGAATTGAAACTCACGTTTGCGTCTGGCAAACCGCGGCTGGTTTGTTAACCGATGGATACCAAGTTCATCTGATAGCCGATGCCGTTTCATCGCGCAGTGAGCAAAATCGCGAGGTTGGAATCGAGCGAATTGTCGCTGCCGGCGGGCAATTGAGCTGTGTAGAGATGGCCCTTTTTGAACTCATGGGTAGTGCTCAACATCCCAAGTTCCGCGACGTAGCCAAGTTGCTTAAGTAGGGTGGGTTGAGGTACGAAACCCACCATCATCATGCAATCGCTTAGGCATTCGCAGACACACGGTGGGTTTCGTACCTCAACCGCACCCTGCGATTGCTAAGCTTTCGTTCCTGCGCCAGTGGCGTTTTCGGAGCCTTCGTGTACACTCTTGGGTGCATTTGGCCGACAACAATCAATTCAAAAACACCTTCTGGAGTTCCCCAACGATGATTACTCTCGAGCGTCGAAACTTCCTTCAAAGCCTTGGATGCGCAGCGGTAGCTGGTGCAGCTATTGTCAATGGTCAAGCGTCAACCGCAGCCGCTCAGGATAAAAAGGGCTTCTTCGAAATCTCTTTGGCTCAATGGTCGCTCAATCGTCAATTCTTCGGTCGTGAAGGCGTTACCAAGCTAGACCCACTGGACTTCGCGGTAATCGCCAAGAAAGAATGCGGTATCAACGCAGTCGAATATGTGAATCAGTTCTACAAGGACGTTGTGAAGAAGCCTGATTACGTTGCTGAACTGAAGAAGCGAGCTGAAGGCGAAGGCGTCAAAGGCCTCTTGATCATGTGCGATGGTGAAGGCAACTTGGGTGATCCCGACACCAAGCGTCGCTTGACTGCAGTTCGCAATCACGTGAAGTGGTTGGACTGGGCGAAGGAATTGGGCTGTCATTCGATTCGTGTGAACGCGGCATCCGATGGCAAGCTGACTTACGCTGAGCAACAAAAGCTGGCCGCCGATGGATTGCGACGCTTGTGCGAGATGGGCGAGACTTACGAACTGAACGTTATCGTTGAAAATCACGGCGGCCTGTCCAGCCACGGAGCTTGGCTGCGAGGCGTGATGGAGATGGTTGATCATCCACGCGTCGGAACCCTGCCTGACTTTGGCAACTTCCACATCAAGCGAGGCGAAGATGGCTTGGAGTATGATCGATACTTGGGAACCTACGAACTGATGCCTTTCGCTAAGGGCGTTAGCGCAAAGTCGCATGACTTTGACGCAGACGGAAACGAAAAGCACACCGACTACAAGAGAATGCTCAAGATCGTTAAGGACTCGGGCTTCAAGGGTTACATCGGAATTGAGTTCGAAGGAGGCGGTGATTCTTTCGAAGGCATCAAGGCTACCAAGAAGCTGCTGGAAAAGAACCGAGACGCTTTGGCGTAAGTCTGTCGCACGATAAATTCAATCTAATTCAACGCCCTGAATTGCAGAATTCAGGGCGTTTTTGTTTACAGATTCTTAGTTCGCTAGCAAACTTAAATCAATGAGAACATCGGGCTGTAGCGTGTTAATCTGTGCTGCGTAGCTGAACTTTGATGGCCATTTTCCATTTTTCCTAGGCCGCAATCTTTACCTATCGCGCACTAGTGGAATGGCAGGTATTCGAGTTTCGATCGTCTTAACTGTTCCAATCGATTCATCAGGGCTCATCGTCGATCTTTGAAGCATCCCAAGCCAGAGTGTCAACTGGCTAGAGATTTCTCTTCCTTCAAGAAATAGACCGTAGCCAAGATGAGCTCCACAAAAGTGCATCGCGCTGCCCTCCTTGTTGCCTTGATCTGTCTTCCTCTTGGAAACCGATCCGTGGCGCAAGAATCAGTTGGAAGTGACAATGGTTTTCGCGTTTCGTCTGGAAACGCACGGAATTCAGTTATCAATACTCAGTCGGTCTATCTTCCCGATTGTTTGCTGACTGCTGCAAGTGCACCTGCGGAAACTTCGGGTTGGCAGTACATGCCTGCGGGTCTGATGTACCATTCCTATCTGGCTGGGGCTAAAGAGCCTCGCATTAATGCGGTCTGGCTCCGCGATCAGAATGGAAAGTTTAACTGGGAAACACAACTGGGTGGTCGCGTGGGATTAGTACGCTACGGCGACTACACCGCGGTCAATCCCAACGGTTGGCAAGTAGATCTTGAGGGCGGCGGACAGGCTCGTGTCATGCCTGAAGAGAACAGCGACTTAGAGGCAGTTGACTTTCGAGTTGGCTTCTTGCTAACGCGACGCAAAGATCTGTGGTCCTGGAAAACGGGTTACTACCATTTGAGTGCTCACGTCGGAGATGAGTTCCTTATCTCCAATCCTGGGTTTACAAGATTGAACTACGTGCGCGATGCTTTGATAGGTGGCGTGTCCCGAGATGTCATGATCGGTGATCGTCCTGATATGCGAGTTTACGCCGAGTACGCCTATGCCTTTAATCATGAGGTTGGCGAGCCCAGCGAGTTCCAAACGGGCGTAGAGTACAGCCCATTGAAATTCAACGGTTGGCGCGGATCTCCTTTCTGGGCAGTTAACGGATCGTTCCGAGAGGATCGCAACTGGGATGCCAAGTCAATCAACGTGGTTGCCGGTTGGCAATGGCGAAATGCGGCGACCAACCATCGCTTTCGAGTTGGCGGACAATTGTACGATGGCGACAGCATTCAGTATTCATTTCCAGGCCGGAAAGAGACAATGTACGGCTGGGGTATGTGGTTCGACTACTAGGCCCATTTGTTAGGCCGAACTTCCTAGCCAATCTACGGACGAAAACGAAAGGGCTCACGCGAAGGCGCGAAGCCCGCAAAGGAATACGAAGGCAATTTAGTTAGGCCGCTTCCTTTGCTCTCTTGTGATGGCAGCCAAGGAATGGATTACAATAGAGTACTCCGTCCCAACTCCCTTTCATCGTTCGTTCCTGCCTGTCGCAAAAACCCGCCTTTTACCTCCTTCACACCAAGCACTTCGGCTTGCTAGAGGAGACCTACCTTGTTCAATCAAACTCGACGCTGGTACGCATTCAATATTCGGGTGCTACTAGTCTTTTGCTTCATCGCGCTGTCGATCGTGCCCTGCCCTGGTATTGAACTGGCTGATGAGGTTGATGACGCTACCGAAAAAGAGCGACAATTAAACTTCTTTCACGAACAAGTTGAGCCAATATTAGCGCGGCATTGCTACGACTGCCATTCGCACCGATCACAATCGATTGAATCAGGTTTGGCGCTCGATTGGCGAAGTGGTTGGGAAAGTGGCGGTGCGCGAGGCAAGGCGATTGTACCGAGCAAGCCCGAAGAGAGCCTGCTAATCCGCGCGGTCCAGCATCAAGACGCTAAGCTAAAGATGCCCGAGGAGAAGCTCGCCGACAGCGAGATAGAGCTGTTAATTCGCTGGGTTCAAGGTGGTGCTTACGATGATCGAGTCTCCGAGCCGAAGTTAGAGGAGCCTCGCGATTGGTGGTCACTAAAGCCTTTGGATCAACCCTCGATTCCAGCCGTCAAGAATGCAGACGAGTCCAACAATCCAATTGACGCTTTTGTTTCAGCCAAGTTGCAGCAAGCTGGATTGAGTCATTCACCGGCCGCATCGCCTCGCGAAATCGTACGTCGATTGTATCTGGACTTGATCGGATTGCCGCCAACAATCGAGGATGTCGCGGCTTTCGAGCAAGATCCAAGCGATGCAGCTTACGAGGCTATGGTCGATCGTCTACTGGCTTCCGAACGATATGGGGAACGCTGGGCTAGGCATTGGATGGACACGATTCATTTTGCTGAGTCGCACGGTTATGAACATGATGTTGGTCGCGATCACGCTTGGCCTTATCGCGACTATCTCATTCGATCGCTCAACGCCGACAAAGACTGGGCCACACTGATTCGTGAACAACTGGCCGTGGATTACTACAAACCTGACGCTACGGACCTTCTGCCCGCGCTCGGCTTTCTGGGTGCCGGTACTTTTGATCTCAGTACGTACAGCACGGGCCCGGTCACCTTTGACTACATCGATCGCGATGACATGGTGACTCAGACGATGGCAGCGTTTGTTAGTACGACAGCCAATTGTGCTCGCTGTCATGCTCACAAGTTTGATCCAATCACTCAAGAAGATTACTACTCGCTGCAAGCTGTGTTTTCAGGAGTGCTGAAGGGCGACGTAGGCTACGATGCGGATTCAGCGATCGCCAACGAGCGGCGGCGACTGAACCGATTGCTCGATGCTGCTCGACGTCGCGATAAGTCGATACTACAAAGCGATCCAGCTCAGCAAATGGTCGCTAAGTGGCTGCAAAGTCATCGCGATCCGGCAACATGGTCAGAGTTACGACCTGTTTCATTTGTGTCCAGCGATGGAGCGACGCTGACTCGCGACGACAACGGTGTCATTGTTGCTAGTGGCGCGAACCCCGAGACCGATATCTATACGCTCACCGGTCAAACGGGGCTAAAGAAAATCACCGCCTTGCAGCTCGAGTTGTTTCCGCACGACTCGTTGCCGATGAAGGGTCCGGGGCGATGTCAGAACGGCAATCTCCATCTCTCCGAAGTTGCTATTACAGTTTTTTCAGCCGGCAAGAGTAGCGGCGAGCCCCTCAAGATAGCCCGCGCGTCCGCAGACTTCAACCAGGAGGGTTGGGGGATCGAACGAGCTATCGATGGAAATGCCAAAACAGCTTGGGGTATTTTCCCCGAAATCGGTAAGCCTCATCAGGCCGTGTTTGAACTAGCCGAGCCGATTGCGCTCACGCCCGACGCTACAATCACTGTTGTCCTAAAACAATTGCACGGTGGATCGCACTTGATCGGAGCGTTTCGAGTTTCCATGACGGATGCAGCACTGCCTTCTGTGGCCATCATGCCAGCGGACGTTCGAGCGGCTCTGGCGATCGAAGAAACGCAACGCACAGAATCTCTTAATCTGTTACTTGCCGCTCATGCAGTAGCAGAGGTTGCTTCAGGACAATTGCAGCGCTTGCCAGAACAATCTCAAGTCTACGCGGTTGGTAAATCGGTTCAAATACCTGCTGGAAATGGCAAATATCAAGCGGGTGCGATTGCCGAGCCCAAGAAAGTTCATCTATTGCAACGAGGGCAGATCGACAAGCCCAAGCAAGAGATTCCACCTGGAGCTCTAGTTGTACTTGATCATGCTCGCCAGAGTTTCGCAGTCAGCGAATCGATGACCGAGCCGATGCGTCGCGCGGCTTTGGCTGAGTGGTTGTCGCATCGCGAAAACGTGTTGACTTGGCGAAGCGCGGTCAATCGAGCGTGGCACTATCATTTTGGTCGCGGACTTTGCGACACGCCCAGCGACTTTGGCCGAATGGGCGGTGTGCCGTCGCATCCCGAATTGATCGATTGGTTAGCAGTGTGGTTTCGCGACTCCGCCGGAGGTTCGATGAAACAACTCCACCGTCTTATTGTGACAAGTCACACCTATCGACAAGCTTCAGCTACACGCGAAGAACCAGCAGGTGTTGACTCTGAAAATAGATTGCTTTGGCGGCAGAATAGTCATCGCTTAGACGCCGATGCGTTCCGCGACTTCGTACTTTCGGTTTCCGGCAAGCTTGACTTCACGATGTACGGACCCTCGGTTCAGCACTTCAAGCAATCGCCGGGACCTCAGTCAACTCCGAACCTTGACTATGCAACCTATGATTGGAACACCCCGGGCTCGAATCGTCGAAGCATCTATCGCTATGTTTGGCGAGGCATCCCAGATCCGTTGATGGCTGCTTTGGACTTTCCTGATCTTGGTTTGCTCTCGCCGGTACGATCCGAATCAGCTTCGCCTCTTCAAGCACTCGCGCTGATGAATAACAGTTTTGTTCTCCATTTTGGACAAGCCATGGCGGATGACGTTGTGAAAATCGAGGCTGATCCAGCGATGCAAGTGAAAATAGTTGTCCAGCGATGTTGGCTCCGCGAGCCCTCTGAAGGCGAAGTGAAGACAATGATGGCTCATGTGAGCGAATTCGGCTTAGCCAGTTTGTGCCGAGTTTTAATGAACTCCAGCGAATTTCTCATGGTTCAATAGCGAGAGGATCAAAATGAATTCGCAGAACAGCAAACAAATCGATAGAGTCCAGAACGAAGCAGTAGCATCGCTATCGCGTCGACAATTGTTGCTGGGTGGAGGCAGTTTGGCTTGTTTGGCTTTGGCTGACATGTTGGCTTCCAATGGGAGTCTTCGAGCAAGTGAAGTAGTGTCAGATGTCCAGGGTGATAGTCAAGCATCCAAAGCCGTTGTGACTCGCTCGCCGAAAGTCAAGCGAGTCATTCAGTTGTTCATGACGGGCGGTGCTAGTCCCATGGATACGTTTGACTACAAACCTGAGCTCGAGCGTTTGCACGGTCAGATGCTTGGTCCCAAAGACAAGCCCGAAGGATTTACCGCGCCGGCTGGGGCGATCATGAAGAGTCCCTTTCCGTTTCAACAGCATGGCGAGACGGGGCGTTGGGTGAGCAGCGTTTTTCCTGAACAGGCAAAGTTAGTCGACGAAATGGCGTTCTTGATGGCCATGACTACTAAGACCAATGTTCACGGACCAGGCACCTACATGATGAACAGTGGGTTCTTGTTGCCTGGCTTTCCTTGCCTGGGTGCTTGGGTATCGTACGCCTTGGGAAACTTGACAGACAACTTGCCGACATTCGTCGTTTTGCCAGACGCTCGTGGACTACCTTACAATCAAAAAGGGTGCTTTAGCGCGGGCTTCTTGCCCTCAACGCACGAAGGCTTAGTCATTCAAGCGAGTTCCAAGACGGCTTTGCCAGATCTTTTCGCTGATCAGTCGAAGTTTGGTTATGCAACCGCTGAAGCTTCGCAAGATGGTTTGGAACTGCTTCAAGCCATCAACGGAAAGTTCGCCGGTGCGCATGGCGGTGATGCGCGATTGGAATCACGCTTGGCAAGTTATGAACTGGCTGCCAAGATGCAACTGTCGGCCCCCGAAGCCTTTGATCTCTCGCAAGAATCGCAGGAGACGCATCGGAGTTACGGATTAGACCAGGCACCAACCGAAGATTTTGGTCGACGTTGCCTGCTCGCTCGGAGAATGATTGAGCGAGGAGTGCGCTTTGTGCAGGTCTGGAGCGGACCGCAAGGGGCTGTGAACAATTGGGACAACCACGGAAACATACAGACTGAGCTTCCGCCGATGGCGCTAAGCGTCGATCGTCCCATTGCAGCGTTGCTACGAGATCTTAAGAGTCGCGGACTAGATCAAGACACGCTTGTGATCTGGACGACCGAGTTTGGCAGAACGCCTTTCGCACAAGGAAGCCTTGGTCGCGATCATAACGGCGGCAGCTTTGTGACTTGGCTGTGGGGCGCAGGAGTAAAGCCTGGCGTATCGTATGGGCAGAGTGACGACTGGGGCTACCAAGCCGTCGAAAACAAGACCTGGTGTTACGACTTACACGCAACCATACTTCACATGCTAGGAATCGATCACCTCAAGCTAACCGTCCGACAAAACGGTATCGATCGAAGACTTACCGACGTCCACGGTCGAGTGATTCACGAGATCTTGAACTCGTGAACCGCGTACGTACTCGGACAAGCCTCAGCTTAGCGATTGACTTGCGGCAATTGAGGTAGCTGAGAATACTGCAGCGATGGTGCAGAAATATTGCTGGGCGATGTCGAACCGCTAACAGGCATACTATTGTTGGTAGGTGCTGGTTGAGCGGCTGGATTCTGGAAATTCTTATAGACTTGATTTGCGGTGTTATAGGCTGCCATTGCCGTTTGGCCCTGTTGGCTAGCCGACAAGGTGTTCATCAAGTCACGAGCAGGT
>CAUJKA010000472.1 GCA_963204965.1 Planctomycetota bacterium | reverse complement strand
CATGCATAAGCGGCCTTCTTCCACTTGCCTTCGTCTAACATCTGACGAGCTTGTTCGAGCCATTCCTGGCACTTGATCGCAGCTCCGCCCCAGTTGTTTTGCTCGACATGAATGACGTGATTTTGAAAGTCTTTGAAGTCGCTGTCGGGAGCTTTAGCGCCGACGAGATAGTCGTCATGGTACTTCAGCAGAATGTTGGCTAGTCGTTGAGCTTGAGCTGTCTTGAGCTGTTGTAAAGCATCGATGGCAAAGTAGTGGTGTGTGCTACGACAGTGAGCTGCGCGAAGGATCGAAAGAATTCGTTGCATACTTGCACCTGATGCCTGAAAAGCTAGCAATCGTGGAGCCCAAGCGCTCGACGATTCTTGATTTTCCATAGCAAAAGCAGGTCGCGTGAGGCCACCCCAAACAAGCAACGAGTTCAATCGTAGTGGAATTCGCCAGAATTCCCCGACCTGGATTCACTTTCCAATACAGATCGGCAGCAATTCCAAGGTGAAGCCTGGTAAGACGTCCTAGAGCTAGAGCTTTGTTCCAGTTGAGAATTATGGCTGCCCGTAGTGGACGAGGTTACGAGTCCCCGCAAATCACCGTGTGACAGGACTCGTTACCTCGTCCACTACCCTAAAAACAAAAGGGAACAAAGAGCTAATCGACCAAGAACATACTTTTGAGGAATTCGCTCCTGTTCCAAGCGCAGGTTGTGCTGCCGAATGTAATGAAATACTGCTGACTCGTCTGACGTCAAATGTATGGGTGTTTCTATCTGGCTATTGTTGCCGGCAATGGTTAAATCGTGGAATGTGTCCAACGTCTCGCGATCCATGAGCCAACTTCGAACTCGCGGAAAGTTCGATCGTAACGTCGAGAGGACTTGAAAGCCCTCCACGTCCAAATCGCCCCAATAGATGATTTCGGAAGTCGACAAACTGGATAACTGATGCAGTTGCGTCACTCCAAAGCCAAGGCCTCCCAGGGCAATCGTTTGAGGCATGGGAGGCAATGTGAGTTGATTGACTTTGTTCTCAAGAATAAAGACTCTTTGCAAGCAGGTTGAGTTGTCGATCAATTGACCAAGACGTCGAGCGGGTACGGAGAATTCGTCGAAAGGCACCTGCCACTGTTGTTGAATTGTAGGGTCCAGCAACCGAACCAATAGATGCGGTTCGACCCAACGGAAGCCATATCGCTGAGCGTAATCGCGAGGATCGCAGCCGTAGTCAATGTCAGATGGTGCAAGTAAGAGATCCCACCATGAGGCCAACAATGCCCAGTTCGTTTCAACCAGCTTTGTACTGATGGCCAAGGGAATCTCGCGAGGAAAACAATTCGGTCGTGGATTGGTAATTAACCACTGAGTCACGGCGAGTAAGTGAGGCATCTCCTCGCAAGCTGGAATGATTTTGCGCCAGTTAGATTGGATCCAGGATTCAAGTTGTGGTAATTGAGCTCGAATCAGCTCGGCCGCTTTCATCAAGCTGTGATATTCGTCGCTCTTGCGAACCAGCTTGACTAGGTCCTGCATCGTTTCGATGAAGATAGCCTCGGGGAATTCGTTTTCGCCATGATCGCGACTGCGACGCGGCTGATACTGGACGCTGTATCCGTAACCGAGGGTCGCTTTGCTCTTTTGGCGCAGTCGATCGACTTGTCGAATCAATTCAGCATGCGATTCGGGCGCTTTCAAGTTGCAAGGCATCCGATAGGGAAAGAAAGATGGCTGGTCTGAATGAGCTGTTTGACTAGCCTCTAACACCGCAGCGACTGCTTTAGGGTACAGTCGTTGAGCCTTATCGAAGATTTCGTCGGGTTGGATCATAGACTTTTCAGGTCAGCTCGGCTGTTGGAATAGTTCTCGTTGAATTCAAGGGCAGCGGGGTCAGGCTGTTTACCCCATCTCTCGCAGGCTTGTCGGTAGAGCTCTGGCCACCAGTTGTGATGCTCGGTCAATCCATTGTCACGATACTCGTGCCAATGGCTCATCACGCGGCTCCAACAGCCATCACCATAGGCCAGCGCCTCTTTGATCGACTTGAATTGCGTCACGTACCAACGCTGGCCGATTTGAGCGTGCAAGACTTCATCGGCCCAATCGAAATCCTGAAACAGAGCCGATAGGGAATCGTGACTTTGCAGCCCGACCTCCCACTCATAACGCTTTCCAGTTCGAGTCATCAGGCCTTGTTCGATAAAGAATAGCACTCCATGCCGCTCCTGCGGAGTCAGTTGCGTGTTGAGGTTGAGCGACCAAGTGAAGTTGATTGGTATCTTGGTCCAATCAATGCCTTGTGATGCGAATCCAATCTCGCCCATCATTGCATGCCGAGCTTCATCCCAAAGTTGCCGCAGCATCTCGCGATAGAAGTCCCACGGCTTGTCGGTCAGCTCAGTCAAAATTGCCGCAATCGTTTCGGGAACATCGATTTCGCGAATTCGCTTGTAGTACATCATTAGAGTTTTGTCTTGAGCCGAAAAGCGCTGGTCGTAGAGGAAGGCTTCTGGGTTAACGCCAGCGTTGTACGAGTCTTGGAAGCGTTGATCGCGTTGCGGTTTGTTGCAGTATTCGAAACGTGTGCCCACAGGGTATGGACCAGGAATAGGCTCATCAATTGCAGGTGCTGTTACTTCATCGGTCGCCGTCGAGCTTGGCTTGCCAGTCAAACCGCCAGCCGCAGCAAGGCAAGCTTGAAGATGCTTAGACCAAGCTGCTAAATCCAACGAATTGTCGCCTAGGTCTGACAAATTGGATTGAGCCGTCGATCCAGTTTGGGAGTCTCGGCGATGTTCTGCAAAAGCAGCTTGAAGCGCCTGAATAGTCGAGCGTCCGACATTGATGACATCGTCAAGTTCGAACGCGATCAGCTTGGCGATTCGAACCGAAGGCGCGTCAGCGATTGGATGAGCTTCCGAGGCAAGCTGCTGACAGGCCTCTTGAACCGAAGGCAATATCACTTCATAGATGGACGTTAGGAAGGCCAACCTTGAGTTCATGCCAGCCGTATCGCTCATCAATCGTTCCAGGGCCGCGTGCGGAATCTTGTCGAGTCCCAGCGGTGGCTCGCGCATTTCGCTAACTCGTTTGCGAATCGCTGTAACCAGTTCCGATAGCAGGTAAGCGTGATGGCTGTATATCAACTTCAGTTCGTAAATCGGCTCAGCGGGAATTCTAGCGGTGATCGATAGGCAAGCTTGTTGCAAGCAGTAATGCAAACGCTTCCATCTGCGAACACTCTCTTCAACGCTCCACGTAGCAGTTTGGCAAGCCGCAGTAACCGAGCACAGACCGGCAAGCTGAGGCAGATTAAAAAGGCTCTTCGTCGTCATTTGTTGAACGCTTGTAGGATTGTCAGAGGATCGTGGGGGAGTGAGTGAAATTGTAGCAGACGAATTTTACCCGGATCGAACTCTACTGGCAGTGTTGGAAGAGGCCCCTCATCCCCAACCCTTCTCCCCTTCGTGCCTCAGGGGCGAAGGGAGCCCGAATCGTTAGGCGTAGAGTCGCGGATGCGACGATATGGCATCGCATCCGCGATTGAAAATCTGACGCGATAACCCCAACCGCTCTTGATCGTCCTTGCCCAGCTACATACTCAGAAGGCTTGGCGGCAGATGCGTGATGCAGTTGAAGCTGTGGAGAATCCACTTTCCTTGAGCTCGATCTAGTAAAGTCATTCCCGCGTTGTAGAGCGGACCGACTTGCGAGTCCAATCGAATCCAAGACTCCCCTAACATCTCGGCAAGCATGTGTCGTTTGAAGTCGGCGTGAATCACAAGAACATCCAAGCTGTCGCAGGCGGTTGCCACTTCGCTCTCAAGCCAATCGACTACTTTGGCTGCGCGCTGACGAGCCTGTTCGGAGGACTCGTAGGGATTACCCCACCAACCATGTTCGGCGATGCGATCATCGATTTGCCAATTCGGATACCGTTGGCTTAGTTCACTTCGTCCCATGCCATTTTCGCCGCGCTTTTGGCCCGGCAAATGGCCGCTATAACATCCACCTTGCTCGAAGATATCAGCTCGGATGATCGGAGTTAACTGCTTCGCTTCAGCGATAGCTCGCGTGGTCTCCAAAGATCGCAGAAAGGGACTGCAATAAAGCCGGCGGATTGGATGGACTGTGAGAGTCCGAGCGGTTTGAAGGGCTTGCTGTTGGCCAAGTTCGGTAATGCCTGGATCGCAAACGCGCAGGTGTTCAGGCTGAGCATTATTGGCCGATTGAGCGTGGCGAATTAAGAGAACCTTCGACATTCTAAGGCTGATCCATCAAGGCGCGAGCTTGATTGACGATATCGTCGTTAAAGAGATTATCCATCTGTGTAGAGGCAAGTCGAATTAGAACGACGACATGCTCTTCAGTCCGCTTGTTGGTTTCCGTGGTAAAGAATGCATGGCCCAGAGCTTTTGATGGAGTCGACGATGAAATCATTAGGACTTCGCTTGAGGCTAAGGTGGCGCGGATCTTGAACTGCTTCCAGATCTTCGAGTCGCGTTTCATTTCTTGACGCATGCCAAACTCGGCTGACACAAAACTCTGCTTGGGCTCCCCGTACTGAACTTCTGGCACCAGCTCGATCGTGGCTTTTCCATCAGTTTGTGGATAAACGGTCATGCTCAACAACGCGGTAGCGCGATCAAAAACGTGCCCCGACATGCTTCCATCGACGGTTGAGATGACGGAAAGTGGATGAGCCAGTTCGCGTCGAACGACTAGTTCCTTGCGTCTTCCTGCGCGGCAGTCCAAGGTACGTATTCGCGAATCAACGTCAGCGCCTAGACCCAACTGTTCGACAATGTCTTGTTGCTGTTGTTGACGCGAAGCCTCCATCTGTTGGACCAGCTGTTGCGGTAATTCGCCTCGAATCACTCCGACGCGAATTCCATTGCAGTCCAACAATCGTCGTTGTTCAAAATCGATTATTGATTCATCGGCCAAGGCCCAGACTCGCTGCATTTCGATGACGCGATCTTCGTCGTAACGCACCAATGCTGTTTCGATCGTAACAGTGTCGGGAGTGGAGGGCTTAGTTGCTGCGATTGGAAGCCCGCTTGCAGGTTCTTCGGTCTTGTTGAGCCCATGCCATCGTGCACAGCCATTAATGCAAGCAATGACAATCGCGCAGAGGCTAACGAAGGACAGCAGACGCGCGGGGCGATCTGACCTGCGATTGCCAATTCGTTGCAACGATTTGCCCAATGTTCTCAAGGTATTCCTGTGTTATTCAACCTGTTGAGATACGACCGTTTGGCCTTGATGTTGTAAGAAACTGATCTTTGAAGTTCTGGGGAAATTGGCTAAAAGCCTGATATCGCCAAGCTTCCAACAACGCTTCAATCCACGCGTTTGTTCGATTAGGCGATGTAGATAGCACTTTTCGCTTAGCATGTAAACAGCGCAAGAGACTCAGGCACCGGAAAGCAATTCATGGCAACCGCAACATCCACTGGATCACTGAACGACTACTCAGAAAATGTTTACACCCAGTATGGTGAAGACGGAATCTTACGTGAGACGCTCAATCGTATCAGCCAACATGTTGCTTTAGACAAATGGTGTGTCGAGTTCGGTGCGTGGGACGGCAAGTATCTCTCAAACACTTATCGTTTGATTCAGCATGAGAACTATAGCGCTGTCTTAATCGAAGGCGATCCCGCTCGTCATCAAGAGCTGTGCGGCAACCTGCCTCAAGAGAACGTCCACAAGATCTGTCGCTTTGTGACTTTCGAAGGCGATTCGACATTGGATGCAATCCTGCAAACGACGCCGATTCCACAAGGCTTTGATTTCCTGTCGATCGACATCGACGGTTGTGACTACTACATTCTTGATTCGCTGAAGCATTTTCGGCCTAAGGTGATTTGCATCGAGTTTAATCCGTCGATCCCGAATGAGGTCGATTTTGTTCAGCCGTGCGATTTTGCGATCAAGCAAGGCGCGAGCCCTAAGGCAATTGCGCGAGTTGCACAATCGATGGGCTATTGCTTGGCAGCGACAACAGATTGTAACTTGATTCTTGTTCGATCGGACTTGATGCCGTACGTTTTAGGTGACCAGAGGCCGACGCTGGAACAGCTTCGCGACGACTCGAACTGCAAGATCTTTGTCTTCTTTGGGTTTGATGGAACGCTGCTCTCCAATGCTGCTTCAATCAAGATGCCTTGGCACAATGTTGAGAAGCGAATCGACCAGTTTCAGATTCTTCCCAAGGTGCTCCGCAAGTACTCGGGTGACTACGGATCGGGGCATCGCAAATTGTTCCGTCTATGGTCGGCCTTCAGTCGGCTTAGTCGTCGGACCACCAAATCAAAAGCCGCCTAGGGCTCACAATCTACACCTATTAGCAAACTGCATACTTGATCGCGAATTTGCAGTTAAAAGATTGTTGGAATCGGCTTAGCGGGGGGCGATCAGTCCCCTGCACTTTTCTGGCCGTTGGGATACCATATTGGCCTTAAATTGCGACACTTCTTGCTGTCCAAAGCCATGTAATGTCGACGGGCCCTTTTTTCTGGCCCTAGTGTCTTTGACCGGTGTGTTTTGGACCGGGTGGGAAGTGTTCGAGTTTAAGAGGCCTTTCGGTGGCGAATAGCAACGCAAGTTCATGAGTTGAATTTGAGCAGCGAACATTAGTGCCGCAATCAAGGTGGCAGCCGAATCCTGCGGACACACGTGAACTCGAGGTTGAGTCGAATGGAAAAGACAAAAGTGGCGATAGTCGGAGTCGGGACTGTGGGCAGCGGCGTAGCTCGCTTGTTGCTGGACCACGGCGACCGAACTGCGCGACATGCCGGGCGAACTCTGTGGCTCGAAAAGGCCGTCGTGCGCGACGTGAAAAAGGTTCGCGATTGTGTGTTGCCGGCTGGTGTGCTGACGACAGATCTCAACGAAGTACTGAGCGACCCTGAGATCAGTGTCGTTGCGCTTTTGGTTGGAGGCTTGGAGCCCGCGCGGACGATCATGCTGCAACTTTTAGAAGCAGGCAAAGATGTCGTCACAGCGAACAAGGCCTTGTTGGCTGAACATGGGCCAGAGCTATTCGATCGAGCACGATCGCTCGGGCGATGCATCGCTTTCGAAGCTGCGGTGGCTGGCGGAATTCCAATCATCGCAAACATCAGTCAGTGCTTGTCCGCGAATCAAGTTACTGCGCTTCAAGGAATTCTGAACGGTACCAGTAACTTCATCGTTCATAAGATGGATGATCAGGGGTGGAGCTACGATGCCGCCTTACGGGAAGCTCAACGACTTGGGTTTGCTGAAGCCGATCCATCGATGGATGTCGACGGCACCGATGCTGCGCAGAAGTTGGCTATCTTGGCTCACTTGGCTTTCGGAGCTCGTGTGCGTTGGCAGGATATTGCTCGCACCGGTATCGATACGCTTGATACTGTGGACATGGGCTTTGCGGCTGAATTGGGCTATCGCATCAAGTTGATTGCTCATGCACGATTGACCGGTGATCGATTGGAGCTGAGCGTTTCGCCGACTCTGATTCGTCAGGGGCAGCCTCTGGCAGAGGTTCAGAACAACTACAACGCCATCAGTGTCGTCGGTGATGCTGTGGGCGATCTGTTCTTCCACGGACAGGGCGCTGGTCGCATGCCAACGGCTTCAGCCGTAGTGGCTGATATGATTGACGTTGCCGTTGGTCGAACGCCGATCACCTTCCGAACTTTGGAACTGTGGAGCGATCGTGAATCGAAAGTATCGTTGGTCCCATTTGACGATTTGCCGGGGCGCTACTACATGCGCTTTGAAGTTTTGGATAAGCCTGGCGTGATGGCTCAGATTACTTCCATTTTGGGGCAAGAGAATCTTTCGATTTCATCGATCATCCAGCACGAGCCCGATCCGGACAGCAGCTCTCAGGAGACACAGCCTGTCAAGCTGGTGATTATGACTCACGAAGCGCCAGAGGGCGCCGCAAGAACTGCCGTACATCGGATTACTCAATTGCCCGTCGTTACAGGTAAAGCTGTGCGAATGCGAGTCCTTGAGACGCCTCGCAAAGCCCGTTAGCCGCGCAAACCCATACAAATCTCGGAGTGAAAACTCACTCAATACGAAATGAACCGAAAGTAGATCATGAAATACGCGATCATCATTCCAGACGGATGCGCCGATAAACCGATCGAAGCGCTAGGCGGTAAGACGCCCTTGCAAGTCGCGAATATTCCTCACATGAATGCGATCGCTCGCGACGGTGTTTTGGCTCAAACCGATAACGTGCCAGCCCATTTTCCGGCGGGCAGCGAAGTCGCGAACATGACGTTGTTCGGCTACGATCCTAACCAGTACTTCACGGGTCGCGCGCCGATTGAAGCGGCCGCTCAAGGTATTCAGCTTGGTCCCTACGATTGGGCCGTGCGCTGCAACTTGGTTACAGTCGTCGACCAAGTCATGATGGACTTCACTGCGGATCATATCTCGACTGCGGAATCTGCCGATCTTCTGAAGTCGTTGTCTGAGTTGGTCAGCAATCCGAACCTTCAGTTTGTGCCTGGCGTCAGCTACCGGAACTTGATGATCTATCGCGGCAACGCAACTACGCCGTCACCATTTGCGACGGATACTCGAACGACTGCGCCACATGACTTAACCGATCTCTCCGTTTCCGACGATTATCCTCGAGGTCGCGGCAGCGATATGCTGGTCGACATCATGCAAAAGTCGGCGTCGTTGTTTGCCGATCATCCTGTCAATCAAAAGCGGATAGCAGCAGGCAAGCGACCGGCGACAAACGTTTGGTTATGGGGCTTGGGCGGAAGTCCGCAACTGCCATCGTTTCAATCGCGATTTGGTCTTCAAGGTGCGATGATCACTGCAGTTGATCTTCTGCGTGGGCTGGCAGCTTTGATCGGGTGGGATCGAATCGAAGTCCAAGGTGCGACTGGATATTTGGACACCAACTACGCAGGCAAAGGACAAGCCGCCGTCGAAGCTCTGGATAAGTACGATGTCGTTTGCGTGCACGTTGAGGCGACCGACGAGGCGTCCCACGAAGGACGACACGACGAGAAGATCAAAGCGCTTGAGATGATCGATCAGCATGTTGTCGCGCCGATTCACGCCAAGCTAGAGAGCTTGGGTGAGTACCGGCTGATGGTGTTACCCGATCATCCCACGCCTTGCACAACCAAAAAGCATAGCCATGGCATGGTTCCTCTGGCCGTCTGTGGAACAGGACTGGGCGGATTTGGCGACAGCTACAACGAAGTGGCTGCAGCTAGTTCGCCTGTGAAGTTCGCAAATGGCTGGGAGATGATCGAGCAGTTCATCAAGGGCGATTGGAAGGCTTAAGCGAAACAAATTTTGACACGGCCGCAAGGCGAATCGCAGTTTGCGCGGCTGACGTAATACAAGTGAAGTATTAGCGAGAAAGAAGTAACGATTATGGCATTGGTAGTACAGAAGTTTGGTGGTACGAGCGTCGCGGATCCAGAGAAGATTTTGGCGGCAGCTCGTAAGGCAATTCGTGCTCAGCAAGGCGGCAATCAAGTCGTCGTCGTGGTTAGCGCTATGGGCCACAACACCGACTTGTTGATCGACTTGGCCAATCAAGTCAACGATGCTCCACCGGCTCGTGAAATGGACATGCTGCTTTCCACGGGTGAACAGGTGAGCGTTGCTTTGATGGCGATGGCCGTCCATTCGCTCGGTCACAAGGCGGTCAGTTTGACTGGTGCTCAGATGGGTATCCACACCGATAGCTCGTTCACCAAGGCTCGTATTCGCACGATTAGCTCGGATCGCATTCGCAAGCTACTGGATGCAGGCAACATTGTGATTGCGGCTGGATTCCAAGGCATCGACGACGAAGGCAACATTACGACGCTGGGTCGCGGTGGTAGTGACACCACGGCTGTCGCATTGGCTGCAGCATTGCGTGCTGATGCTTGCGAAATTCATACCGATGTCGATGGTGTGTACACGACCGATCCACGGCAATTGCCCGAAGCCAGGCACATGAGCCAGATCAGCTATGACGAGATGCTGGAATTGGCTAGTCTTGGCGCTGGTGTGATGCACAATCGATCGATCGAGTTCGCCAAGAAGTACGACGTGCCCATTCACGTTCGCAGTAGCTTCAGCGACGTTCGTGGAACACTGATCGTTAGCGAGAGCGAATCGCCGACCTCCGCCGTTTGCGGTGCAGCGATGACACGAAGCGAAGCTCGGATCACTGTGCAAGGTGTTCCTGACGTTCCGGGTTCGTCATTGCAACTTTTCAAGCTGCTGGCCAATCAGAAGATCGACGTCGACATGATCGTCCAGAACGTCGGTGAAGAAAATCGCGCCGACATCTCGTTCACAGTTCTGAACGAAGAGCTGAAAAAGGCTACCGCCGTCGTCAAGGATGCGGTCAAGCTATTGGGAGCGACTGGGTTCACAACCGACAATGAAGTTTCTAAAGTCAGTGTGGTTGGTTTGGGGATGGCCAAGCAAACCGGTGTCGCTCAGAAGATGTTCCACGCTGTAGCGGATGCGGGGATCAATATTCAAATGATCACCACAAGCGAAATCAAGATTTCAGTTCTTGTAGCTCGTGGGCAATCACAGGCTGCTCTGCGCGCTGTGCATCAAGCTTTCGTGCTTGAGACCACGCCTAGGG
The DNA here is from genome assembly GCA_963204965.1 of Planctomycetota bacterium. Classification (GTDB taxonomy): domain Bacteria; phylum Planctomycetota; class Planctomycetia; order Pirellulales; family Pirellulaceae; genus Aureliella. Next base: position 6,530 of record CAUJKA010000472.1, on the reverse strand, counting down.
ATGCCGTCGAATGGACAGAATTGCCGACGCGAAAGGCTTCACCAACGGACGTTACCAAGTTGTTGGGCGATCTTCAAGCTGCCGATATGGAGCAGTTGCGACTAAGCGATATTAGCCTGTCCGATAATCAAGCTCGAGTAACACTCAGCGATGTCCCCGACGCGCCAGGCCTTGCAGCCAAAGTCTTCGATGCAGTTGCTTCGGCGGGAGTGTTTGTGGACATGATTGTTCAGAGCTGTGATGGATTCCAGGGCGCGACCAGCATCAGCTTCACCATTCCTCGTTCGCAGTACGAGCAGTGTATGGAAGTCGTCGAAGGATTGAAGAAGCAGTATCAAATTCGCCGCGTGACCGGATGCCGCGAAATTTGTAAGCTATCGGTGCGAGGTATCGGACTGAGAAGTCACACCAGTGTGGCGATTGGGATGTTTGATGCACTGGCTTCGGCAGGAGTGAACGTCGAAATGATTAACACCAGCGAGCTAAGCGTGAACGTTGTGGTCGCCAGCCAACATGGTCAAAACGGATTGGCAAGCTTGAAAAAGAAGTTTGCCGAGAATTTGAATTAGCGGCAATCCGTTTAGTGAATGCTGGATCGCAATGTTTCATTGCAAATGAAATGTTGTGGTCGTGTTGGGTTTCGTGCCTCAACCCAACCTACTTAGTTAGCATGAGCATTCCTTTGCCGAGTGCATCTCCGACAAGGAAGTAGGTTTCGGCGTTGCCAAATTCGTGATGTCCATGCGTAGGGTTGGGCGAGTCCTCGGCCTTGCGTACAAAGTCTCGCGTCTTGACGAACGCTACGTTACCTTCAAACTCGGGACGTTGAGCGGCGGCCGCTTGAGCCGCTCGGAGTTTTTCCCATTCTGGCGGCGCGTCGCGCCAAGCACCTGTCAATTCGCCAACTACAACCGGCAGCTTAGGCGCATCTAGATCACGGCGTAGATCGTTGATTAAGTTGACAAGGTTCTGCTCGTATTCGGGAATGGCTGTCTTTGGATTGACTCCGTCGTTCCAACCGTGATACCACACAAAGCCAGCTAGTTGATACTCGCGGCCTTTAAGCTGCGGAAACTGCTCGCCCATCAACTGCAACGATTCATTCACTTGCTGGATCATCAGCTGGTAGTACTTTCCAGTCTGGCCACCAGAGGACGGCGGTCGGAAGTCGACAAAAAGACTCTTGCCTCCCCAAGCTGTTTTGACGAGCAGTATGGGTTCTTCAAAGTGATCGCCAACGACCTGTCCGAACTGAAGTTCTGGTCCAAAGTGATGGCGATCTCCGTAGACGCTGAAGCCGAAGTCTAGCTGGCCAGCTAACAGCGGACGATCTTCGCGTTGATAGCGAACAAAGACATCGCTTCGAGGCTTGCCAAGACCGTCCCCGGTGATCAGATGTTGTATTGCTGGTGCTTTGGCTGGGTCGGCCAGCATGGCAGCCAGTGTTCCTTTGCCATCGTTGTAGTCTTTGCCTTTGAGTGCAACGACGGCTTGTCCTTCCATGTTGGACTGACCAGCGAGGATAAAGACCTTTACTTTGCCTGAAACGTTGCCCGCAAAGTTTCCCTGTGTCTTGCCAGCGACTTGGCCCTCTTGAGCAACAAGAGAAGAGCTAAGAAAGCAGATGACACAACAAAATGAAAGGCGAGGTAGCAATGACATGGCTGCGGCCGATTCGGTGACTGATTGAAGTAACTGGGTCAGAGTACTCCGACGATCTTGCAAAACGTCGGAGTGGAGTAGATTACTTCAGATGCTTAGGCCGCGTATTCGATTTCGCCCTCAATCCTTGTTCCAATTTCGAAAAAATTAGAGGTTCGTCAGGTTGAAGTCGATCGAGGGTGTACCGGCTAGAGGAAATGTTCCAACGGGAATGTTGGTCGCAGCGGTACTGACTGGCTTGGATGGTTTCTTGAAGCCGAAGAGTCCACGTTGTTGGATTAGTTCAGCGACTTCCCATGGGACTTGCTTAACCCAACTCATGTCGCCACTTTGAATCAATCGAAGGACTTCGCGAGAGAACGTATTCAAGTGCTTTGGATCGAAGGCTTCGAGCTGTTGGATGCAACCGCGTTCGACCAAGTGCTCGTACAGCTTGCGAAGATCAGCCGAAATCTCCATGTTTTGGACGGTTTGTAACGCGCCGGTGTTTTGGTCCAACAACGGATAGATATAAAGCTTTAGGTCGTTCTTGAACAGTCGCCCGAACGACTCAAGAATTCCGCCATCCAGTTCGGAGTAGTATTTTTCGTCGAACAGTTGCAGCAGACTTCCGGCGCCCATGGTGATGCCGATTTTCTTCTTGCTGTACCGAGCCAAATATGCGGCTAGACGATAGTATTCGAAGTAATCGGAGATCAGCACTGTCATTCCGCAGGCCGCTAAAGCGTCAGCCCGTGCGATAAAGTCGCGAAGGTCGATGTCGCCATTGGAGAGCAAGTTGCACATGGTGATTTCGGCTAAGGTCACAATCTGATCGGGTTCGACTCCCGGTTCAAGACTGAACTTCGCATGTGCCGCTCGAAGCATATCCAAGTTGACGTGAGTCGGTGGACGGAAGCTTCCGCGTTCGACCAGGATCGGTCGTTTGTACAGAACTTCGGATGGCTGTAGTACTGCTCCACTGGCCGAGAACATCGCAGCGCTGCTCAGACCAAGTTGTACTAGTCGCAAGCTCATCACGCGATTGTCAACGTGTCGGAATGCGATTCCGGAGAACTCGATCATGTCGATTTCGATGCGACGCGTGCTCAAGTTGTCCAGCAAGGATTCGATCAGCTTCTCTGGTTCATGGTGCATGAAGAATGCGCCCCAAAGCAGATTCACGCCGACAATGCCGAGAGCTTCTTGTTGTGCCGCATTGTCGTCGTCGAGCATGCGGACGTGGAGGATGATTTGACTGTCTTCGTCGCGAGGATGAGCGTGGAAGCGGATGCCCATCCAGCCGTGGCATTCGTTAGTGCCTTGGAAGTTTCTAGCAGATACAGTGTCAGCAAACGCAAAGAACGCGGTTGTGTCACCGCGATGTTCGCGGAGGCGTTCTATGTTCAGCGAATGCTCGATACGCAGCATGTCTTCTAATCTTCGACGGCTGACGTAGCGATCGCATTGCCCATAAATTGCATCACTGACCTTCATGTCGTAAGCGGACATGCTCTTGGCGATTGTGCCTGCGGCACCACCGACGCGGAAGAACCAACGAACGACTTCTTGGCCCGCACCGATCTCGGCAAACGATCCATACCGACGTGGGTCTAGATTGATGGCCAGAGCTTTACGCTCGGTACTTGGTCGTTCGACTACTGTTCGTTCACCGTGACTCATGTTTTTCTCCGCCGACAATTCTGCCAACTAATTTGGCATGAATATATGGGTCACGCGGGCCGGCACGGCTGGAGAAAAGTTGCCTGTGATCGCTAAGATTTGCGATCTACCGTTGGCACAATCGTTACGATCGTTATCGGTCTATCGATGAAGATTCTGATAAACCAGTCGGCCGCAGCTTGGGCAGGCAATCGATTGATTCATGATCAGACGATCGAGAAGTGCGGGTGTAAGGCTCTGGTAGCACCCCCCACAGCATTTGCCGTCTAGCTCGGCCATGCCATCGTCGCCCTTGGAGGAGACCAGCTTCATATAGTCTCGTCGGACATCGCCGGAGAGTTCCGCTTCGGCCTTGTCGAGTTCGGCTTGGACACGCGATAGTTCGCTCTCCAGAACCATTCGTCGGTCGGTAACTTGCTTTTGAACCTGTGCGAACTCAGATTGTTTGGTTTTGACGTCCGCTTCAACCTCTTTTAGCTCGACACCCAAAGCGTCGATCGATTCCAGCAAATCCAGGATTTCATCAGAAAGCACCAAGTTGGCTTGGGTATCAGCGGCGATCTGGTCCTTCAACGCCTGATACTCGCGGTTCTCTTTGGCCGCGTTCATCTTGCCTTGCCACGAGCGGATCTTCTGTTCGCGTTCGGACATTTGTAGCTGTTTGGCGTGCGCGGCCATCTTGGCCTTGGTCAGCTTGTCTTTGGTCGCCAGCACGTGGTCTTTGGCGGCCTTAAGCTTGGCTTCGGACGCAGCGACCAACTTGGGGCCACGTTGCAATTGACCGTTGATATCAGCCTTTTGGCGATTGATCCGATGAAGAGTTTGAACCAGCGAGCCCGTGACTGTCATTTCAGCAAACCGTACATTTCCGAGTAATTGATAACACAGATCGTACTCTACCTTGGGGCTTCCCGAAACTAGCTTTCACGGCCCATGCTGACAATCGTCGCAAACTCGTCGGGTTGCACCGGTTGTACGCTCAGTCGCGAGCCTTTTTGCAGAAGAACCATCTTGGCCAAGGACTCGACCGTGCGTAACAGGCCAAGCTCCAGCGGCGTGGTGAACTTCTCCAGAAATTTCACGTCGACCATGTACCAAGTTGGCGTGACTTTCTTGGACTTGGGGTCAAAATGCGGGTCTTTGGGGTCAAAGGCAGTGTGGTCTGGGTAGCCCTCCCGCACCACTTCGACGATGCCCACTACCGACGGTGGCTGGGCGTTGGAGTGGTAATAAAGCACCTTATCGCCACCCTTCATCAGGTCGCGCATGGTGTTCCTCGCCTGATAGTTTCGGACTCCATCCCAATGCGTTGTCTGGTCAGCCGCCGCGTATAGATCGTCAATGCTGAACACGTCGGGCTCGCTTTTCACAAGCCAATAGTTGCCCGATTTGGACTGGGGGATCTTCGATTTCTTGGCCACTGGATTATGCTCGAACGGGTCAATTGTAATGGTTCAACTTGCCAGAGTTGATACAATAAAGAGCGGTCGAGGAAGGTGCAAGCAGCTTCGGTCGACCCTCCTTTAGAAACACGAGTTAAATCCAAAGCCGATCATGTCCGAAAATAATCCGTCGATGCCAGAATTACCAGTTGCTGAAAGTCACTCTTGCGATTCGCACCCAGAAGGCGAAAAGCGATTGCCACACCCCGGTGCGGGCTCCTGTTGTGGTGGGCAAGCTTGCGAGATTACCCAGAACGAGCGAACGATTTCGACGCTTTGCGAGGATGCGGTCCGCGAACAGCTCAAGCAGGTGATTGATCCGGAGCTGTTCGTCAACATCGTCGACTTGGGCTTGGTCTACAACGTCGATCTGAAGCCAAGTGAGTCTGACAGCACTAAGCAGGACGTGCATGTCGTAATGACTTTGACCAGCCCCATGTGTCCAGCCGGGCCTCAATTGATTGGCGGCAGCCGCCAAGTGATTGAAGCGATGGAAGGTGTCGCCAGTGTGGATGTCAAGGTTGTCATGGATCCACCTTGGTCGCCCGACCGCATGACCGAAGACGCTCGGGACCAACTGAACATCTTCTAAGTTGCCTTCGCATCTGTAGGATCGTTCTCCCCTTACGCTCTCGGACGAAATTTAGTTTGGAATGACACAACTACTGGTAGCCCGCGATGTGACTGAATTGGCGGCCCGAGCTGAGCAGTGGCTGATCGAATTGATTCGCGATCACCAAGCAACCAATTCAACGCCTTTCTCGCTGGCTCTGGCGGGCGGCTCTACGCCCAAGGCTCTATACCAACGCTTGGCCGCTTCTTCGAAAACCAGCGGCATCGATTGGAACCGCGTTCTATTCCTCTGGGGAGACGAACGCAACGTCCCTGCGGATCACGCGGATAGCAACTATCGCATGGTTCGCGAAAGCTTGTTGGACAAGTTAGAAATCGGTAGCCAGAGCATTCTTCGCATTCCCACAGAGGGAGACGATGAAGCTCAAGTTTCGCAAACTGCCTTGCAGTATGAGATCGAACTCAAGCGGCAATTGCCGTTGAACTCGGACGGTTTGGGAGTGATCGATTGCGTGCTTCTTGGCATGGGAGACGATGTTCATACCGCTTCGCTTTTTCCAGAGACCACGGCGCTTCGCGAAACAAGTCGCTGGGTTGTGGCGAACTACGTACCTAAGCTCAGCACATGGCGAGTGACTTTGACTTCCCCGTTGATTAACGCGGCCAAGCAAGTTGCCTTTTTCATCGCCGGGTCGTCCAAAGGGCCCGCCATTAACACCCTGTGGCATGGTCCGCATCAGCCGGAACTTTATCCTTCGCAGATGATCCAACCTCGGCCCGGTGAGCTGACGTTTTTTGTTGACAAGCCAACGATTGAAGGTCTCTCCGTCCCCTCAAATAACCGGATGCAATAGTGCTTGACCCAAACGAAGTACAACTTCAGGTCTTTTCTTGCGGAGGGACCATAGACAAGGTCTATTTAGACGCCAAGAGCGAGTATGAAGTTGGCGAGCCGCAGATCTTGGCGATTTTCCAAGAAGCGAATGTCACCTTTCGTTACAGCATTCAACAGTTGATGCGCAAAGATAGTTTGGAGATGACCGACGAGGATCGGCAATTGGTGCGTAAGGCCGTCGAGGAGTGTCCGGCCAAGAGAATTCTGTTGACTCATGGTACCGATCTGATGCCCGAAACAGCCCGTGCCTTGATCGGGATTCCAGAGAAGACCATCGTTCTCACTGGTTCAATGAC
>CAUJKA010000471.1 GCA_963204965.1 Planctomycetota bacterium | reverse complement strand
ATCTTGTGAGCTATCGGAGGCAACTTCGACCCATCTTGCCACACCATTGTGTACGACGAGATCCGCGTATCGTGGCGAACTGAGCTTACGAAAAATGGGCGGCATAGGATGAACGACTTGTGTTGGTTGGTTTAGCGTGCTCGACTAGCGATGATTAGCCCAAAAAAGTGCCGAGACATTCTACTCAATTTCCTGAATAGTGAATGTCGCTAGAAAACCAATTCAAAACGCATACCCGCCAGCAAGGCATCCTTATACTGCCCGCTTGGCCTTGCGAAGTACTGGATATCAGGCTGTAGGCAAAGTCGTGGACCGACCAAGTACTTGTAAAAGGTTTCAATCACTGTTTCGTTATGAGCGACTCGAGTGCCACTCAGAGCTTCAGTTTGGCGGTATGGATTTCCAAATAAGACTCGTCCCATCCCAACTCCAAAAACGTCGTCGTCTCGTCCTGGAAGAAACCCTTTGTAAACCAATCCAGACCCCACGTATTGACTGACAGCGTTTCGGTCGGCCGGCGTACTGAAGTACTGGCCAAAGATTCCGAACCCTTGTTCATCTTGGGCGCCATTCTCTTTCCAGAGCATTTGGTCGCCAGTCAAGAAGAAACCATAGTTCTGGCTAAAGGTGATTGGATTGGGGCTAGCAGTGATCTCGGACCAAACATTTTTGTTGGAGTGATGCCACATCCCTACGCGCACCGTAGTAGGCAGTTCAGCTTCCAATCCAAACTGTGGCTTGAACTCGGCTTGATAGATCGAGAAGGCCCCATTGCGTCCCAGAGTGTCAAATCCCCATCGAACTCCCTGCGGACCGTCTGCTGCAGTGCCATCAAAGATCCCAAATCCCAACGTCGCCGAGTCCGTTAACTTTACAAAGGTTGATAAGCCCAGCGTGCTGCTCGGGAAAGTCGGCATGGGAATTGGCGGTGGTGCGCCGAACGATGAGTTCACGAACTCACCACCTAGATCAGTAAGAGCGAAAATTGCGTTGGTATCTTGCTTACCCACTCGAACGCTAAAAATGTCGTCCATCCAGTATTGTTCGTACCAGTATTCGGATACGGCTGTGAAGTACGGACGGACGCCTGGAGCAACTGTCGAATCGATGTTGCTGAACAATTGAGTTTCACCAACATAGTCCGGTGAAATAATGCCACCAGTCAAGTTCTGCCCGTAAACAAAGAACCGCCCTTTGTCCCACAGACCCAGCTTTGCTGTGTCAGCAATAGCTACAAGATCCAAGTTACTTCGGTAGCTCGTTCGACGATTAGGAACGATTCCGCCTTTGGCCTTCGTGAAGGTTTCGCCCGTGTAGACGGCTTCGAATGTGATCCCGCCATTGTAGATCTCTCTGGGGATCAGGCCGAGCATGCGCTTGGGCAACTGATCACCAGCCTCTTCGTCCTCACTAGGCTCTTCATCTTCCGACTCCTCGTCACTCATCGCTTCTTCTTGGTCTTGGCGTAATTCCGCCGCGGAAGAGGGTGCATTCAGATTTCGACTGGGACGGCCCGGAACTCTTTGGTCCGTTTTGCGAATGGGTCGAGCCTCCGGAGTCTTACGCTTTTCGCGGTCAGGTTGCGAGGCTTTTGGCTTGGTTTTCTCGGGATCGATCGGCTTCCGATCAGGATGCTCGGGCAATGCAAGATCTTTGTCGGTCAGCTTCTCGTAGATGGGCTGAACTCGTCCCGCCGATGGCTGGAGGGACTGAGGCAAATTCTGTTCAGACTGTTGAGCGACCGCTCCGTTACTGAAGCTGACCGACGCAGATATCAATACGACTACGCTGCGTAGTGCTCGCCACATCAATGTACGATACAATTGGAAACTCACACATCTTGTCCCACGGGCAATTGAAGTTGCATTAACCATCGTCGGTAGGCTGGCAATACCTTTATGGATTTCCCTACACATTCAGGCCGAAACGCACTAAATTCCGATTGTTGACTCCAGTAGTTTGCACAATTGAAAGTTGGCGTTGACAGAGGCGGTCGTCTCAAGAATAAAAACGCCCAAGATTGGCGTTTATACGCAAAAATGAAAAAAGGCTGAAGGAGTTCCCTCAGCCTTTTGGATGGACATTCTGCAAGAACGAATGTGGTTTACACTGTTTGCGGTACGCCAAATGATGTCATTTGAACGGTCGGATTCAACCCGCTGCGGCGCGTATTGAGCGAGTCGCGGTGGTATTTGAACTGACCGACCAAGCGTTGCAAGTCTCCAGCCATACGGCTAAGTTCACTGGCGGCTTGCATCGAATTGCTCGCCCCTTCAGTGGTACTTTGAGTCGCATCGGCCACTGCCGTGATGTTCTGGGCGATTTCTGCAGAGCCACGCGCAGCTTCTGACACGTTTCGTCCCATCTCATTAGCAGTGGCAGTTTGTTCTTCCACTGCACTTGCGATCGTGTTCGAAATATCATTAATGCGATTGATCACTTCGCAGATCTCTTGAATCGCCGAGATTGCTCCGTTGGTATCCGATTGAATCGTTTCGATTTTGTGGCTGATGTCTTCGGTAGCCCGAGCTGTTTCTTTGGCCAATTCCTTAACCTCATTGGCTACCACAGCAAATCCCTTACCAGCTTCACCAGCCCGAGCCGCTTCGATGGTCGCGTTGAGTGCAAGCAAGTTAGTTTGTTCAGCAATCGAGGTAATGACCTTGACTACCTTGCCAATTTCATTCGAGCTATCTCCCAACTTGGAAATCGTTCGATTGGTATCGCTGGCGATTGTTACCGCTTGTTGCGAGACACGAGCAGCGTCGGAAGCGTTCTTCGCAATTTCACGGATTGCGCTATTCAGCTCTTCAACACCAGTTGTGACTGTTGCAACGTTTACATTTACTTCTTCTGTTGCAGCAGACACCAATTGGGCTTGCGCCGCTGTTTCAGTTGCGTTGGAACTCATTTGTGCGCTGACAGCAGAAAGTTCTTCTGACGCGCCAGCAAGTGCAGTGGCATTTTCGCCAATTGTGGCAATGCTATTTCCAAGAGAAGAAAAGAATGCCGTTAATGAATCTCCTAGCTGTCCAACAGGGTCATTTCCAGAAACTTCAATGGATTGAGTTAGATCGCCTTGTGCAGCCGCGGAAACGACATTGAGGATTTTATCCACTTTGGTCTTTAGCGCTTCGCGTTCCAATACTATCGCTGTAGTATCAGCGGCATACTTCACAACCTTGAAAGGCCGGCCGTTCAAATCAAAGATTGGGTTATAACTGGCTTGAATATAGATTACTTTGCCGCCCTTCCCAATGCGTTTGTATTCGCCTGAGTCAAATTGACCGCTACCAAGCTTTTGCCAGAAAGCTGAATAGGCAGGACTTTGTCTGTAGCTGGCATCGACAAACATGCTGTGGTGCTTGCCTTTAATTTCATCCAGTGAATATCCAAGGGTGTTACAGAAGTTCTCGTTTGCAGTGAGAACCGTACCATCAAGATTGAACTCAATAACAGCTTGTGCTGCGGAGATTGCCTTGATTTGGCCTTGGAAATCCGCATCTTGCATTTTCCGAGCCGTTACGTCGGATGCAAACTTGACCACCTTTACAACTTTTCCATCTTTGCCGCGAATTGGATTGTAGGTCGCTTGAATCCAAACGTCTTTATTATTACGACCAACTCGGTGAAACTCGCCCGACTTAAACTCCCCGCGGCTCAATGATGGCCAGAAATCGGCGTATTCAGCCGTCGAACGGTACGTTCCGGAAATAAACATGCTGTGGTGTTTTCCAACAATTTCTTCGAGGGTGTACCCCAATGTTGTGAGGAAGGCGTCATTCGCCGACAGGATTTTCCCTGTGGGGTCGAATTCAATCACCGCCTGTGATCTGCTGATTGCGGCAATTTGACCTGCGAAGTCATTCATTTGTGATTCTTGAACAGCGATCCCGCGTCTTAGCCAAATTGTGAAGCTGCCAATTACCAGCAAGACACTGACACCAATGATCAATTGTGCCCATGAGCCGGTGTTGACCACAGAGTTAGCTTCGGTCATCTTTTCCTCTTCGAACCCAGCGACCAAGCTATTGACTTCGTCCATAGCTTTGCTGTGCTGCTCGAAGTGCTTCGGCAACTCTTCGTCGATCAGCCCTTCCGCTTTCTCCATGTCTCCACGACGGATCGCAGGGATGATCTCATTTTCGACCAGCAGAAAGAACTCTTTCGCTGGCTCGTAGGAATCCTTCAGCAACTTATTCTTCAGCTCACCTTCAGGCAGTTTAGCTGCCCAGCGATCCATGCACTCTTTATGCTGCTTCTTAAGATTGAAGTGAGCATTGATGCGATCTGTCAGAGCTTCTGTGCCAGCTTCTGTCGAGTCGATCAGTAGGTGGATATTGAGGTATGTCTCCAGAATGTATCCAGGAGGCGGCAGAACATCCGCCATCAGATGCTCGCTTTGAATAATATCGTCAAAGTGCTTGCTGCCAATCTTGGACGTATTGACTACCCAGTACGACACAAAGCCGTACAGCAATAGTCCGAACGAACAAACGCAAGCCAAAAGCAAGACTTTGGCATTCATACCGAGGTTTCGAAGGGTTCGCATTTTTCTCACAGAGTTTTGAAAGAGTGGACATGGCAATGCCCGGTCATTGAATTGAATCTGAAACGCTCGTCACGCAGGTTAAACGTGAGAGTACTCTCCACTAGCAAAGTGGTTGGACGTGTTGATTGGGGCACCTACCGGTCGCGATTGATTTCTCAATGACGACTGATGGTATTTGAATTGACCGACCAAGCGTTGTAGGTCACCAGCCATGCGGCTGAGTTCACTAGCAGCTTGCATCGAGTTATTAGCACCTTCGGTCGTGCTTTGAGTCGCATCGGCAACCGAAGTAATGTTCTGAGCGATCTCTGCTGAGCCTCGGGCCGCTTCCGATACGTTGCGTCCCATCTCATTGGCTGTCGCTGTTTGCTCTTCAACTGCACTGGCAATCGTGTTGGAGATATCATTGATTCGATTGATCACTTCGCAGATCTCTTGAATCGCCGAGATTGCTCCGTTGGTATCTGCCTGAATCGTTTCGATCTTTTGGCTGATATCTTCAGTCGCCCGAGCTGTTTCTTTAGCCAGTTCTTTAACTTCGTTGGCCACTACAGCAAAACCCTTACCGGCTTCACCAGCACGAGCCGCTTCGATGGTCGCGTTGAGTGCAAGTAAGTTAGTTTGTTCAGCGATCGAGGTAATGACTTTGACTACCTTACCAATTTCCATCGAGCTATCGCCCAGTTTGGAGATCGTTCGGTTGGTATCGCTGGCGATTGTTACTGCTTGTTGAGATACTCGTGCAGCATCGGATGCATTCTTTGCGATTTCGCGAATTGCGCTGTTGAGCTCTTCAACGCCAGTGGCAACCACCGAAACGTTTGCGTTGACTTCATCAGTAGCCGATGAAACGAACTGAGCTTGAGAAGCTGTTTCCGTAGCATTGGCGCTCATCTGCGCGCTAACTGCAGAAAGCTCTTCCGAAGCACCTGCTAGCGCCGTAGCGTTTTCGCCAATAGATGCGATGCTCACGCTAAGTTTGTCAAAGAACTTGGTTAGTGAGTCCCCCAGTTGTCCAACCGGATCATTTCCATGAACAGCAATCATCTGAGTCAGATCGCCCTCTGCGGCGGCCGATACCACAGCAAGAATCTGATCAACTTTGTTCTTTAGATCTTCGCGTTCGCGAACGATCGGAGTAGTGTCGGTAGCAAACTTAACAACCTTGTATGGCTTGCCGTCCATATCGAGGATCGGGTTGTAGGAAGCTTGAAGATAGATCTCGCGGTCGCCCTTGCCAATGCGTTTGTATTCGCCTGCATCATATTGCCCGTTACCCAACTTCTGCCAGAAGTTTGTGTATTCGGTCGACTGACGATAGCTAGGCTCGCAGAAAATGCTGTGGTGCTTACCCTTGATTTCGTCCAAGGTGTATCCAACAGTCTTGCAGAAGTTGTCGTTAGCTGTCAGGATCTTACCAGTCAAGTCGAATTCAATTACAGCTTGGGCACTGGAGATCGCTTGGATCTGTCCAACGAAGTCTGCGTCTCGTAGTTTTCTACTGGTTACATCAAGTGCATACTTAACGACGCGTGTCACTTTACCAGTTTTGTCCGTGATTGGGTTGTAAGTGGCTTGAAGCCAAAGCGCCTGACCATTCTTACTGATGCGTCGAATTTCACCTGCGAAGTACTCACCACGCTGAAGTCTGTGCCAATGGTCACGGTATCCCTCGCTGTTCTTGTAGTTCGAGTCGACAAAGATACTGTGGTGTTTTCCTATGATCTCTTCTAAACGGTATCCCATAGCCGTGCAGAAGTTCTCATTGGCCTCAACAATAGTTCCATCTGGTGTGAACTCGATTCTTGCCTGTAGTTTAGACAATGTGCTAATTTCATTTTCGCGGTCGAGCAACTTCAATTCTTCGTTGGCAATCGATCGTCTAAGGATGAAGCAGAATCCAGCGATTATTGTGAGCACAAATACGCCTACGCCAACAAGTTGCCAAATTCCTCCAGCAGCCATTTGCTCGCCCTGAGCTTGGTCGGCATTCATCTTGGTCGTTACCTTCGCAACCAACTCGTTGACCGCAGTTTGGTGCGCGACAAACAATGCGTTGATTTTGTTGGTAGCTGCTGTTGCCGATTCACGATCCTTGGCTTTAAACGCAGGCAGCAAGTCCTGTTCGATCGTCGTGATGATCTCTTCAGCGGTTCGCTTAACCTCTCCGTTGAGGCAGGTCTTTAGCTCGCCCTCGGGAAGACGAGCTTGCCAGCCTTCAAAACTGGTTTCGTAGTTCTTCTTGAATTCAAAGAAGCGTTGAACTGCGGCTGTCCGTGTGGCTTCATCTGGACTGTACATCAACTGGCTGCTCAAATAGTTCTCGACAACATACAGCAGGGGCGGAAGACAGTCAGCCAATAAATCTTTGTCGGTCACAACTTCGTTGTATTGCTTGCCACCAATCCGGATCTTCTCAATAGTCGAGTACGAGAAGAACCCAAAAGTCGAAAATCCCAGAAAGAAGGCAACGACCAACCACGTAACTTGGCTCTTCATGTTCAATGATCGTAGTTTGTTGAGGATCAGTCGCATTTCAATAGGCTCCAGTAGACAAGTCTGATTTGTAGTGACCGCAGTTCGGCAGTCTTGGGAAAAGATTGAGTGGTGTAGTTCGGGCAATCTGCTGGATGTTTAGCTACTCTTGGTCGGATCACCGTTGACTTGTACCGCCAGTTCACAGTCCAACAACAATAACAGTCGATCAGCCAGTTTGTAGGCACCGCGAATAAACTCGCGAGCTTGACCACTTAGTGTGTCGGGCGGCACTTCAAAGCAATCGTCGTTGACTTCGATCACGTCGCCGATCTGGTCGACCAGTAGACTCACCGCGCCGTCATCGCTACGAATTACAACATTCATTGACTGGCGGTCGTCTTCCAATGGGGCCATGCCTAGGCGAGTTCTCAAGTCGATAGCCGTGACAATTTGGCCTCGCAAATTGATGAGTCCACGTACGCTTTCTGGTGCTTTGGGAACGCGAGTCATCGTTTGATGTCGAATCAACTCTTGGACCGTCAGTGCGTCGACGCCAAAGGCTTGATCACCTAAGTTGAAAGTGCAAAGTTGTTTAGTTACTGCCATGTTAATCCCCTTGTGAATTTCTGTGCTCTGCGAGAATTGTCTGCTGAGCTCAGTTACAAAGTGGGGCCTCCTCCATTTCATTAAAGAAAGATGGATCTGCCATCTGAATAATCGTAGGCAGGTCGAGTACGTCCGTAATATGGCCTTGAACAACAGCCGAACAAGTCAGTCCTGGACGATGTGAAGAGCGTTGACTAACGACATCGGTTTCAACGATGTCCGTGATTTGGTCAACGACCAGTCCTACACTTCGACTTCCCTTGGTGTAGACCACAACGTCTAAGAGATTCAGTTCTGATTGAACAGAAACCACTCCCATGCAATTTGACAAACGAATTAGCGGCAAAATCTCGCCTCGGTACTGGACGACCTCTTGGTCGCCAGCAATCTCGATGATGTCCGTTTGAATCTTTTCCAGTCGAGTCACTTGGCTAAGCGGTAGCGCAAACTTGCGATCAGCTCCAACCTGCATGACCAGAAGCGTCTGTAGACGTGAACGCGACGCATTGGTGTGCTCGGAGGTATCGGTCGTTCCACGATCCTTTGGACCAGAAATCACGTGAGCCGAATGAGCCAAGCCCATAACATCCAGAATTAGAGCAACGCGTCCGTCGCCCATGATCGTGGTTCCAGCGTAGATCGGAACGTTCTTGAGCTGTTTGCTCAGCGGCTTAACAACGATTTCTTCCGAGTCGTTGATCTTGTCGACAACTAGTCCAAACTGACGGTCATCGGCGCGAAGAACAACGATGTTTAGGCAGTCGCTGCGCACTGGTTCGCTGACATTGCGCAGATCAAGTTCATGTCGCAAAGCGATCAAAGGAAGCAACTGGCCGCGAAGGCGGTACACGGGAGCGCCTTGAATCCACTCGATCGATGGCTTTTCGATCTGGTTTTCCAATCGCACCAGTTCCAACAAGTTGACCTGAGGAATCGCATAACGATCTCCATCAGCCGATACGATCAAGGCAGGAATGATCGCGAGCGTTAATGGAATCTTGATCTTGATGGTCGTGCCTTTGCCTTGCTGGCTTTGCAGGTCCACCGTTCCGCCGATCTTTTCGATATTCGTCTTAACGACGTCCATTCCAACGCCGCGGCCCGAAACACTGGAGACTTTGTCAGCCGTCGAGAAGCCTGGCAAGAAAATCAAGTTGCCAACTTCGCGGTCCGGCATTCTTGCTGCTTCGTCTGCGCTGATCAGTCCCTTTTCTACGGCCTTGCTCTTAATCTTTTCGATATTCAATCCGCCACCGTCATCGACGATTTCGATGTTGACTTGACCACCCTCGTGATAAGCCTTCAAGGTCAAGCAACCTTCGATCGGTTTGCCTACCTGTCGGCGAACTTCTGGCTTTTCAATACCATGATCCACCGTATTGCGGACCAAGTGAGTCAACGGATCTTTGATCGCTTCGATAATGGTCTTATCGAGTTCTGTTTCTTTGCCTTCCATTTCAATGCGAACTTGCTTTTCGCACATCGTTGCCAAGTCTCGCACCAATCGGGGGAACTTGGTCCAAACATTGCCAATGGGTTGCATGCGAGTCTTCATGACTCCCTCTTGCAACTCGCTGGTAATGAGATTGAGTCGTTGCACCGCATTCTGAAGTGCGGCATCGTTGAGCTTGCTGTTGAACTGAAGTATCTGATTTCGCGCTAGTACTAGTTCGCCAACTCGCGTCATCAATTTGTCCAGCAGGGCGACATCGACGCGAATGGTGCTATCAGCGGCTGACACCTCTGCATTCGCGCTCGACTTGCTCTCGCTGTTCTTGCTTTCGCTTGACTTGCCCTCGCTGTTCTTATCCGCTTTGGCGGAATCGCTCTTCGGAGCTACTACATTTGTGGCTGGGCTTGCAGCAACGGGTGCTGCTACCGCTGCTTTCACGACGGGCGCTGGTGCGGTAAAGCTTTGTGTGGAGATCGACTTGTTTGGCTTAGTCGGCGGTACTGCCTCTTTGGGCTGCTTCACCGAGAAAATTGCGTTCAGGAAATCTACTGTGAATTGATGATCTTCGACGCCTTCTGTACCATTGTTCTCAACGGCAAACAGCATCTTTCTCATGGTGTCGATTGCACCCAAAAGCGATTCGCTGATTTGAGCATCAAATGCAAACTGTCCTGCTCGCACGCCAGCTAACAAGTTCTCAGCCGCATGAGCGACATTTTCCAGTTTTCCAAAGCCAAGGAATCCTGACGAGCCCTTGATGGTGTGCATATTTCGAAAGACATTGTTGAGAACCGATTCACAACCTGGGTCTCGCTCGAGAATCAGCAAGTCTCTTTCAACTTGCTCAAGATTGTCAAAACTCTCCACCAAGTATTCGCGAATCGCTTCAGCAGCGCTATTGCTTGAGATTCCCTCGATCGTTGGATTCTCTGACTCGCTTGTGGCGCTGTTGTCGGCCACTTGTTCTTGCTTGGATACTTCGCGAGCTTCCGGCTGTTCGATCACATCACTATCTGCAACGTGGTTGTCTACAACTGAACCTGACGAGTTCTTAGCGTGGGATGTAGATGACTCGGTGCTTGGCAGTTGGCCGTTGATATCAACGCGGCCTTCGAGAATGTCTTCAAGTGCAGTAATGTGGCTACTAACATCTTGACCATTCGAGTTTTCGATCTCGTCGATCAGCTCTTTCAATCGATCGGTAGCGCGCAAAAGAGTGTTAATCACGACGGAAGTAGGACGAAGTTCACTACTTCGCAACCTGCCGAGCACTTCTTCAGCACGGTGAGCCAAGCCGCCCAGCGTGTCGAGGCCCATAAAGCCGGCAGCGCCCTTGATGGAGTGGATTGCGCGAAACACTGTGTTCACCAAAGCGACATCCATAGCGTCGCCCTGGGATTCCAGCGTTAGGAGCTGATTCTCGATATCCGAGAGGTGTTCCTGCGACTCAACGGCAAACTCTTTCAGCAGTTCGGTATCATCTGCACTCATTACAATCGCCCGTACCTTGTGAATTCCCCGTGGATGCCAGAAACTTGCAATTACACTAATGGCTTTTCGAGTCTTGCTCGCCACAACTAAGGGCATAGAGAATCTTCCTTGTCGGAAGACCTTGTGGAGCCGCCAAACTCTACCCGCGTGTTAATGTTTCGCAGGTTGGTAGTTCACTTAAGGCAGATTTTTGTGGTAAAAACAGAACCTAGAACGCGACTGTTCCGATTGTTTCGGATTTGATATCACCTAGGAATAACGTCTCCAGGTGGGCCAAGTCCTCCGGATTGAGTGAAAGATCTGATGGAGTTCCTTTGATGCTCAATAGCCTTCGACTGCAGAAAGTGATTTTGTCGATTGTAGGCGTGCTGACCGTTGTTGCCGCATGCTACCGGAACGCAACTGCCTCACCTCCCGATCAGTTCTTTGAAGCGAAAGTTCGACCTCTCCTGATCGAACATTGCACTACATGCCACGGAGGAGACAAGCCAGATGCTGGTTTGTCGCTCGAGTCTCGCGAAGGCTGGGCTGGTCGCGACGTGGTCGTTCCGCACGCACCTGAAAAAAGTCTTCTAGTCGTGGCGGTACGCTTTGAAAAGGCCGAACTGAAGATGCCGCCCGAGGATAGTGGCATGCGGCGGTTGACCGAGTCGGAAATCCAAGTCCTTGAGAAGTGGATCGCCGACGGTGCCGTTGATCCACGAGTGTCCCCGTCCAATTCCACCGGACCGCGACGACGAAGCAAGCAATTTCAAATCACCGAGCAAGACCAGGAGCACTGGGCCTACCAGCCTCTCTCAAACGCACCGATCGCTGAGTCCACTGTCAATTCAACCGAGCGGGCTGCGCACATCGATCAAATCGTCGATCAGAAGCTATCGCAGCTTGGTTTGGCCAGAAACCCGGCAGCGACTCCACGCGAGTTGGTCCGTCGAGCCTACTTCGATCTTTGGGGTTTGCCACCCGAGCCAGGCGTAGTAGCAGATTTCGAGAGCAATCCAACTCCGCAGGCTTGGAGCGATTTGATTGAACGATTGCTGAACTCACCGCACTATGGTCAACGATGGGGACGCTACTGGTTGGACTGGGTACGATACGCCGAGACGAATGGCTACGAGCGCGACGGTATCAAACCGTATGCCTGGCGCTATCGCGATTATGTGATTGACGCGTTCAACTCGGACAAGCCCTACAATCGCTTTCTGACGGAACAGTTAGCGGGTGACCTATTGATCCAAGCCGAGCGTCTCTCTGCGGACAATCAACCCCAAGCGTGGCGGGAGGCAATCATTGCCACCGGGTTCTTCCGATTGCACGTCTGGGACGATGAACCGGACAGTTCAGATGTCGCGGAAATGGATGATCTAGACGACATTATGATTACGACCGGCGCTGCGATGATGGGAATGACGCTTGGCTGCGCACGATGCCATGACCACAAATTCGATCCGCTCAGCCAAGCCGATTACTATGCGATGCTGGACCTCTTCCGCGACATAGACCCCTACGGACTTTCGAAGAAAGGTGGCGGAGGTCGTGGCACAGGGCAGATCGAACGATTCTTAGTAAGTGATTCGACGCTTCAAAAATGGCAAACAGATAAAGAGCAGGAGATTAAGCAACTGGAGTCCCGACTAGCTTCAGCATCGGAGGAGCAAAAAGAGTCGCTCAATCAACAGTTGAAACTACGAAAGGAATCGCAGCCCCCAATTGAA
>CAUJKA010000470.1 GCA_963204965.1 Planctomycetota bacterium | reverse complement strand
TACTCGCCACGCGACTCTCCCGCGAATTGGTTGAATCGCTAGACAGTGAAGTCTGCGCGCGGGAGAGTTCATCAAACGAACTCTCCCTGGCAAACGCGCTGCTAAAGCCATTTTACGGCAACTTGGGATAACCTACCCGGGAACCGCAACTGATGCGGCTGAGCCCATGGTGACACCAGGGGCTGGCAGAACGCTTGTGCCTTGCAGATAGATGTCAATCGCTCGAGCTGCTCCACGCCCCTCGTTGATGGCCCAGACCACCAGCGATTGTCCTCGTCTGCAGTCTCCCGCAGCGAATACACCTTTCACGTTGGTTGTGAACTCACCATGAACAGCGTTGTAGTTCGAGCGATTGTCGGTCTGAATTCCCAACATCTCAGCTACGTACTGCTCAGGGCCCAAGAATCCCATCGCCAGCAAAACTAGATCCGCTTCGATGATACTCTCTGAACCAGGAACTTCAGACATCTGCATACGTCCACTGGCATCCTTGGTCCATTGAACACGAACCGCTTTGATGCCTTTGACGTTTCCATTACCGTCGTCGATGAATTCCTTGCTGAGGATACAGTATTCGCGCGGATCACGACCGAACTTCTCAGTTGCCTCTTCGTGACCATAGTCCACGCGGAAGATACGAGGCCATTGAGGCCATGGATTGTCGTCGGCGCGATCTTCGGGCGGACGATCCATCAATTCGAAGTTGACTAACTGGGTGCACCCGTGTCGCAAGCTGGTTGCGATACAGTCTGTTCCAGTATCGCCACCACCGATGACGACGACCTTCTTGCCTGTTGCCGAGATGTACTTGCCATCCTTCATGCTACTGTCCAGATAGCTCTTCGTTTGAGCCGCCAGGAACTCCATAGCGAAGTGAACGCCCTTGAGCTGTCTGCCTGGAATTGGCAGATCACGCGGCTTGGTCGCTCCAGTAGAAAGCAAGACTGCATCGTTCTCTTCGTACAGCTTCTTAGCATCGACGTTGCGGCCAACATCAGCGCCCGTGACGAAAGTGACTCCACCATCTCGCATCAACTGCAAGCGACGTTCGACCACGTTTTTGTCTAGCTTCATATTCGGAATGCCGTACATGAGCAATCCACCGACGCGATCCGATCGTTCATAAACCGTGACAGTATGGCCGACCAGATTCAATTGATCAGCAGCCGCTAAGCCTGCGGGTCCACCACCAATGATGGCGACTTTCTTGCCTGTTCGCGCAGCGGGAGTAGCTGGCTTGATCCAACCCTCGGAGAAGGCTCGGTCAACGATCGCATTCTCGATGTTCTTAATGGTCACCGGAGGATTGGTGATTCCCAGTACGCAAGCACCTTCGCACGGCGCTGGACAAACGCGCCCAGTGAACTCGGGGAAGTTATTGGTCTTGTGCAATCGATCGATAGCATCGCGCCAGCGACCTTGATAGACCATGTCGTTCCACTCAGGAATCAAGTTATCAATCGGGCAACCCGTGACTGACTGGCAAAAGGGAATGCCACAGTCCATGCATCGTGCGCCCTGCTGACGCAGTTGAGCCTCTTCGGGATCGGTATAAACTTCGTTGTAGTCGTTTAACCTGACCACTGGCAGACGCCATGGAACCTTCTTGCGATCAAACTCTTTAAATCCAGTTGGCTTTCCCATAGCGGTCTCTCTGCCAGTTCGTACTTAGTAATTACTTGGTATTTGAAGGTTTCATTTGAGCCAATTTTGTTCGTGTTTGCTACTCGAACAACCGACTCGGATTCGATTCGTGAAGTCTTGTTTCGTCGTCTAGTCGCGGGCGACCAATACCGCTTCGCGTAAGCCCATCTGCTCTTCCAGGACTCGCTTGTAATCGGTCGGCATGACCTTGACGCATTGTCGCAAGAAGGTTTGCCAATCTTGCAACGCATCCTTAGCCACCGTGCTACCGGTGTACTTAGCATGTCGAGAGATCAAGTCGCGAATCTCTTTCTCTTCTTCGCTCGTCTCGATACGCTCAAGCTCCACAAGTTCGAGATTGCAATTGATGGTGAACTCGTTGTGACGATCCCACACATACGCGATGCCTCCGGACATACCTGCAGCGAAGTTTCGCCCAGTAGGTCCAAGCACTATGACGCGTCCTCCGGTCATGTATTCACAACCGTGGTCTCCAACGCCTTCGACAACGGCGCTGGCCCCCGAGTTACGCACGCAGAATCGCTCAGCAGCTCGCCCGCGGAAGAAAGCTTCACCGCTGGTTGCACCGTACAAGCAAACGTTGCCGACCAGAATATTGTCCTCAGGTCGGAAGCCGCTGTTCTTGTGCGGATAGACGATGACGCGACCGCCGGATAGCCCCTTACCAACGTAGTCGTTGGAGTCGCCTTCCAATTCAATGGTCACACCATGAGCCAAAAACGCACCAAGACTTTGCCCAGCCGAACCGTTCAATTTGATGTGTACCGTGTCATCAGGCAACCCAGCTTGACCGTATCGCTTGGCAATCTCGTTGCTGAGTATCGTTCCCACAGTTCGATTGATGTTGACAATCTTGGATTCGATCTTCACCGGAGTCGCATTTTCCAACGCAGGCTTTGCAGCTGACAGAAGTACAGTTAAGTCGAGCGACTTTTCCAAACCGTGCTCTTGGCCAATAGTGCAGTGCTGAATTGCATCAGGACGCAGGCTGCTGGCTGAAGTTAACATGGCTGTAAGATCTAGACCGTCGGTCTTCCAATGTTGAATCGCCTTACGCGGATCCAGCACATCAACTCGACCAACCATTTCGGTAATCGTGCGGAAACCTAGCTTGGCCATAATCTGTCGCGCATCTTCGGCAACCATGAACAGATAGTTGACGACATGCTCAGGCTTGCCCTTGAACTTCTTACGCAGCTCTGGATCTTGAGTGGCAACACCGACTGGGCAAGTGTTCAAGTGACACTTACGCATCATGATGCAACCCAAGGTAATCAGCGGAGCTGTAGCGAAGCCGAACTCTTCAGCTCCCAACAAAGCAGCAAT
>CAUJKA010000469.1 GCA_963204965.1 Planctomycetota bacterium | reverse complement strand
TTCGTCCAACACGACTGACAAAACTGAACAGGCAGTCGGATTGCTGGCTGCGGCTGCTGGAAAATCGCTAGTGGTTTACGGTGCAGTGGGCGATGTAGTTTATGAATCAGCCGATCACGCGAGCACGATTGCTGATGTTGCTTGGAATCCTCGTGGCGATACCATTGCGGTCGCAGCTTATCACGGTGTGACGCTACATAAGCCGAGTGGCGGTGAAGTGCGGAAGTTCGACTGGCAGGGCTCGAGCCTAGTTGCAGCGTGGAGTCCTGACGAGCGATTCATTGCGACCGGCGAGCAAGATTCGACCGTCCATTTTTGGATGGTGGATTCAGGCGAACACGCGCAGATGTGGGGTTTCCCGACAAAGGTTCTGCAATTGTCATGGGATGCGACGGGGCGTTGGCTGGCGACAGGTGGAGGTAGTGGTGTTGTGATTTGGGATTGCAGTGGGCCTGGTCCCATGGGCCGCCAACCCGAGATTTTGGAATGTCACGTCAACAAGATAACGACTCTGGCTTATCAGCCAGGCGGTGAATATCTGGTTTCTGCCGATGCAGACGGTTTGCTTTGCGTTTGGGAACCGTCGAAACACAAGGATTTGATAGGCGGAAAGTCGTTGACTGCGGCAGCTTCTTGCTTACGTTGGTCCGATTCAGGCAAACATCTTGCAGTTGGACAAGCCGACGGAATTGTCGTCGTGTTTTCAGCTCCTCGGTAGTCAGCGCCGAGCTATCGAAGGCTGAGATTGCGGTCAACGACTTAGGAAATTCATAGGTGGGCGCAAAACGCGCTTGGCCTATGTATGGATGCTGAAATTAGCTTACAATTTCACCCTCAATCATCTCAAGAAGGATTCGTTGTTTGTACTAGGAGAGCTACCTCATGGAGATCCGTTTTTACAACTCGCTCACCCGCAGTGACGACCTGTTTCAGCCCATCGACGGCCATACCGTCAAGATGTATAGCTGTGGACCGACGGTCTATGACTTTGCGCACATCGGGAACTTTCGATCGTTCCTGGCTGCGGATTTGGTGCGACGATTCCTTGAAGCGGTAGGCTATGAAGTCTGGCACGTGATGAACATCACCGACGTTGGCCACATGACGGATGACTCGTCGGCGGATGGTGCTGGCGAGGACAAGATGGAAGCTGCGGCGAAGCGGCTGAAGGAAGATAAGAAAAGCGGCAAAGCGCCAGAAGGCTGCGTTGCTGATCCAGACAATCCGTATGAAATCGCGGCCTATTATCGCGACGCATTTCTAGAGGATGGACGCAAGCTGGGTATGAAGGTCGCCTTTGAGTATCCGCAGCGAGTCCACTGTGCGACCAAATTTATTCCGCAAATGATCAAGCTGATCGAGAAGCTGATCGAACGCGGGCACGCTTATGTTGGTCGCGATGGCGTCGTTTACTACGATGTAAAATCCTTCCCAGACTACGGACGTCTAAGCGGCAATACGCTGGATAAGTTGGAGAACTTGCAAGAAGGCGCTGGCGGACGGATCGACGCAAGCAATCAAGCCAACAAGCGCAATCCCGCTGACTTCATGCTTTGGAAGGCCGACTCGACTCACGTGATGAAGTGGGATTCGCCATGGGGAGCTGGTTACCCAGGCTGGCACATCGAGTGCTCGGCAATGGCTATGGAAGCGCTCGGACCAGAGATCGATATTCACACTGGCGGCGAAGACTTGATCTTCCCGCACCACGAATGTGAGATCGCTCAATCTCGTGGCGGCTCCGGCTGTGGTTCGTTTGCTCGATTTTGGTTGCATACTCGATTCCTCATGGTCGAGGGAACGAAAATGTCGAAGAGCAAAGGCAACTTCTTCACCGTGCGTGATGTCTTGGGCGGCAAGGCAACGGGGACGGAAGTACATCCCGCCGCATTGCGTTATGAGTTGATTCGCACTCAGTTTGGTGCTCAGTGCAACTTTACGATGAAAGGCCTCGTCGACTCGGCAAATTCGGTCCGCAAGTTGTCTGAGTTTGCTGAACGTGTTGAAGCCGAAGCTGGGGCAAAAGTAGTTGAAGTTGGTTTGGATCATCCGGTACTAAAGCAATTCTTCGCAGCTCTCGCTAACAATCTGAACATTAGCGAGGCGCTGGGCGTAGTACACACGTGGATCTCGACGCCGGTAGAAGATCCCGCCGAAGCTGTTGCCGTGTTGCGAAAGATCGACAGTGTTTTGGGAGTTGTCGAGCTCACGAAATCGGCTGGCTCGGGTGACGATGACGAGATCACTGTGCTTTGCCAAGCAATTCATGAAGCTCGTCAGCGACGCGATTTTCCGACCGCCGACTTGCATCGTAAGCAGCTTGAGTCGCGCGGTTACGAGGTTCGTTCGACCGCTGAAGGCACCGTCGCAAAACGAAAGATGGCCTAGTATCGATGATCCATGTAGAACACCTGTGTAAGACCTACGGCGAAGGCATTTTTGCAGTAAATGATCTCTCGTTTTCGGTCGAGCCAGGTGTTGCCTATGGATTGCTCGGGCCCAACGGTGCCGGCAAAACTACGACGCTCAGAATCATCATGGGCCTGCTTCAACCCACCAGCGGCGAAGCGACGATTCTAGGTTGCCGCGTTTCCGAACAGCCGCTGAGAATTAAGAGCTTGATCGGCTTGGTGTCTGCAAGTGCTGGTCTGTATCAATGGTTGACCCCACGGGAGCTGCTTTACTTCTTTGCGTCGGGCTTTGGACTAGATCCAGCAAAAGCTCAACAGCGAGTGACGCACTTGAGTGAAGTGATGGAGTTGGAGCGTTTCTTGGATCGACGCTGTGCGACTCTCAGTACTGGGCAAACTCAGCGCGTCAACTTGGCTCGCGCGCTAATTCATGATCCGCCCGTTGTCTTGTTGGACGAACCGACGCGTGGCTTAGATGTCGTCGGTGCAAAAATCGTCTTCGATTATGTAGCCTACCTTCGCCAGCAGAACAAGGCGATTATCGTTTGCACTCACCAACTGGACGAAGCAGAAAGATTGTGTGATCGATATGGACTGCTACATCGCGGTCACTTGAAGCTGGAAGGCACCCTGCAACAGCTTCGTGATCAGACCGGTGAGCCGGGGCTGGTCGAAATGTTCTTGCGATTCCTCAGAGACGATCCCCCGAGTTCAAAAACGGGAGATGCAGCATGAGCGATCTACAGGGTGCGCAAGCGGGTGGGCAATCTGAGCCGAAGCAACCAATTGATCCTACGATCGCGGTGTCTACAGCGCCGGAAGAGGCGGCGATGGTTCCATTTTCGTGGGCTCAGCAGTGGCAATTCATTACAAAAGAATTGCGTGAGACACTTCGCGATCGACGGACCATTGTCACTCTGCTCGCGATGCCTATATTGCTCTATCCATTGCTGGGACTTGGGTTTCGTTTCGTTGCCATTCAAGAGTCTACAACTAAGAAGCCCTTCTACGTTATCGCGGTTAATACTACCGAGGCCGATAGTCGGTGGCTTGATCGAGAGCTTGAGTTCGGTGAAGCTGCTCTTGCCCGCGCCGCGGCGCGACGTGCCCAAAGGCAACAAGAAGAGCAGGCATTAAACGGCGGAAACAGGACAGAAACTGCTGCCAACAACAGTGACCCAGCGACGAACAAATCCGCAACTAATGATGAAGACGATTTAAAGGCGGAAGCGGTTGAATTCGCGTTTCGTTGGTTTCCCGATCGACCAACCGCTGACTTAAGGCAGTTAGTCAGTGATGGGGCTGTGGATTTAGCGATGACTCTGCGCTTTCAAAGCGATCTAGAAGGCGACGCAAAGTTTGATGGTCCTGTAACTGTTGAGCTGATCGAAGATCACAACCGCATGCCCAGTCGCAATGCGGCAGACTGGTTCTCGGATCGATTCACGGCAGCCAATCGAGCTCGGTTTGCTCAGTTGGGTCGAGTGGTGAATCCCGATTTTCGTTTGCCTGTCGATCACTTTCGTTCTGTGGTCACGCAAACTGGTAAGTCTACGCTGGTGGGACTATTGCCGCTGATCTTGCTGCTGATGACAGTTACAGGTGGCGTCTATCCGGCGATCGACTTGACTGCAGGTGAGCGCGAGCGAAATACGCTTGAGACGTTGATGTCGATCCCGGTACCAAAGTTTCGACTGCTGTTGGCAAAGTTCGTGGCGGTGTTTTTGGTTACATTGCTCACGGGCCTGATGAATCTGACTTTCATGTCGTTGACGTTGTATGCACTGCAACTCGACAAAGTTCTACTTGGTCCCGCTGGTTTCTCTTTTGGTCTAGCTGCGAAATTGCTGCTTGCACTCTCAGCCTTCGGGTTGTTCTACTCGGCAGTGTTGTTGATGCTCACCAGTTCGGCACGAAGTTTCAAAGAAGCACAATCCTATTTGATTCCATTGCTGCTACTATCGATCGGACCAGGACTTGTCATATTTCTGCCGGGTTGGGAATTGACGCCGATCACCGCAGTGACACCGCTGATCAATATCTTACTTTTGTCGAAACAGTTTCTTGAGGGAACTGCCGCACCGCTTCCCGCCGTAGCTGCAATACTCTCAACGGTGCTGTATGGTTTGGCCGCGTTGGGTTTAGCCTCTAGAGTTTTTGGAGCAGACGCTGTTGCAGTAGGCAGTCGTGGAAAACTGGTAGACCTCTTACACGCATCCGACGAAGCTCATCGAACTCCGTCAACGGCTATCTCTTTAGTGGGGCTGGCATTTCTGTTTCCAGCCTACTTTATCGTCTCCGGCATTCTCGGGCGGCAAGAAACCATTCCAATCAGTTGGCGGTTGTTGATATCAGCCGCGATGACCATTGTGCTTTTCCTTTTGGTCCCGCTCTTGCTGCTGCGTTTGGAAAAGGTTCCAGTTCGATCGGGTTTGACACTACTCCGACCGCGAGTCGTTTACATTCTTGGCGCGATTCTATTGGGCTGTTCGACCTGGCCATGGATTTTCGAAGTGATCGTTGGACTGCAGGAACTGGGGCTACACGGGCTGGATACAAGCAAGTTTGCGGTGGTCGAAAAGATGTTGGAGAGCTGGAAACAGCTCCCGCTTGCACTGATTATCCTCTGTCTTGGCGTTACGCCTGGCGTGTGCGAAGAGGTTTTCTTCCGCGGTTTTCTCTATAACGGATTGAAGCAGAGCTTGAGGGCTCGTACGACGATCATAGCCACGGCTATCGCTTTCGGGCTTTTTCACGTGGTCCTTTCAGGCGGCGCGGCCCCCGAACGAGTACTGCCCAGCACGCTGATGGGATTGTTGCTGGGTTGGGTTCGATGGCGATCTGGGAGCCTAATTCCAGGCATTATCCTCCATGCGACGCACAATTCTGCCTTGCTAGCGATGGCAAGCTATCGTGACGAACTGAACGGATGGGGCCTTGGGGGCGTGAAGCACGAGAGCCACTTGCCCATGACATGGCTGGGAATTGCCGCAGTTGGGTTTATACTGGGAGCAGCCTTAGTTTACCTGGATCGTCGCCGTCGCGCGGCAGCAACGGTCGCGGTCTCCACGGTCTAGAGAATACCAAGCGGATCATGCCAATCTACGTTTACGAAGAAATCATGCCTGACGGCCAGGATGGCGCGACCTTCGAGGTGCTGCAGAAGCTGTCTGATCCACCGCTGACGGTACATCCCGAAAAGGGAACGCCCGTGCGGAGAATCGTGGCTTCGGTCTCGATCGCGGGGCAGTTTAGCGATTCCAAAATGGCCTCGTCGCTCAGCGACAAGAAGCTGGGGGAGAAAGGCTTTACAAAGTACGTCAAGTCAGGCGATGGCGTTTACGAGAAGAGTGCGGGCAAAGGCCCCAAAACGATCTCTGCCAAAAAGAAATAGTTGAGTTAGCTCAAACCACAAGGGTTTATTTGAATGTCTTCGGTTGTCAATTTTAATGCGCGTGTTACTGTCGAACAGGTTGAAGAGGGAAATCAGTTGGCTCCCAAGTTCGACCGCGACGGGCTGATTCCTTGCGTCACCACCGACTTTGCATCCGGCGAACTACTCATGCACGGTTACATGAATGAAGAGGCGCTGAGAAAAACGATCGAACTCGGCGAAGCGGTGTACTACAGTCGCAGTCGACAAACACTATGGCACAAAGGCGCAACCAGTGGACTGGTTCAAAAGGTCCGCGAGATGCGTATCGATGACGACCAAGATTGTGTTTGGCTGCGAGTCGAAGTGATGGGTGGCGGAGCGAGCTGCCACGTTGGCTATCGTTCCTGCTTCTACCGTCGTGTACCAGTTGCTCAAGAGCGCGGTCAAAGTGAAGGCCTAGTCTTCATGGAAGATCACAAAGCCTTTGATCCCAAAGAGGTCTACGGCGACGCGCCCAATCCAACGCAGCTTTAGTTTGCTACGTGTCTTCCGTGTCTAATTCCAGCACCATTAATTGGACACGGATTGCACGGATGACACGGCGAAGAAAGTTTCGGTTCCGTCAGGTTTGTCGACTGCAAAACAAATGAACTTGGTAAGTCAAACAAAGCCAAATGCGGATCATCTTCTTGCCCCCATTTTCTTACCAATTCTTCCTTAACTGCTGCCCAACTATACATTGACTCCAGAGTTGACTAGGAACTTGATGCGGGCGATTCTTCGTCGCGGTGAGATTCTACGTGAGCGAGCAAGGATTGCTGAAGCGTCTCTAGCTCGCTAAGCGGTAGTCGAGCCTTAATGATCCGTCGAATCTCCCAGCTCGGAGGCTCTTTCTCAAACTGCTTAACAAACTTCAGTTCCTCAAGCCGCCGGAGATTTGTTCCCAAGCTGCGGTTGATTTTGACATTGTCGCTGCCCGCGGGAAAGAAGTTCTCGAAGATGGCTAACAAGTCGCTCTGCAAAACAACGCATTTTTCGTTTTGCACATCCTCTTCCTCGAAGACACGCAAATGGTCGCGCAACAGTACGCACAGAAGAGTCTGTTCGTAAGTCATTTGAGTACGACGGAAGAGCCTGGGAACGGAGTTCGCGTCTTCGGTCTGCTCCTCGTCGTCAGGCTGTCGCAGATAAGCCATGGCATCGTTTTCGTCGATGACCAACTGCAGGCCAATCTTCGCAAAGTAATCGGTCAGTGGCGACACGTTGGCTCGCAACGACTCCCATACATCTGCGTTGTCATCGTGGTAAACAACTCCTTGCAGCAATCGCACGGCGGCAGCGCCCCAAGAAGCTGTATTGGCGACCGAACTATTGCTCAGTTGTTGATCCGCATCAGTGGCAAGGTACTGAATCATTTCGGACGTCTTCCCTTAGAAGAAGCTTTGGGCAAAAAGGTGATCATCGGAACCACAACGTGCAAGGTACTAACGCTCGGAGAATCCACATGAACTTGAATCGTTTCGGAACGTAGAGGGTCGATGTCATGTTGATCATCATGAGCAATCTGAACATATCCCAGCAGTTCAACGACACCTGGGTCTCCATCCGATTTCGACACAACTTGGCTCAACGTTGCTTTATTGCCGTCGTAGGTTAGCTTTTGGATGCAGTGTCGCATTTGGCGGAAGTCGATGCGTCGCAGTTTGGCATAGGCCTCGGAAATCTCTTTGGCCTTGCCCAAGTCCACCACATGAACTTCGGGCGCTTCGCTTTCAAACACTGCGTTCGGTGTCCAGAACTTCCTGGCGAGCGGAGAACCAATCTCCATGTCGGCGTAGACCTTGCATGCAACATCAACCAACGGAGCCGACTCGCGAAGCTTGAGAGCGGTTTGCTTGATCGACTGGAGAACGGAAGCCAATCGCATCCGATGCTCTGCCGAGTGCGCATCCAGTAATCGTCGAAGTGTCGAAGAGAGTCGAGCCGTCGTCTTCATCACCTTTTCAGCTTCGGCCAGCAACGACGGAACCATGCGTCGAACATGCTGAAGAGAATCGGATTGATCGGCAAGAGCTTCTAACTGTTGCAGTTCTTCAATGCTCTTGCGCAAGGACGCCTGCTGGGTCGGCGAGAACAGGAAGGCAACGAACGCAAAGAAGCTGATGCCTTCATCCTGCTGTTTCAGTAGATCCTCCGAGTCCAATGCAAAGCCGAGGATGTTTCCTCGCGAGTCTTGTCCGGTGACCTGCAACTGCTGAACATCGCGAGCAATCACTTGGAACTTCTCTTCGACGGCTCGAAAATCCGACTGAAGCGCGCGAAGCAGTTCGACCGCAGTTTGGAATCGCTCACGAATCTGAGCGGGCCGATAAACTTCGACGCTCTTGCCTGACTCGATCTCCGCGATCTGTCGGTCAAGCTCGTCCCTTTGGGCTCGCAGATAGGCCAAGCGTCGCTCGGGATCTGCCGACGCTCCCCGAATAATGTCTGCCAGTGTTTCGATGACAAGCTTAAGTCGACTCTCAGTTCCCACCATCGAGTTGGACTTGGCCAACACGGACTCGACGAACCGAATCGCCTCTTCCGAGTACCGAGTCAACTGATACTGTGGCTCGTTAGAACTAGCTTCCAAGAAGCGTAGTAGCCAACCCGAGTCGACCCAATCGGCGACGTAACGTTCGGGAGCACCGGTCATCAAGTCTGGATAAACTTCATGCAGTTCCTCTTGATAGATCAGCAGCCGAGTCTTAAGCTCCGTCAAACCGACCGAAATCGACTCGCCGAGTTTAAAGGTCTGGTGAAAAAAGTCGATCACCATCGGAGCCAAGCTCGAACGCAGAAGCTTGACCGTCGGGGACGAATCGAAAAATGTGCGGAGGTTCTCTCGCCGCAATGACATTTGAAGACTTGATGGTGTTTGAAATGAAATCATGGACCCAATGAAACAAACGATGGACCAATCGTATGAAACTTCTCCGACTAGTTTGGTCCAAAATCGGTCGATTTTCTACTAAAAACACCATTTTTGTCGGGTTCGTGCCAATTGGCTAAACTCTTCCGCCGTAGCAGGCACATTCCATGTGCCGTCCGCTGTCTTATTGTGCCACGACAGTCCCTGTCGTCGTCTCCGTAACGCCAAAAATCAAACGGTTGCGGCCAAGTGATTCAGGTGAAGTTCATTGCTCTGGAACCTTGCTCAGCAGTCCTTTGATTGCATTCTTGAAATCGTCCAGGGAAGCGTGAGAATGTAAATCCACATCTTGGATGATATGCTCGTGATCAAGCAGGAAAACGGAAGGAGTTGACGTGTTGTTCCAGGCTTTACAAATCGGACCGTCTAATCCATCCCACCAACATCGCCAAGTGATCTCGCCCGATGACAGGGAGGATTTCAATGTGTCCACGCTCTCATCACGACTCACGCTCAATACAACAAATTGGTCATCTCGGAACTCTTCAACCAAGTCGCGCTGCAGAGGATAGAGCCGTTTGCAAGGGACGCACCAGTTCGCCGAGAAGGTTAAGAGAACTACTTTTCCTTCGTAGTCGTGAAGTCCAAATGGTTTGCCGTCGGAGTCGCTTCCCACGATATCTGGCGCGCTCTTGCCAGGTGCCAATTTGCTACGCTCGAGCATTAATGACCGTGCCAAGTCGCCATACGTCTTCGGTTCTGTTTGGGCGACGGTTTGCAAGAGCACGTTGCCGGGGCCAGAAGGTCGCCAATCCTGAGCTTCGATGTCTGAACACTCGTCTACAAGATGAGCAAGTATACGCTCGACTTCTGAAGACACGCGTTCGTGATCGTACGGAAAATTCTTCTCTAAGTAGGGCGTCACGATCAGATTCCAATGCCGATCGAGAGAATTCCCAATCTCTTTTTGATTCTTGAGTTGCTCTGACCGTCGATGGTACTGAGACCTATAGTGCAGATGTTTAGCTAAGTAGAATCCCGCTGCAGCCCGCACCGTTCGATCGGTACCATTCTCAAATCCCTTCCGCAACAACAACTCTGTCTTCTCGGATGGAATTGAACCGCAGAGGCAGTCAAATACGTGAACGATCCGTGGATCATCCATATGCTGTTTGAACAAGATGTCGATTGATTGCTCTTTAATCTGCCAGGGTGTGCCGTGCAGTTCACCAGTCGCTGGCCCACCACGCCGGATTGCAAACGCGAGTGCATCGAACGCAAACGGCGACTCCTTGTGATCCTCGGCAAATGCAAGAAAACTGGGAAGCACCTGTGCATCAGGGTACGGCTTAGAAGTCTGTTCGTAATAGAGCTTTAGCCATTCCGCATCCGTCATGTCGCTTTTGTATTGAGGTTGTTCCTCGCCTGAAGGAACTGCGTAAAACGCTTCAGTAAGTCGCTCATATTCCTCGCCCATGGTACGGAGTTGAGCCTCGACATTGTCACCGTCGACCTTTTCTACGGGCGGATCACACCCGGCAACAACAGCCATGCTTAAGCATGCGAGGCCTATCCAAGCGAACTTATTCCATTGCATTTCAGTTGGTCAGTTCATGTAGGCAGGATTAGGGATGCTCTGGCAATTCGCAACATGTCGCTAGCACGTCTCTCCTTCACGTTGAATTGACCAGCGAACAAGCCCATTCCATGTGCCGCCCGCTGTCTTCCTACTGATTAATCTAAGCTGATCAATCTACGCTAATCAGCATTCCATCAGCTCTTTCTCCCATGGAAGAGTATGCGGCGGTGTCCGTGCTCTGTGAGAGGAATCGAACACTGCCATCCGCGAAACCGCATTGAGCTCCACCGGTATGGAAACTACCGAAACCACCGACATAAACAGATGGCTTGTCTTCGCCTTCGGGCTTAACGCCTTGAGTTCGGAAATCCTTCGCGCCAAAATTGATCAGCGTGCCTGTATTCCTAAGTGTGGCGCGTGAACCTGACGTCCAGGGCAGCAACAACCTGTTTTCTCGAATTTCACTAAAGGCAATTGTGTAAGTGGTGCCGTCAGATATGTCGCGTAGTTTGGTTGCGCTGTTCAAGTAGAACACGCCGCCGTTCTTGGCGTCGATAGGGGCTTCAATTCCACCGGTACATCCAGCGTAGGAGCTGATCGCTACTTTGTCAGAGCTCATTAGCGGACTGGAAGGGCAGTTGTAAACTGGCACACGATGTTCGCGAACGGGCTGATTGGCTGGAGCGTAGGCTCCAGCGGCTTGATCGAACTTGTCGAACGCTACTTGCTCCTCCATGAACGGAAGTATGTGAACGGTCCAACTCACGTGTTTTCCGATTGGCTCGTATCTAATCGGACCTTGGTCATCGACAACACCTGGTGGCAAGCGTTCCATGTTGAATTCATAGTGATGCATGGCGATGCCGATCTGCATCATGTTGTTGGAGCAACTGGATCTGCGAGCGGCTTCGCGAGCGGCCTGCACGGCGGGAAGCAATAGGCCGACAAGGATGCCGATGATTGCGATTACAACGAGGAGCTCCACGAGTGTGAACCCGCGGAGGTTTCGAGAGTGTCGAGGTGTGAAAGGACTCATAAGTGTTCTCCTTAGCGACTTTCGGGATTGGTTTGCGATTGGTCTAGGGCTTTGAGGTTTTTAACGGAATGATACGCGAGAGTTGGATCAGTTCTTTGGCTTGGTTCGATAGCGCCAATTTGACGGTGCATTGAAGTCCGCGAACGTTGTTTTCGGTAGGCTCGACGATTTGGTATTCCACTGTGGCAACTTCGTAGGCCGGCAAAGCGCTTTGGGCATTCCACAGAGCAGGCGCAGTTGTCACGCTATCGTTTTGGACAATCGTGGCAACTCGATCAACTCCGGCTTGGAGCAGTAGCTCGGCCTGCTGCATCTGCAATTCGGACTTGCACTGGCGCCGAGCGGCCATCGTGCTTTTCATCGCGCCGCCAACCAGCACGATCGTGATCATCATGCAGGCTAGTACAGCAATCAGAACAGCGCCCTCCCGCGGAGAGCGGCGTTGGGTTCGATGGATTGAACCGGATCGTTGGATCATTGCAGCTTCTCCGATGAACTTGTTTGTGTAGTCGATTGGTTTGCTGAATCGTCGGTAAGCTCTTCCGATTGTAAGTATCCATGAATGATTCGAATGAGCTTGACATGTTCCGTCGTGTCCCCCGAGTGTTGAACGCTGTTTTCTCCATCCTTTCGGTATCGATTGCTGGCAGTCACTATTAGCTGGAAGGCGGAGCTGTTCGCAGGACGAACGATTTCGGTGCGAATCCTCTCCGACAGAATGTAGGATTCGTTCGCTTCTCTGAATTCGGTAGTGATCTGGCGGCGGCGTGGCGTTGAATCGTCAGTCCCGACACCCGCCTTTGCGAAGCTCCAATTCACTAACGTTCCATCCTCCAACGTTAGAGTGAGTTTTCCAGATTCGTTGTCATAAGAAGATTTCAAAGAGTGCGTCAGATCGCGACGAAGGTCTCGTGTCATTCGAGCTAAGGTTGCATCTTGCTGCCATTGTTGTTTCGCTTCAGTCGAAATACCTAACGAAGTGTGAATCAATTGGATGGCAAGCCCAAGCAACAGGACTGCGCAGAACATGTAGGTAAGTGTTTCAATCAACGTAAAGCCGCGTCGTAAACCAGATCGTTGTTTCATCGTTGCACCTCGGCTGTCTTACCAGGGGCGATACTAGGCGTTGGATCCGCGTTCAAGCTGGATGACTTCGATGAACTGCGATGCCAGCCAATCAAAACCAGCGGCTCGCCTGTTCCGACTCGCTTCCAATCCATCGAAAGTCGTACGCGAACACCATGGGCGTCTTCTATCAACTGTCCAGCAATCGTTGCATCGGGAAGGACGGCGGAGATTTCATTGCTGACACTAAGCGAGCTAAGCGAGTTGGCAAGTTGCTCTTTCGGCAATACTGTTAACGATTGCATTTGATTGCAGAGTTCGTCGGTTGCTAGCTGGTAGTACCGAGTGTCGGACCACAAGCGTCGAAAGTTGTAGCTCGACTTGCCGACAATAGCGATGCCGACAAGCAGTATTACAGCCGAGACAATTGCCTCGGTCATCAGCGATCCCTTCCTATTGCAGCGCCTCTCGGCCGCGCGATAGTTCTTTCTAAGTAATGGATTCATCAAGGTCTTCCTACGAAAGCGACGAGATCATTTGGATGAGAACTAGAGAAATCCCTAGGCATATTGCGATTGTAGGAGCACCGAAGAGCAGCACAATCAGCGGTTGGATCACGACTGCGGCGACTCGTCGACGATAGGCTACGCCTGACAGCATTTGATCAGCCATCTGATCCATTAACCAACCCTGTTCAGAATTCGTTTCCAACTGCGTCAAAGCCAAAGCTTGTTCTCCAGTCAACAGTCCAGCCTGACTAAGGCTCTCGGCAAAGTCTGTTCCGAGTTCCATATCGTTTCTGGCCACGAGCAACTGAGTTCGAATTCTCGCGTCATGGTGATACCGAGCTAAAGTGGAAAGAGATCCCGCAATAGGCCGCCCCATTTGCATCGCTTCCGACATCAGCTTGAGTGTCTGAGCGATCCCCGAACGATGTTGTTGTCGCGATAGGAATGACCCGAGCTTTCTTCGGAAACTTCGCATTAAACCATATTTGGTTGCTATCCAAAGCGTAAGCAATCCTCCGATGACGAGCATCGGAATTGCCATCAACAACATATCGGTCCATGGGTTGAAGGCGATAAGAAACGGCTGAGGTAAACTGAGGCCAAATTCGTCGTACATGACTCTAAAGGTAGGTACAATCAAGGCGCGAATGAACGAGATGACTACGCAAAAGGCAAGCGTTAATGCGAGGAAGTAAGGCCACGATCCCTTATTCGACTCAACTGTTTCATCTATCGAACTTTGCTGATCTGCAAGCGTTTGAATAGTTTGCGGTAGGGTACCAGATTGGGAAGCAAGTCGAATCGCTAGTAAATCCTCGTCGCTAACAAGATCAAGTACCTGCTCAAGAGCGTTTGCAATGGAGTCGCCAGATTCAAGCCCGGCCGCAAAAGCGTGAATTCTCTTGCGCATTACCCAGGTTTCTTCCCTCGCATACAAGCGAAAGAAGTTGGAGGGCGTTAATCCCTGTGATGTTTTCGAGAGCTTCATCGCAATCGATAGAGCCTTCAAGAAGCTACGATGTGAAGCCCTGTTGGCAGTAAGCACTTGCCAAAAGCGAAACATTCGCCAAGAGGATCTCAAGCTTTGAATCTGTTCGAATTGCATTTCTTAAGCCAAGGAGGTGATCATAGAAACTTGGGGCATAAACAGGGCAATGATTGCGAAGGCGATAACGAATCCGACACCAAGGATGATCAAGTGGGAGAGCAGAATCGGCAATTTCCCAGTGCTTTCTCGCTCGCGGTCGCTGTAGAGCGTTCCCAACTCATGTAGCGCGGCAACATTGGATGGCTCAGCGTACAGAAGAGCTACGAGGGACGCGGGCAACACGCGCAGCAGCTTGTAATTGGGCTCCTGGCCTGCCATAACTCCATCAACGAATGACGATACTTTGTTCTTGACGTATTGATTGGGACAACTCTCAATTGCCAAATGCATGGCGTGTGGAATCGGGTACCCCAGCCTTCGAAACTCGGCAAGGTTCTGCACGAACTGACCCATATTGCGCAGATTTGATCGGCTTCCGGCTGTCAACCTGGGAGCGAAACGTTGCAACAATCCATAGTGCTGGTTGCTTTTCCAAAATGCAAACAGCACGACACCAGTTAGCAGGAGTACTACGAAGCTACGCAAATAGTGCGGGTAGATCCAACCGCTGATCGTGAAGAGCAGTCGTGTTGGCGGGGCAAGCCTAAGTCCAAAATCGTCAAACATCTCCTTGAAGATCGGAATGATCCAGATGGCCCCCAGTACGATCAAAATGCAAAAGAACGAGAATGTGATGATCGGAATGAGCATATCGCGGCGAAATTGCTGCTTGGTTTGGATATCTTTCGCCATCCGTTCAAGCCAAGACTCTGAGAGTGGACTAGAATCCAGATCGTGAACTACGAAGGGGAACACCTGCGCAATCTCTGCGTCGCTGCAAAGTTGCTCGACGCGGTTTACTTCCGATAATCGCTGGGCAGTTCGACGTAGAGTTCTTGAGATCCGATCTGAACCAATCTCCTCCGAAAGCGCGGCCATTGGAGCCGACCAAAGCCTAGCGTTTTGTAAGGCTCTTTTGCGAAGTTCCAATAACTCATTCGGCTCAGTCGACGAGTTGGGGTCGACGGCGTCATGCTCGATCTCTTGTCTTTGAATGGACTCGACTTTGAGCCCCATCTTCTCTAGTTGAAGTAGGGCAATGCGAGTTGACGAGGCTGAGACTTGGCCTTCAACAACTTCACCGCTTGCATTGACTGCTTTGTACTGAAAATTACTCATCGTTGTGACCCCGCTGAATCAATGACGGCGATCAGAGTTTGGACTAACGGATAGAACAGAAGTAGGCCAACGCCGAGTGCGAGCGATCCTCCGATCAGAGCGCCCAGAATCTGCGGTCTTGTTTGACTCATTCGTTTTGCTCTCTGATTACTAAGCCAAAGATACAATCGATGGACCAGTCCAAGGACCTTTGTTCGATGCTGGGCATTTCCGTCGATGCTTGTCGCCCAATTCATGAGCGGTGATACTTCGCTAGGGACGGAAGTCGGAGCGGATAGGAGGTTAGGTTCTGAGTCGTCGGCTATCTTAGATTCGAATTGGGCCGCACTGATCAAGCCACCCGCAACACTAGCTCGCTGCGAATGAGCCAACCACCGGTAGGTCTTGTCGCTCTTTTTCATGCGAACCGATCGGCTGCGTTGAGCAATCTTCGCTGCTAAAGCAAGCATCGCGATGACTAGGGCAGCGAACAGCCAATAGACGAAGGGTTGTAGGGTGAGCAACACTTCGAGCGGCTTTACAGTGGTTAGTCGCAAATGCCGTATCAAACCACCGACCGAACCCAAGGTTATTCCAACTACGATCAGAAATGCGATCAGCGCGAACGATGAATAGATCAACAGATAGAGCAGCGTGACATTAGTGCCCTCGGCATTCGCTTGGTTCGCACGATGTGTTGTGGCGAGATATTGCAACGCTTGAATCTGTTCTCCGCTTGCTACCCAATGTCTGAAGCACTCTTGGTAATCTTCGAATCGTTGAGCCTCAAGAGACATCACGTCATTGGTCGAATCACCGGGCTTAGGAGGTACTGAGTCGCGAATTGAGGCGTCAGGTGTCTTCAGGCGTTCAGCGAAGTCTCGCAATCGTTCCTGCCAAGCGTCAATCGAGGTGTTTGAGCTAACGGAGTCCAACTGTGGTTTGAATGGAGACGAGCTGTAAAGCAGTTGCGAAAGCACATCGACGCCTGCCAATTGCATGGCAATCAACTGCTTATGAAACTTTTCGACTTGTGAGCTATCGATCATTATGGAACGTCCAAACGTGTTGATTGAGCGTCGTTTTTTTGAGCGTCGTTAATTAGTCAAAAGAGTTCCGCGAGAGTAGTTGTGGTGGTAGCGACCTCTAGTAAAGTAAAGGCGTTACTACTCTCGCGGAACAATCAAGGATTGGGCCAAGCTATGCGGGGCCAACCGTGCGAACAAATGCAAGAGGCGAGGCAATCCGGGTTAAGGCGACGTGTTTGGAGCGTTACCCCCCCGCAACTCTCTAAACACGTCAACCATGCCCCAGTCTTTCGAGTAACCGTTTTGTGTGGCGTACTCGATCGATTTTTGTTCAACCTCCGAGCTAGTCGGTGAAGTGAACTGCTTTCGTTTGCTACTCAACTGGAAAAAAACGGCCATGACAATCATCCATAATAGGACCGCGCAGATGATCAAGTTTCGTAACTTTGCAAGATGTACATGTTGAACGTCGATTTCACGCACCGAATCGATGACGCGTGGGCGAAGATCAGCCGATGGAACGACATAGCCTTTCGCATCAGCGATAATCTGCTCGAGCTCCGCGAAATCACTCTCATTCCAATGGTTCGGTGGCAGACTATTCATAAACCACCTCCTCTCGTTGCTGACGTAGATAAACAGCCAACTTCTCAAGTGCGTAGCGATAACGACTGGATGCGGTGGCTAGCGGGATATCCAAAACCTCGGCAATTTGTTGGAACGTCATCTCTTCCCAAATCTTTAGTACAACCAATTCGCTTTGCTCGGAAGGCAACTTACCGAGCGCCTTCCAAACTGCCCGATGGGTTTCCGCCAAAGCGACTGCGTCGATCGGACAGTCCGTCACCAGATCGTGCATTGGATTGAGCTGCGAAGTGGGCTTTCGACGTCGAAGGATTTGCAGAGCGTCGTTGCGCACCATTTGGAGTAAGTAGTGCCAGGGCTGCTGGGCTTTCAGCAGCAGCTCGGGCGTTTCTGACACTCTTACCAAGCTAGCGTGCAAAGCATCTTCCGCATCGTGTTGACTGCGAGTAATGGTCACAGCAAATCGAATCAAGCGTTGCGATGTTAAGTCGTACAAGCTGCCGATTGCCAAGCTACGATTTTCGCAAACTCGCTGAGCACAGGAACGAACCTGTTGCGAGAAGGAATCGAGGTTGGTATCGGTGGTTTGCATGAACGACAGGATGAGCTACAAAAAGGACTACTTCCGAGGGGCCGACGCCTGCATTAGTCGCGATAAACGCTGACAAATGCGACTGGCCCAACTTACTGAACTACTCCTAAGATGAACCAGGAGGCCAGTTTTGTCTAAACCAAGCTCAAAAAAAGTCAGTTTTTGGGATATTTGGCGGGCGAATGGCCAAAAAACGAAAAAACCCGAGCCGCTCGACTAGCAAGTGGCTCGGGTATCCAGGATTTTTTGTTGAGGTTAAGGTGAATGAAGTTGGAACTGACTTACGGTCTAGCTGCGTAGTTCGTGCCCAGTCGTTCTAGCCTTTCAATTTGCGAAACTGTGGTGGCAAAAGTCCTCAGTTGCGACAAGTTGAACGAGTTAGAAAGTCTGGCTACAAGGCTAGGATTCGCAAGCCCCGATAACCGTCGGCGATGCTCTTTGATCAGCGCCTTTTCGCTGAAAAAGGTTCTTGTTTCGAGTCTGACCACATTGAGGCGATAATCACAATGCGGTCAAACTTTATGTTACGTGCAAACCAACATCATCAGCGTCGGTGATCAAGCTTGTTGCGACTTGAAAGTCGCTTTTTCGCTTGGTCGCTTTGCAACATAGACTCGCAAACTTCGTTCTTCCAATTCGACTTGTCGATTCGCCGGTGCGAGCGGGCCATTCATATCAGGAAACACGTCCTGGGGTGAGTCCGCGGAGGTATCAATCAACAAGGTCCATCGTAAATCACGCGTCTGCTCTGGCAACCTGAATTTCGTAGGCTGGCTTCCAGAGTTGAACATCATCAACAGGTCGCAGCCTTCGCCCTTCGGATCATCGGCTAGAGCCGGAGCCGGTAGCCAGCAGGTCAAGCCGCCACTGGGATTGTCCCAGTTGTAAGGCAGACCCAGCGAGCTGAACCAGTTCACATCCGGCACACCCCGAGAATCGAACGGTCGTCCAGTCAAGAATCGAGTTCGACGCAACGTGGGTTGAGTCTTGCGAATCTTGATTAAGCCCTTCACAAAGTTCCGAACACCCTGGTGACGCTTAGTAAGCGCCCAGTTGAACCAGGAGATTTCATTGTCTTGACAGTAGGCGTTGTTGTTGCCTTGTTGCGTTCGACGATTTTCATCTCCCATGACGATCATAGGCACCCCCTGGCTAAGCAGGAGGGTCGAGAACATGTTCTTGATCTGACGCTCACGCACAAGCTCAACACTCTTGCGTTGCGTCGGACCTTCGACTCCATAATTGTCACTACAGTTATGGTTATCACCATCACGATTTTGTTCACCATTGGCCAAGTTGTGCTTGTCTCTATAACTGACTAAGTCATTCATAGTGAAGCCATCATGGCTCGTGATGAAGTTGATACTGCAGTACGGCGCGCGGCCAGCATGTTCGTACAGATCAGACGATCCGGCAAGCCGAGTCGCCATCGGTCCAATCATGCCACTGTCCCCGCGCCAGTACCTGCGAATATCGTCGCGATAGCGACCATTCCACTCCGCCCATCGCAGATCGCCAAAGGATCCAACCTGATATGCTCCGGCAGCATCCCAAGCTTCTGCGATGATCTTCGTGTCGGCCAACATCGGGTCTTCCGCAATCATTTCAACCATCGGCGGGTTAGGCATCAGGTTTCCATTGCGATCGCGGGACAAAATACTGGCCAGGTCAAATCGGAAGCCATCGATGTGGTAGTTGTGCACCCAATGTCGGAGACAATGGAAGATCAACTCACGGCAGATCGGATGATTTCCGTTGAAGGTGTTACCGCATCCCGAATAGTTGCTGTAGTGACTGCCGCCGCTATTAAGAATGTAGTAAACCTGATTTTCGAGCCCCTTAAAGCTCAGGATCGGTCCGTGCTCGTTGCCCTCGCAGGTGTGATTGAAGACCACATCCAGAATCACTTCGATTCCAGCTTGATGCAGTGCCTTAACCATCTGCTTGAACTCGTTCACTTGGCCGCCCGGAGTTTGGCTATGCGCATAGCCGCGATGCGGTGCCATGAAAGCCAGCGGATCGTAGCCCCAGTAGTTGGGACGCGAAGGCTTTCTTCCATGGATATCCCGAATCGGGAACTCGTGTACCGGCATCAGTTCAACGGCTGTGACCCCGAGGTCTTGCAGGTAAGGAATCTTCTCGATCAAGCCGAGATAGGTTCCGGGGTGCTTCACCTTAGCTGATTCATGCTGAGTGAATCCGCGAACGTGAGTCTCGTAAATCACAGTTTCATTGAGCGGACGACGGATGTGGCGATCACCTTCCCAGTCGAAGTGGTCGTCAACGACAACGCACTTCGGTGGTCGAATGATGCCATCGGTGCTCTCTTGGAAGCACCCTGCCAACGCCTTTGAAAACGGATCGACTAGTCGCGCCTTGCCGTCAAACCACTGACCCGATTCCGGATCATATGGCCCGCTGGCCTGGAAGTGGTACAGTTGTCCCGGACCAAGTCCCGGAACAAACACGCTCCACACATCGCCCCATCGATCTGTGTCTCGATCCAAGGGAATGATCTCGGTGGGCTCGCGATCATCCACGTGGTCATACAGGAGTACTCGCATTTCAGTTGCGCTGCGGCTAAACACAACAAACTGTACACCCCTATCTGTTAGGATTGCTCCATAGGGGAGTGTGTAAGTGAATTGTAACGCAGGATGCGGATGTCGCATGAGCATGCTTCAAGCAGTCCTTCTTCAGAGCGAGTAAAACTTCCTGATGGGAATCGTGACAAAGGAAGCATACCACGCGCTTCAGAAGAACAAGGATTATTCAATGGACCTGCAAGACAATTCTCGCATAGATGATCGCGATAGTTCGAAAGCTTAAAATCTGCGAGTCAGTCAAAATGTGATGCCGCTACAGTCTATCATTTTGCGTCACACACACGTCGATTCTGCGAAGAACTATCGATTGTACTGCAAGGCATAGTTCAATCGACATAGCTTAACTTCGTTGACTCGCTACTTGGACATCAGCTGGCAGTCCTCATCTCTGCCGCGAAACGGAAGGTGAATAGTAGTTGCATTGAGCGCTGCATTCAAACAATAAGCCGATCATTTTAGCGCTGCCAAATTGGAAGCCTCTATCCGCTCCACAAATCAACTCCAAGGCAAGATTCAGCCGCATCCTTGCGGACAAGCGATTTTCTAAAGGCGTGAAAATTTGTTGGAGGGGTCGCAAAGCCTTTTGTCGCCGTTATACAACAGCCATTAGACTAAGTGACGAACCAGGCAATCCAGCGGACTAAAAACAGAAGGTCGTCACTTTAGCAATGAGATTGAGTTAAGAAATGCAGGGCATGGGAGAAGTAGGATACCACGGATCGCAATGACCGCTGCGAATCATTAGTTGCAATTGGTGCTGATTAGTGGTTGAAGGCTGTTAAACAGATCGTATGGGGCATTTGCTGGCTTTTCGACAAATCCGTCCTCAA
Organism: Planctomycetota bacterium; assembly: GCA_963204965.1. Lineage (GTDB taxonomy): Bacteria > Planctomycetota > Planctomycetia > Pirellulales > Pirellulaceae > Aureliella. The sequence continues at coordinate 13,285 of CAUJKA010000469.1, read as the reverse complement.
GCTCAGAAAGATTGATTGACAGTTCGGAAACTTCCGATATATTGTATTATTGGAGGGTGAGCCCATGAGCCAGCCTGGAAAGAAGATTAAGTTAACTAGCCTAGATGATCTTGGAGAAGCGGCTGAATGCCTGCGCGTTCTGGCACATCCTCATCGGTTGCGGATGATTCAAATGCTGTTGGCCAACCATTACACAGTTACGGAGTTGGCCGAGGCTTGCGAGCTTCCAACGGGAATGGCATCCGAGCATCTAAGACTGATGCAACGATGTGGATTCCTGACTAGTGAGAAAGATGGCCGCAAGGTTTACTACTCGGTGATCGAGCCGCATCTAAAGCAGATCGTTGGATGTATTGAAAAGCGCTTCGACGGCGACGCAAAAGTTTGAATAGGCCTTTTTTTAATGCGATTGTTCGACAGATTCCGAACTATCGACGGTTTCAAAAAACAAAGAGAAGAGTCATGAGCATAAGCACAATCAGCCCCAAAGAACTTTACAACTTGGTCTGTTCCGGTAAGCAGATCAATTTGATCGACGTCCGCACGCCGGCCGAGTTTCGTGAGGTGCACGTGACCTTCGCAATCAACGTGCCCCTCGGACAGCTCAATGCAAAAGAGCTCGTCGAAGCAACTCGCGAATCGGAATCTCCTTTGTACGTCATCTGCAAGTCAGGTGCTCGCGGAAAACAAGCTTGCGAGAAGTTGTCGAGCGCGGGATGTCGCTGTGTTGTAAACGTCGAAGGAGGAACCCAAGCCTGGGACAACGCGTGTCTGCCAGTCCTTCGCGGTAAAAAGGCAATCTCGCTGGAGCGTCAAGTTCGCATCATTGCTGGCCTGCTAATCGTCGTTGGATCGATACTAACAATTGCATTCAATCAACCATTATGGTCGCTGCTTTGCGGTGCTTGTGGTATTGGCTTGATGCACGCAGGCCTTACGGACAGTTGCTTAATGGGGATGATGCTAACGGTGATGCCATGGAACAAGGGATCATCTACAAGCAACGCCCCCAAGAGCGGACCAAACGATTCGACTTCAGGATCGTGTCCATCATAGTTTGTTCAAAGAATGTCTCGCAAGTAAACCAAAACCAATTTTGAGGAGTTAAAGATGAGCGCCTTAGCCCATGTCACAACCAAAACGTTTGAGCACGATGTACTTCAGTCACAGGTTCCAGTGTTAGTCGACTTCTACGCCGACTGGTGTGGCCCCTGTCGAATGCTTAGTCCCACACTTCAGAAACTCTCCACTGAGTTTGAAGGCTCGGTGAAGATCGTCAAAGTGAATGTAGACACTGAGCCTGCCTTGGCGAATCAATTCCATGTGCAATCGATTCCCATGTTAGCCGTGTTTGTCGGCGGAGAACTGGTCGGCCAAGCATCGGGCGTCGTTCCGGAAAGCTCGCTACGCACTGCATTGAATGAACTGAAAGCTGCCAAGAACTAGTTCGATCACAACCCGAAGCGCTAGAGCGCTAGCGAGGGACCGACTTACTACGACGTTTCGGCCAACTGCGAAACGTCCCGCGCTAGCTTATATTGATTGCGCGCGATATTCCCGCAAATAACTGAACGTTTTCACCGTTATGAGACGGATTACGACTATGGCAACAACTGAAAAGAAATCTGCTCTCCAAGCGATTGCAAATCTGTTTCGGAAATTCGGCTACTGGCTGACCGTGCTGATCGGTTGCCTTTCGGTCCTGATCATGCTTTTGTGGGTGTCTGGGACTTTCCACACCAAGGTTCCCGAACACGCCGAAAGCCAACTTCCGGCAGTTCCTCAAGGTGCAACGCTACATGTTGTCGAGGTGATCACCGTACCGCGGTATGAGACAGCGGTTGGAACCATACAAGCTATCCGCGATGCGTCGGTGGCGTCGAAGATTCTGGCTCGCGTCGAAGAGGTCAATGTAACAGCGGGGCAAAAGGTCAAGGCTGGTGAGGTGCTCGTGCGATTGCAAAACGAGGATCTCGCCGCTCGACTTGGCCAAGTGGAATCCAATCGCTCGGGAGCTGAAGGTCGTTTGATACAGGCTCGCGCCGAGTTTGATAGGGCGGCAAGTCTGCTGGGTCAACGAGCGATCTCGCAGTCCGAGTATCAAGGCCGCGAGGCTGACTTGCGATCCGCGACTGCAGAACTCGAACGTTCAAAGCAAGCCGTTGAAGAGGCCAAAGCACAACTTGCTTACGCAGAGGTCGTTGCCCCGTTCGATGGACTGATCGTCGACAAGCAAGTGAAGCCCGGTGATACAGCCGTGCCAGGGCAAGTCCTGTTTCGCTTGTACGATCCTACTCATATGCAACTGGTCGCTCAAGTTCGTGAATCACTGGCGCTGACACTCAAGCCCGGCCAACGCATCTTGGCTGGGCTGTCCGCGCTTGGATACGAGTGCGAAGCGACCATTAGTGAAGTCGTCCCGCAATCGAACTCTGCCACGCACTCCTTTGAGGTCAAAGTAGTCGGTCCCTGTCCGCCAGGCATCTACAGTGGCATGTTTGGTCGTTTGAAGCTGCCCATCGGGAACGAAGAAGCCATCGTAATTCCCAAGAACGCAATAACTCGCGTTGGTCAGCTAACCATGGTTCAAGTCGCCAAAGAAGGCGTTATGGAACTGCGCAACGTTCAGATAGGTCGCGAAATCGACGGACGACTGCAAGTTCTGGCAGGTTTGCAACCTGGAGAAAAGGTCGTATTGGATTCAACTGGCACAGGAGGACAACTGTGAGCCGCCAACATATTCCCAAGGACACTCATACGGACAATCTCTCGGGAATTGTTCGAGTCTTCTTAAATAGCAACCTCTCGATCATTTTGATTATCGCCGCCGCCTTGTTGGGGTTTGCAGCACTTTTGCTCACTCCTCGCGAAGAGGATCCGCAGATAGTTGTTCCGCTAGCCGACGTCTATGTCAGTGCGCCTGGCTATGACGCGCGGCAAGTTGAGCAATTGGTGTCTACGCCACTGGAACGCATGCTCTCGCAGATCGATGGCGTCGAGTATGTTTACAGCATGTCGCGCGACGATCAAGCGATCATCACCGTTCGCTACTTTGTCGGTCAGGATCGCGAACGAAGCTTGGTGAAGCTGTTCAAGAAGATGAACGAGAACATGGACGCGATTCCTCCGGCCGTCACCTCTTGGGTGCTTAAGCCAGTGGAGATTGACGACGTCCCCGTAGTGACCTTTGCTCTATCCGGCGCAGAGAACGATAGTTTTCAACTTCGGCGCATCGGCGAAGAGCTTGTTGAACGTTTAGCAACGATTAAATACGTCAATCGAGCGTACATCGTTGGCGGGCAAGCTCGCGAGATCCGTGTCGAGATTTCGCAGGAGCGATTGGAAGCTTACCAGATGACTTTGCCTGAAGTTCAGCGTGCGATCCAAGCTGCCAATCAAGTTTTGCCTGCGGACGAGATTTCTAACAACGACTTGAGACTGAAGATCCGGACTTCTGCCAGTCTGCAGTTTCCACATCAAATTTCAGACTTGGTAGTTGGAGTCTTCCAAAATCGGCCAGTTTACCTTAAGGATGTCGCCGACGTTTTAGATGTTGCCGAGGAACCCGAGAACTATGTTCGGCACGGCTGGGGGCCCGCAAGTAGTTTTGAATTGCATCCGAATAGCCCCGGTGAAATGCTTGGAGTCAACGATACACATGGTGCCAAACGTGAACTGTCAGAAACTGAACGACGCGAAGCTTTGCCTTCAGTAACCATCGCCATATCGAAGCAAAAGGGAGCCAATGCGGTTCAAGTCGCCAGTCAAATAATCGCCAAAGCTCGAGAGCTTAAGCAAACGATCGTTCCAAGCAATGTCGACTTGATCGTGACTCGCAATAATGGGCTCACCGCTAACGAAAAAGTCAATGAACTAGTTGAGGCATTGGGAATTGCGATTGTGATCGTCATCCTCTTGCTAACGATCGGTATGGGCTGGCGTGAAGCGTTTATTGTTGCAATCGCAGTGCCGGTCGTATTTGGTTTAACATTGTTGGTTAATTTGATCGTCGGATACACGATCAATCGAGTCACGCTATTCGCGCTGATTCTCGCCTTGGGGCTTTTGGTAGACGATCCAATCGTCGACGTGGAGAATATTGCTCGGCATTTTCACGAGCGTAAGCGTGCGACGCGAGGCATTGTCTTAGATGCCGTCGCCGAGATTCGGCCTCCCTTGATTAGTGCTACCTTGGCGGTGATTGTTAGCTTCTTACCGATGTTCTTCATTACAGGTATGATGGGACCGTACATGTCGCCGATGGCGCTGAACGTTCCCGTTGCCATGTTGATGTCGATGTTGGTAGCCTTCACGATCACGCCTTGGTTGAGCTATCACGTGCTGAAGTCGCATTACCCCAATGAGGAGAGCGGTGCCGGTACAGAGGAATCGGCTGTTGGCCATAGTGCTTCGGGGAGCGCGATGACCGGCCACGCAGCGTACGATCCAATCGCGGTGAGCAAGACACTGCTCTATCGCTTCTTTCGTCCCTTGATGACTCCGTTGCTAAAGACTAAATTTCGCGCGATCGGATTTCTAGTACTTATCGGCGCACTGACCGGCGCGGCAATGGGGCTAGGCGCGCTTCGGATGGTTCCGCTGAAGATGTTGCCATTCGATAATAAGAATGAGTTTGTCCTAGTGTTGGACATGGACGAAGGCACGACGCTCGAACACACCGCAGCGGTAATGCACAACTTGGAGAATGTCATCGCCGTGCAGCCAGAAGTGATTGACTACACCACATATGTAGGCAGTCCCAGTCCGATCGACTTCAACGGAATGGTTCGCCACTACTATTTGAGATCAGGAACGCATCAAGCTGAGATGCGGATCAACTTGGTCGGTAAGAAGAATCGCAACCAACAAAGTCACGCAATTACGCTTCGTCTTCGCGATCAGCTCACCAAAATCGCCAGTGATTCGGGTGGAAAGCTCCGCATCGTAGAACTGCCACCTGGCCCTCCAGTCTTGGCTTCAATCGTTGCCGAAGTCTACGGACGCTCCGATACAAGTTACGATCGGCTTTTATCAGCTTCGCAAACCGTTTCATCCAGGTTGAGCAAAGAGCCAGGGGTTGTCGAAGTCGACGACATGGTGGAAGCCGTGATGACACGCATGACCTTTGTCCCCGATCAGGAGAAGGCCGCCTTAGCAGGTATCTCCGTCGACGATATCGGCTCGGCAATTCGAACAGCGCTTGCTGGATCGTCTAGCGGGCTACTGCGAGTCGATTCGGAACGGCATCCGCTGCAAGTAGTGGTCCGACTTCCGAAGGCTGCTCGCAATGATCCTTTTAGCTTGGGACAGTTGGCCGTCAAAGGGACTCGCGGTGAACTGGTTCGGCTGAACGAGATCGGCAAGTGGGAAACGGGGCGAGTTGGACAGACGATCTACCACAAGAATCTGCTGCCGGTTGCTTATGTGATGGCGGAAACTGCTGGCCGCCCGCCAGCGGATTGCATCATCGACATTTTGGCCGACCAAGACAGCAGCGGTAAGCAGTTTGTAGCGGACTCCACACCGCGACCAGTTTCATCGCGGAGCTTCATTAGCAACGGATCGGGAGTTGCGTGGGGCTTGGCGGATGGCATCGAGGCACGTTTTTCGGGCGAAGGCGAATGGCAGATTACTCTCGACGTTTTTCGAGATCTTGGCTTGGCCTTTGGTGCTGCGATGGTGTTGATCTATATCATTCTGGTTGCGCAAACTGGTTCTTTCCTGATTCCTGTCATCGTGATGTTGGCGATTCCTCTGACTGTGCTAGGAGTGATGCCCGGTTTTTACGCGCTTAATCAAATGATGGCATCGGATGTGGGCGGATACGCTGATCCAGTGTTCTTTACCGCGACGGCGATGATTGGAATGATCGCACTTTCGGGGATTGTCACGAGAGACTCGATCATTCTGGTGGACTTCATGGAGCAAGCCGTGCGAGCCGGACGGCCACTCTTTGATGCGATTTTGGAAAGTCGCGTCGTGCGATTGCGTCCCATTTTGCTAACGGCCGGAGCGGCGATGTTGTCCGCAATTCCAATTACGCTCGATCCAATCTTCTCCGGGCTAGGCTGGTCGCTAATTTTTGGATTGGTTGCTTCAACCATTTTCACGCTGTTTGTAATACCGGTGACTTATTGGTTATTTCAACACAAGGCTACAAAGTAGTTAGAATCTACCATAGTCGTTCGCTGCGAAACGTGGTTTGATTTTGTGAGAGTGTTGACATGCTTGATCCGAATAGAAGCTTGCAGGACCAGTACGCGCCTAATTTGGTCTGCTTTGGGTGTGGTCCAGCGAATCCTCAAGGGCTTCAGTTGAAGAGTTTCGTCGATGGTCAACAGATCCGCGCGAAGTTCAGACCAGGACTCTATCACGAGGCGTTTCCAGGTGTGCTTAACGGCGGGATTATCGGGACGCTGCTGGACTGCCACTGCAACTGGATGGCTTGCTACCATCTGATGCTAAAGAGTGATCTGGCCTCGCCGCCGTGCACTGTCACAGCGGAATACAAGATTGAGTTATTGAAGCCGACCCCGTCAAGTGAATTGCTTGAGCTACAAGCTTGGGTCGTTGAGTCGAGTAATCGCAAGGCTGTGACCGAAGGCACAATCTCTGCGTCTGGAGTAGTCACCGCCAAGTGCCGCGGGATCTTTGTATCCGTCCGCGAAGATCACCCAGCCTATCATCGCTGGTAGCTATCGCTGTTTTGTTTCTCGTTCAAGGGCTTGATCTACGCCTCGTTCCAAATCCGCAGTGATGGCACGGCACTGCGGAAGCTTTAGGGTGTCTTCCGTCCCGCAAATGATTGTTAATGCAATACCGATGCGCAGCGCGTAGCCCCGTGATTTTGCCTGTGATCTTAGGAAGCGTTGCTCGCCATTAAGGAAGGATGCCGTCTCAATCCTAGTAAGGGTGGATTGGCACTTTGTGTTTGATTTATTTAGCAACTTCCAATAATAGTCGAAAGTTAGCGATTTCGATTCCCGCCAAGACTCTACGGGGGATAATCAACCGCAAATCTAAATTAATGCGCACATGTCAGACACCAAGATTATTGAGGATCTTCCCGTATACTGACTGCGGTATTATGGAGCGTTTCTCGCTATTAATGTTGAGGGAAACCTCAGCTCTTGCAAGGGTAAGCCGGGTGGAGTTGAATTCGTGGGGCAAACGATTTCTAATTCTACCCGGCTGATTTTTTAGTCACCCTCGCGAAGCATTATTGTTGGCCCAGTAAGGATCCACATTCCCGTGACAAAGGCAAACAGCATCCGTCCCTAGATCGTTACGTCAGTAATGATGGTACCGTCCAATTTGCTCATTCTTAAGTGCAATGCGTCCGAAGTTGCTTCGGCAAAGATCCAAGTCGCGAGCTTTGGATTTGGCGCACCACCGACTAGCTGAGAGATCGGTTGACCTTCTTTCTTTGGCATCCACAAAAAATCGTGTGTATGTCCCGAAATAACCAGTTTGACTCCTGCTTCAACGAGAGTTGGGCCGCATAGGTCTCTGATATTGCTGGCAACATTAGATTTACTTCCAGGTATCCTTGGGTGATCAAACCATAGAGGTATGTGGCAAAATAAGATCTTGTGAGGCGCTTCACGGAACCAATCAGTTTTGACAAACTCATTAAGCCAAGCTGCTTGCTCTCTAGCCATCTTCTGGAATGTTCCCATTCCGCTTAAATAGGGACTGTCATCCGGTTTGTCCTCGCCAGTATCTAACACAATTGCGGCGACAGGGCCGCTTCGAAACCCGTAATAGAATCTGTCACCCGGTGTTCCCGTAAAGTCTACCAAGGATCTCGCAGCAGGTCCGCGGCAATCGTGATTGCCTCGGACAAAGGCAAGTGGCCATTTGTCCGCAATTGCTAGTCCCCCTGGAGACAAGAATTGCCCAGCCATCTGATTTTCAAAATGCACGTCGTTAGATTGATCACCATTCCAAAGCATGAAGTCGGGCTTGTAATCATTCGTTAGAAGATTCAGATCTTTCAACGTTTCCGAGTTCTCATGCGTGTCGTTCCATACCACGAACAATGTTTTTTGCGCCCCGTGATCTAAGGTTCGAAATCGGCTCACCTCACTGGTCTGAGCTTCGCCAACTTTAAACTCACCATGATAGAATTGTCGGACCTTTATCCAGCCGGCTGTTCTCGCCACAACACGGTGACGAATCCATTTTCCCGGTGGCAGTGGCGGGAGCCTGAACTTCAAGACATGTTCCGCTAGCGGTGCTAGCCCGACATTATCGCTATCCACCCGTTGCCACGGGCCGCCCTCGACTGCATATTCCAGATATCCTGTAGCAAGTCGCTGTACGGGTTGAAGTATGCAAATGTCTTCTGCAGCAGGACCACTGACAACAGGACTTCCAGCAAAAACTGGCCCATCGGGTCCGCCTGCTGTCCAAGCTCCCTCGGCAACATCTGGACGGGGATCTTTCGTGTAATCGGAGTAATCTTGCGAAGTGGCCATTGGAGAAAGTCCAACTAGGCCCGCGGTCGCAACGAATGATCGACGTTTCATTGTAGTAATGCCCTACTTCTTTTTCGGGATCGCTTTGAATTTGAAATGCTTGACCAATCCCAAGACAAGATTTGGTTAGTATAGTAAGCTCCGTTTACACTGTTGATAATCGGCAACTATTTCCGGACCAGCCGTTGGTTTGCATGAGATTTGCCTGCCCCCGCTTCGGTGGTGCGTATTCATGATTCGTCAAACGATACCTGTTTTTCTTGCGAGCACGTTCTTACTTTTTTCAATGGAAGTTCACGCTCAAGGGTTGGCGGAGATTGCCAATGAGTTCACAAACTACGACATGAATTCAGATGGAATCGCAGAAGTCGAGTCGCTTAAGTTCCTATCTGCTCCGAGTAAATGCCTTACGGTTGAGGCGAATGCGAAGCTTTTGCTAGTCATCGTCGAATCTCGATTGATGACCAATGATAGAACCGTGAACGATGACCAGAATCGACTCTTACAGTCACTGCAGCACTACGAAAGACAGCTTGACGAAGACGGATGGCATGCAGTGGTGATTGATGCCAAGATTCATGCTAGTGACCGACACCAGGATGGGCTAAGCGTTCTGGCTATGCGCCGATTATTCAAGAGACTGAGGAATCAATTTCCGCAGTTCGCAGGAGCTGTTCTGGTCGGCTCTTTCCCTGAAGCAATGCTCGTTCGCCGTTGGATCTGGAAACGCAACGATCGGGCGGTGAGCTTTGGAGATGAAACGTTTAACAAGAAGGGCCATCCGACTGCGGAGTTTCTTTCGATCAAGCCTGAGCTAATTGCTAAACGATCCGATGTGGTACTTTGCGACCTGGATGGTAATTGGGAAGAGATCTACTGTGAAGGTCCAACAAATATTGAGTCGATCACTGTTATGCCTGAGGTAGCTCCAGAAACCAAAGCATGGCCTGATTTCTCCCAACCGTTTGAAACTAGCCGCTTCTCGTTGACTACGATCACCTATTCTGATTTCTTCTTCATCAACGACTCTAAATACCAGTATGAGCGGTTACCCGACGGCAAGGTACGTTTTCGTGCTTCTAACCAAATGCTGGTACCCGAAGTTGGCGGAATCGATGCGAAGCTACCGAATCCGTTGGCTACTCCTGACATCATGGTGTCGCGGATCAATGCACTTCATGTCGCCGTTAACTTACCGGCCGATCATTTAGATGATTCAGGCAAGCCCAAAGCGACGGAAGTTGCAAAAGGGTCGCCGGAAAGGCAGTTTTTTCGGGATGCGGCCTTTGAGCTTCGTCTCTTACGAGATTATTTCGATAGAAACTTCTCGCATCGCAGCGGTCAGACCCCAGTCGATGCAAGACGAGTCGCGTTGCTAACAACCGATCTACAAACTCCATCACCAACTTACTTTGCTTCAACAAGCAAACAGTTGGGTGCCAAAATAGTCAGATTCCCTCAGTCCACGGCAGTTAGCTTTGCAGAGTTTCTTCAAGCGCCGGCGTTAGTCAAAGGTGTCAGCGCACATAGCGATGCAAGCTGTTCCGTGTTGATTCCAGGTTATCAACAATCCGAACTCGACCTGCGCACCGGTGGCAATTATTGGCACTGGAAGGCATCATCTGGTCAGTTCGTTCCAACTTACAATGACAAGAGTGTCCGTGACAAAATTCATTTCTCGCTTCTACGAACTATGTGGAGCAACGGTAAGCTCGCCAGTGTTGGCCCAACTTTCTACGTTCATGGTGGGTGTGAAGCAATGTGCCCGCTTGGGGCCGCTAAGTTTCCTTATAACGTCGAAGGCTATAGCAATCACACACAAATCGCAGAGTGCTTGATGTATTACGGGAATGGTCTCGCATTGATTGGGCGAGCAAAAGTCTATTTCGATATACCGACTGGTTTTGGCGATGTATTCACACCAACGCAAGGTAACTTTGGCGATATCCTCAAGGAGTACTTCCGAATTGAATCCGCCAATTCAAAACTAGCTGGTAGCGTGGCTTCAAGAAACCGAACCTACTTCTGGAGCATTCTGGGAGACTGGACGCTTCGAATGCAGTACTAACTCTCTCGGTCTAGCTTGCATCATCAACCGGCTGAATGCCCGGGCACCGGTGGGCGGGCGTCCCCGCTGGCAGCGTCAGTGAGGGGCCTGCGGCAAACGCGACCACTTTTAGCAACCCGATACTTGAGCCAGGTAAGTGGGCTGCTAATTCCGCTTGACCGTTTCCTCGGAGGGTCGCAAGTGTGTTCTTGCGAGGAGAGCGATATGGGTGCAAATGAGTTTCAACCGAGGCCCAAATCGCGAACATGTGTTTGCCTTGTTGGACGGACGATTATGAGTCGCTAACTTTGGTCCGCCCATTTTGACCCTCACCGCTTTGGCTCGCGGGCCTCGCCAAGCGACTCTCCCGCGAATTAGCCAAACTCAAGTGGTCAGCTACAGCGCGCGGGAGAGTTCAAGAATCGTACCCTCCCGGGCAAGTTAACACAGCGGGTTGGTAGGGCTATCGGAATGCTGGCTATTTGGGCTCTTTAAGAACTGCTTTGCAAATTCTGCTAGAATTTCTCTGAAAGCGTGTAAGATCCCGGCCGTTTGCGACAGTCACTCATGGAGGAATTGATGATCGGCACACCTAACACTCGCATCAGCTTGATCGCTCGGCTAAGCGATATCTCGGACCACGAGGCGTGGCGGGAGTTTGCTGCTTTGTACGAGCCGTTTATCTATCGCCAAGGCCGGCGATTCGGTTTGCAACCCGCAGATGCACGCGAGTTGGTCCAAGAAGTGCTGATCGCGGTTTCTAAAGCGGTTCGCAATTTCGAAGTCGCTCCGGATCGTGGTCGTTTCCGCACTTGGTTGTACGCGGTGGGAAGAAATGTCTGTTTGCGATATCTGGCGAAGCTGCGATCTCGAGAGCTTAGCGGCCAGAACAGCGAGCTGACCGCATTACTGGCTGAACTACCGAATCGCGAGTCGACTGACACCGGAGAGCTCAATGTCGAACTGCAGCGCCACTTTTTTCTGGCGATGTCTCGGCAGGCTCGCCATGAGTTCCAGCCGAACACATGGGCAGCATTTTGGCAGACCGCAGTTGAAAACCACTCGATCCAATCCGTGGCAGAGGGCTTGAAGCTGTCCGTCGGCGCAGTTTATGTGGCTCGTAGCCGCGTCATGGCTCGCTTAAAAGAACTCATCCAAGAGGTATCGCTCGAAAATACCGACGAAGTCCGCAAGCTTCTATCTCGATTGGAGTCAGCATGAAGTGGATTGCTGTTAAGAAGAAACTAACTTGTGCCAAGTTACCGCTCACCGATCTATTGCAAGATCGTTTGGACGAAGCTACGACTGCCAAAGTTGTTGCTCACCTTGATCAGTGCGAGAACTGTCAGCGTCGAATCACCGAGCTATCCGCGAACGCCGATTGGTGGCGCGATGCGGCAGTGTGCTTAGAGAATGCGGGTCTGGACGGTTCAGATGGGAATGACAGTTTTCTGGATGAATTTGATGAGCCGCATGGACCAACGGCAGAAGAAGCACTGACTCAATGCGGGCTGATGACGAAGAGCTCTAAGCCAGAGATGATCGGCTCAATCGGTCGCTACGATATTCGTCGAGTCATTGGTACGGGAGGCACTGGAATTGTGCTTCAAGCAGTCGACTGCGAATTGGATCGCATCGTCGCCCTCAAAGTTCTGTCGCCGACTCTAGCATCGAACGGAGCCGCTCGTCGCAGGTTCTCGCGCGAGGGACAAGCCGCTGCTTCGGTGGCGCATGATAATGTCGTGGCCATCTATCACGTTGAGTCCGCTGGTCCGGTGCCGTATCTGGTCATGCAGTATGTCGACGGCTGTTCGCTTCAAGAGTGGGTCATGAGATCGGGGCCAATCGATACAACATCGGCGCTGCGGATGGTAGCGCAGTTGGCTGCAGCACTCGAAGCGGCTCACGAACAGGGATTGGTGCATCGCGATGTGAAGCCGGCTAACATCTTGGTCAGCGCGGCTGGACAACGAGTGTGGATTACCGATTTCGGATTAGCTCGCGCAGTGGATGACGCCAGCCTGACACGCACAGGTTTCATCGCTGGAACGCCACACTATATGTCTCCCGAGCAGGCTCGCGGCGAATCGGTAAGTGCTCGAAGTGATCTATTCGGCCTTGGCAGCGTGCTCTATTTCGCACTGACTGGACGACCTCCATTTCGCGCGGATCGTTCGCTGGCCATTCTCAATCGCATTTGCAACGAAAAGCATCGCTCGGTGCGCGAAGTGAATCCCGACGTGAGCGCGGCGGCAGCATCGATGGTTGATCGACTGCTCCAGAAAGATCCACACAGTAGGTTTCAAACGGCTGAAGATGTTCGGCAGGAGTGCTTGCGATTGTTGACTCAACCTGAAGAGCCGCTTCGTGAAACCGCAATCGCACCAACGCGTTCAAGACGTTTTAAGAAGCTCAAGCTGGTAACATCATTGGCAGTTGTCACGTTGGCAGTAGGGACAATTGCTGTATTCGCGCAAGGCAGAGTCTGGCAGGCACCAACCGGAATGGTCGATAGCTCAGTTGTTTCCCGTCCAGTTCCACCGGTTGAAGTTACTTTCCGCCAGAAAGTTCCACCTGCTGCTGTTACTCTCCGCCAAAACGCAGCAGGGCGTTCGAATTCGACAACAAATGACAATCCTAGATTGCCGGGCAGCATTCAAGACAACAACCTTTCCGGTAGTGGGTATGGAAGCTCCGTTCTTCCACAGCTTGAAAACGCTAACTCACTTGCACCGTTTTGGACCGCCCCATCGCTTCA
>CAUJKA010000468.1 GCA_963204965.1 Planctomycetota bacterium | reverse complement strand
TTCGTAGTGGGATTCGCCAGAATTCCCGTGCACAGCAAAACCGGTTCTCTTCTTCAAATTACGGGCATTGAGAATGCACTACGCTTCCAGCTTCTTTTTGAGACGACTCCTCTGCGACTGATTTTGGGGAAACGGAATTCTGGATCAGACTGCCAAACGGAATTCTGGCGAATCCCACTACCTAATGCACCGACTGGAACCGCTGCCGACTGTAGCGATTAACAAGGTCGCACCAAGCCTAGTTGTTGGATGGATTGCCATTTCGCGCCAACTGATGTTCTTAATGGGATAATCTGCTCCTGTTTCTAAAGTGGTTGTATCGTTTAGCGGCAGATCATTTCACCCTAACGGGAACTTCAGTATGAAACCAATCAATAGCGAGTGCGCCTTCGGGTTTGACGAGCTGTTCTTCTCTACGACCACCAAGACCGGCGTGATCACTCACGGTAATCGCGTTTTCGTTCGCATTTCTGGCTACGAAGAAGAACAACTGATCGGCTTTGCTCACAGCGTTGTCCGTCACCCTGATATGCCCAGAAGCGTCTTCAAACTCTTTTGGGACACAATTAAGTCCAATCGTTCGATCGCTGCATACGTGAAGAACATGGCAGCCGACGGCAGGTACTATTGGGTACTAGCAGTTGCATCGCCCATTGATGATGGGTACTTGTCGATACGATTGAAGCCCAGCTCACCGGTTTTCGATGTCGTTCAGCGCATCTATCAGCAAGTGCTTCACGTTGAATTGAAGTGTGCAGAAGAGGGTGGTGACCGACCAGCACAGATTGCCGCTGGTACTGCCGAACTGTTTCAGAAGCTAGCTGAACTCGGATTCAACGACTACGAGTCGTTCATGTTCCATGCTCTGACTGTAGAAATGCAGCAAAGACAGGAGAAACTGAAGAGCGATGCTCGGCACGTGAAGCGAACACGGTTTCGCATTCCAGCTTTGTCATGTGCACTTGAGCTATGTTCCACACTCGAAAAAGATCTGCAAAGCATGTTCTTGCAGACGGTCGATTTTCATAAGCTAGACAAGAGTGTGATGGTCCAATCCAATCAAGTAGCAAAGATCGCCGGTATCATCGGCACGCTGTCGATGAACGCCAAGATCTCTGCCTTTCGCGGCAGCAATGCGGGAACACTTCAAGAGATTGCCAAGGCATTGGGTAGCGTTTCTATTGAAGTGCAGTCGATCACCGAGAACTTCCTCGAACAGGCTCGTAGCACCGCCGAAGTGTTGGAGCGATTAGCGTTTGACATGTCCGTTGGCAAGCTGCAGCTCGAAGTCACGCGTCAGTTCTTGGACGAGATCATCGATGATGATCAAGAAGAGCTGGATGAGCGAACTCGCCAATGTCTATCGATGATTATGGTTGAAGTGCAGTCAAGAACATCACAAGTGTTCAGAAGTTTAGAGGACGCTAGAAAGAGCCTATCGTTGCTGAATACCGAAGTCGAGCGATTGGCAAGGAACAACAAGCGGTTGTCCTTCGTTCAGTTTGCTGGCCAGAAGGAGGCCGTGGTCTGTGATAGCGTGAGTAGCTTTTCAGTCGTGTTCAAGGAGGTCCGCTCGCAAATTGCCGAAAGCCTGTCTTGCTGTGATGCACTTTTTGAGGCTGTCCACATGATGCGTCATCGAACCAGCGTTCTACTCTTGCGTCGCGACAACGTGATTCGACAACTAGCCGAACTGGATCGTTGTGTAGGTGAGGTTAGTCGCGAGATGGCCTTAAGTTATTGAACTCCGTTTTATTCACCTTTTGCGAACAGGGCTGCTTATCCAGCAGCCTTGCGTTAAAGCAAATCGGATTCAAGCTTGATGAGTGCAGTCATCAATTGGTGCCAAGTTTGAATCAGCTCGAAAACGTCCAGCGAAACAGCGTCCGAACGGTCGAAGCCTTGTTCGCTAACGGCAATCGTATTGTCCAGATTGATCAAACCATGCACCATGGCAATCTCGCAACGATCTTCAGCACTCATTCCGCGATCATCGTAAGCTGGCATGACATCATTTAACGATCGGTGGACTAACCAAAGGGCAGCAGCTTGTGCATCAGCGGCTGTCATTACCATCTTTCGATCGCCAGATTGAACGTAGTACTTAGCCATTTTAGGTTGCCTTCCATGAAGTGCTGGTGTGGTTCATTTTCGCCAATCTCTGATTGACATTAGTAGTATCGCGACCCCGCAGACAACTTTGGTCACGGTCCAGGCAATCGAGCAAAAATCGTTACTTTTCCAGCAATTCTCGCTGATCGTCCTCCTCTGAAATCACACTGAACCGCGATTACTGCCCTCTCCCGCTCTAAAGTCATGAGCGGTCGGGTAGGTTCTTATCTGCCGGAAAGAACCGGAGCGGACTGTCCAATTCGTTCAAATCGGCACTGACGATCCAACCTATCGAAGCAAAAATTGGTCGCAATGAACGTCTACATGTAGCGAAGTCCAACTTGGTCAAACCCGGCAGGAGTTTGACCAACTCGGATCGCAATTACGTCCAGATCGAAGGCTATAATGCCCCTTTCTGCGCCTTGGCAATCTTAAGGAGTTGAGACTGTGTGGGGATTCATTCGTCACGGTTTGGTTAGCGGTGCTTTCGCGGTCGCTTCGTTGGCAATCTCGACAGTAGACAGTCGAGCTCAAGACCAAGGGTCTGAAAGTAAGACATCCGCG
>CAUJKA010000467.1 GCA_963204965.1 Planctomycetota bacterium | reverse complement strand
ATCGCATGTGCTTCGTCCGCTGCAAAGGCGGCTTCCGCAGTCGCAAGCGGTACAGTTGCGTCGGTCGCCGCTGATTTCAATTGCACATGCTGTACACTGGCCCCCGCAGCTAGATCGGCGAACAACTGCAACACTTGGTCTTTGGCCCATTCCGCTTGCAAAATCTCAGGCAGCGGCACATTGTTCTGAAGATCTTCGAGGCTCAGCTTTTTGGTTGTCATGAGCTTGGTAATCCTGGTCGTGAGAAGGCGGGCATGAGTAGAATCGCATTTTCGGGGGCTGGGCAAACGTAGCGACACACGCCGCAGCCTGTGCATGTTTCTTCGTTGACCATGGGCTTCCCATCAGTGACCGTAATTGCGCCATCGATGGGGCAACGTTCACTACACACGGTGCAAGTTGTGTGATGATGAGCAAGGCACAGATGTTCGGTGACCTTGGCTGTGCCCATGATCGGGGGGAGGAGCTTGGTCAACACTCCAGGTTCGCACGCGTCGATACAGGGAAAGTCTGGACACATCATGCAAGCCGCTGTGTCCGCTTCAATAATCGGTGTACCGGCTATGCTGCCAAGTCGCTCAGGTGCTTTGCGAATCGCCGCGTAGGGACAGGCAGTGATGCAGTCACCACACCGAGTGCAGCCAGATAAGAATTGAAACTCATCGATCGCTCCGGGCGGACGAAAAACGGGCAACGTTCGCGATACCGATCTAAGTCCCAAGTTGGTTGATGGGACCGGGTCGATGTTGATACCCGCGATGCTGCGAGGTTTCGCGTCGGACGATGTTTCTTCGTTTGGCTCGGAATACTTCGTTGGATACCGCATGACCAGCGGCGGAAACTTGGCTGATGGGATGAACTTCCACATGCGGCCTTGCAGTAAATCGCGCCGGCTTTGATTCGTCTTACGCGACGCAAACAAATACTTAAACGCAGTCACCGGAAGCTTGATTGTCACGTAGAGAGCACGCCACAGAGCCGAGTAAATTCGAGCAATGAAACTACCCGCCCGGTTTTTCATTGCGGCGTTCCAGCACCTACTTTTGCAGTCACCACATCGAGCGGCGGCAACATGGGTACAACTTCGGATTCCGGCATCTGATCGAGCGTGGCTGATGGGGCGTGGCACTGAACGCAGTTGGTCCGCCATGGGTGCGTTGACTCCATACCCGCCCAGCCGTGCGGCCCGCCGTGGCAGGCATTGCAGTTCTCGCGCATCCAGCGCGAGTGTGGGATTGTTGGCGGCGCACCCTTGTAGGCTCGCTTTCCTTCTTTGGGTGCCGGCAAGCCTACGAAGGTTGTTTCAACCGTTGCATCAATCGATTGAAAAGGTGCTGGGGCCATCGGCGCGTGACACTGGACGCAATTTGCAAGGTACGCATGCGACATCACGCTGGCCTTCAAGCCCGCTAACTTCACACCGCCCGAGTGACATGCGTAGCACGCTGCGTCGTTGGTGTTTTCAACTGGGTGAGGAATGATCGGCGGCGCACCATTGTAAGCACGCCTCGAAGCACGCAGCTTGCTCGATGCTTCTTTCTCTGATTCGCTGGGTTCGATCTTCGTGTACAAGTCAAACTCTGGCTGCGGCAAGCTCTGCGGCGTGGCTTGCCATGCCTTGGTTGGTCCCATGGATGTGCTCGCGATTTCCGCGTAGCTCAATGCCGGAATCAATTTGGCATCTGCAACGGCTGATTCAGAAGACGGCAGTTCAACAAGCGTTGATTCGTTGACACCATCGGGCTTGGGGACACCAGCGCCGATACCAACAAAGAAGCCGATCACAGCCATGGCGATCACGGAGGAGAGAAAGACCGTAACGAACCGGCTCATGACGGCACCTTCACTGGAAGCTTTTTCACTTCGGTCTTTTTCACCACGCGAACCGCACACTTCTTGTAGTCGGGTTGCTTCGAGAATGGATCGTGTGCTTCGAGCGTGCAGTTGTTAATCAACTTGGTCTCGTCGAAGAAGGGCACAAACACTGTTCCGCGTGGCGGTCGACCACGCCCATCGATCCAAACGGGGAGTTCGCATGTTCCACGACGCGATTCGATAACCACCTTTTCACCTTGGCGAATGTTGGCCGCTTTGGCATCCTCACTGTTCATCTCCACATATGCAGTTGGCATCGCCCTGTTGAGCGGCGATAGACGCCTTGTCAACGTTCCCGTGTGCCAATGTTCCAGAACCCGGCCTGTACACAGCCACATGGGATAGTCTTTATCGGGCATTTCCGGAGGCGGTGCATACTCATGAAACCAGATTTGTGCGCGACCATCATTGGACGATGAGTGGTAGAACTCGAACTCTTGTCCTTTGGTGACGAAGGGGTCATCAAACTCCGAAAACCGATAGCGTGTCTCGCGCCAAGAGCCGTCGTCCTGCTGAACCACCGGCCAACGCAAGCCTCGAGCTTTGACATACTCATCGTACGGCGCGAGATTCTTATGCTTCATCGTGGAGAACAAGCGATACTCTTCGAACAGGTGCTTATCGACGTTGGTATCGTAGTAGTGCTTGAACTGCCAAATCGGTATCTCTTTACCATCGGAATCCTTGATGGCGAAAATAAATTCACCATTCTTATCCTTCATGCCTTCATGGCCCATCTCGAACAACTTATGAGCGATCGCGATCGTCATCCAGCAATCATCGCGAGCTTCACCCGGTGGATCTACCATCTTGAACCATTGTTGAGTGCGCCGTTCGCTATTGCCGAACATGCCATTTTTCTCAACCCACAAAGCCGCAGGAAGTATCAAATCTGCAAGCTGAGTCGTGGCCGTTGGGTAGACTTCGCTGACGATCAAGAACTTATCTTCAAGACCCTTCTTGCTATTGAACAAAGCGTTTAGGTTGGGCAGCGTTTGTCCCGGGTTGGTGACCTGCACCAGCATTGTAGTGATATCACCTCCTTCAGCCGTTGGCTTCGTGAAGTGCTCAAACATTTGAACCGTGTGATAGCCGGGGACCTCGCTGATACTCCCAGCGCGTAGATTCCAAAACTCCTCGCAATGCTGTCGGTGTTCTGGCTTCGTAACGACACGACCACCTGGCAAAGCGTGGGCCAGCGTGCCCACCTCACGCACCGTACCGCAGGCCGAGGGCTGTCCGGTCAGGCTGGTCGGCGCGTCACCGGGACGACCGAAGTGCCCAGATAACAAGTGCACTCCGTGAACTAGCGAATTGATGGCTGTTCCCATCGTGTGCTGATTCATCCCCATGCACCACAGCGAGGTGATGCGGATGTCGTGATTACCAAATAGTTCACCCAGCATGCGGATCTTTTCGGCTGGCACCCCCGAAAGCTCTTCCACATGTTCTGGGGTGTATTTGCCAATTCGTTTGCGAAACTCTTCTTCGCTGATCGCTTCACCTTGAAGCGTTGGCGTATCGGCTTCGGCACCACGAAAATTGCAGTGCTTTGCAACAAACGACTTGTCGTAGTTGTCATTCGCAATCAACAAGTGCATGATGCCCAGCGAGATGGCAACGTCACCATGCGGCTTCATTTCCAAGTAGTCAGTGGCAGCATCCGTGGTTCGCGTTCGGCGCGTACCGATGTCAATGATGCGAACGGTTTCTCCGCGTGAACGCCGGTCCGTCACACGCGAGAAAAGAACCGGGTGCATCTCGGCTGGATTGTTTCCCCAAGTGATCAGTACATCACATTCGTCGAGGTCCTGGTAACAGCCAGCTGGTTCATCGACACCGTACGTTGCCAAGAAGCCAGTCACTGCGGATGACATACAAAGCCGTGCGTTGGGATCGATGTGGTTATTGCCCAAGCCGCCTTTCATGAATTTTTGCGCAGCGAAGCCCTCGGGAATCGTCCACTGACCGGACCCGTAGAAGGCGAATGTTTTTGGCGAGTCGAAGATGCGTTTCGCGATGATCTCGATCGCTTCGTCCCATTCGATTTCTACTAGCTTGTCCTCTTTGCGAAGCAGTGGCTTTGTGAGTCGATCTTTGCCGTAGAGGATGCCGCCGACGTGGTATCCTTTGACGCACAGCAGACCTTTGTTGACATCCGCAGCTTTGTCGCCTGCAATCGCAACGACACGACCGTTTTCGACGCCGACTTGTACGTGGCAACCGGTTCCACAGAATCGACAAGGAGCCTTGTTCCAGGAAAGCCCATCAAGCACTGGCAGATCACTAACACCCTCGTCAGCCTGTACGACCGGTAACGACGTGCCGCCAGCAACCATCGAACCGGCTGCGACCATCGCAGCGGACTTTAAGAAACTGCGACGTTCGGAATCCATTATGTTTATTCCTAATTGAATCTTCATTAATTGGCCCGATCATCTTCATCAAATGCGACCATCGCCACAGCCAAGTCAATCACGCCAGGCAACTGTTGTACCGTGTTCCAGATTTCCTGATCGCGACGTTTCGTTTCAGAATCGATGACGATCGCTAATTTACTACCTGCCGACTCGCCAATATCGATCTCAGGTATCATGCGCAGAGCTTCAACAGCCTCGGAGTGCTCGGTGACCGAGGACTGGAAGGTTACGACGAGTCCGCTAATTGGCACCGCGCTTGCTTTCGTGAAAAGAAGTGGCATCGTTGGAAACTGAGGTTTCGCTAACATGCACCTAAGTGTATACATTAGATGTCGTCTGCGAAACCTCATTTGGAACGGAAATTTATGCCGCGAATCGCCAGTTTGTTTTTCGCAGTTTTGTTGTGTTTATTCGCTTCGGTTGCTTTGGCGGCTCTTTGGCAGTCGGGCATGCGAGCGAATACGCCCACTAGCAGTGCCGCTGAAGCTCAGGTGTCACAGGCTTCTGTTCATTCGAACGAAGCACATCCCGTCATCATTCGTAAGCCATCCGGACCACCGCGAATCGAGCTCGCTGGGACCGATCCACAAGGTCGCACTGCGAGCGTGGCATGCTCGACCTGTCACAGCATTCGCCAAGCCAATCTCGAAAACAAGACTGCTGCGACACTCGATGAGTTTCACCAAGGCATGGCGTTCAATCACGGAAACATCACCTGTTATGCCTGCCACAACCCGAATGAATCCGACGCTCTGCGATTGGCTGATGGCAGCTCTGTCGCTTACGAGAATGTGATGACGCTTTGTTCTCAATGCCACAGCAAGCAAGCCGAGTCGTTCGCGCATGGTGCTCACGGCGGAATGAATGGCCACTGGGATTTGAGTCGTGGTCCTCAGATGAAGAACAACTGCATCGACTGCCATGATCCTCACGTGCCGAAGTATCCGAAGATGATCGTCGGATTCAAACCGAAGGATCGTTTCAACGAGCCGTCAACCGCAGAACACCAACAGGAAGGGACGGCTGCGCATGACAAGCACTGATCCATGCAATAGCCAACAAGCTGAATCCAAAGCAAATCGCTCTCTACCGATCGTCGAGAATTTCACTCGCCGTGCCGCTGTGAAAGGAGGCTTTGCGACCCTGGGGGCTGCCGCCTTTGTTGCTGCCATTTCGCCGCTTCGGCAAGCCGCCAAAAGCACGACTGCAGTCGAGTTCATGCAGCGGCACTACACGGAACTATCGCCGGAACAGAAAGCGAATGTGATCTCGCGACTGGAAGCTGAAACCAAGGAAAAATATGGCGCTGACGTTACCATCGCCGACGACCGTCCGATCCCCGGAACCAAGTTCGTCTACGCGATCAACCTGAGCGTTTGTAATGGAAACGGCAAATGTGTCGAAGCTTGCCACAAAGAGAACAACCACGATCGGTCAACGAATCAGTCTTACATCCGCGTCATCGAAATGCCCAAAGGCACGATGGATATGGAGAAGGGTTCGACGACCTACTCCGGCATCGTTCCCAAGGACGACAAGTTTTACCTGCCTGTTCAATGCCAACAATGCGATGAACCGCCGTGCGTGGACGTATGCCCGGTAAAGGCAACGTGGAAAGAAGAGGATGGGATTGTCGTTGTTGACTATAACTGGTGCATCGGATGCAGGTACTGTGAAGCGGCCTGCCCGTATCACGCTCGGCGTTTCAATTGGAAGCAGCCCGAAGTTCCCGCAGAAGAAATCAATCCTGACCAGAGCTATCTGAGCAATCGAGTGCGGCCCGTTGGCGTCGTTGAGAAGTGCACTTACTGCCTCCACCGCACGCGCCGCGGCAAGTTGCCAGCCTGCCTGGAAGCCTGCCCGACCGGTGCACGCGTCTTTGGCAACATTCTCGACAAGAATTCGAACATCCGCTGGATCCTTGAGAACAAACGCGTCTACATCCTCAAGGAAGAACTCGGTACCAAGCCAGCGTTCTTTTACTATTTCGATTGAGCGACATGAGCAGCAGTCCCGTAAAACAAACGGCCATTACAAGCTACCCCAAGTTCATTGGACGAGCGCTATGGCTAGCCACTGAAGGCTCTTTCGCGTTTTACGCCTGGATGACTGTGCTCACGGCTGTTTTCCTGGTAGGGGCCAACGCTTGGGCGAATCAAGTTGCAGGCGGCATGATCACGACCAACATGACGGACCACGTCAGCTGGGGCTTGTACATCGCTAACTTCACCTTCTGCGTGGGGCTGGCTGCCGGTGGCGTAATGATGGTCATTCCAGCCTATTTGTACGATGACGAAGAGATGCATAAGGTGGTCATCATCGGTGAGGCAGTCGCGATTGCAGCGATCGTCATGTGCACCTTAAGCGTTGTTGTTGACTTAGGCCGACCGGATCGGTTCTGGCATTTGATTCCAGGAATCGGCAAATTCAACTGGCCGATGTCAATGTTGACCTGGGACGTGATCGTTTTGAATGGTTACTTGCTCATCAACTTGCACGTCGTTGGCTACCTCCTTTACATGCGGTATCTGGGACGCAAGCCGAATGTTTGGTGGTACCTTCCATTTGTGTTTCTATCGATCTTCTGGGCCATCAGCATTCATACCGTGACTGCGTTTTTGTATTGCGGTCTCGGCGGTCGCCCGTTTTGGAACAGCGCTCTGCTAGCGCCTCGCTTCCTGGCCTCCGCATTTGTTAGCGGCCCAGCCTTTATCATCCTTGTAATGCGTGTTCTGCGAGTAACAACAGGCTATGCTGCCCCGACTGGTCCAGCACGTACGCTGATTCAAATTATTCGCGTCGCGATGACGATTAATCTATTGATGCTCGTAAGCGAAATCTTCACGGTGTTGTATACCGGTAGCGCCCACGCAGCTCCACTCAATTACTTGTTCTTTGGCGACCATGGAAAAAACGGTTTGGTGCCGTGGATCTGGACAGCTATCGGTATGAACCTTGTCGGTACGGCACTGTTCTTCACTCCCGCAGCTTTGGAACGTAGCCATGTACGAATTTTGGCTTGCTTGCTGGTGATCGTTGGTATTTGGATCGAGAAGGGCATGGGCTTGATTGTGCCAGGCTTTATCCCATCCACCCTGCACGAGATCGTCGAGTACTCACCAAGCCTACTTGAGTGGAAGGTGGTGGCTGGCATCTGGGGATTGGGGCTAATTATCCTCACTTTGTCACTTAAGCTCATTGTCAACGTATTTACCGACCGCATGCACACGGATGAACCAGCGACTTGATATTTGCTGAATGCACTAGTTGATCGACTGCTGTAGCGTCTCCACCTTCGAAAAGAGATCGCATCGAATAGTCGGACACTCACATCCACAAGTTATGGATTTGTCGGCGCGCTGTCACTTGGTGTCATCCAAGGATCAATTGCTTTTCGCGTTCGAACCGATTGAGTTAAGTCTGCTTCGCCTGCGGAAACAGAGTGTCGCTCTGCGTAATGGCTTGCCATGATCCGCGAAAGGTAAACTAGATCTTCTTCGCTGACGTCCACGAATGAATCCAGCGAACGCACTGCTTCAACTAAGTTGCGATGATCGTCTTCTGAACCCAAGACGTTTGCGGCTTCTTGAGGAGGTGTCCTTTTTATCAACACTGCTGGATAACGCCTCCAGCGAAACGGAAAGTTGATCAGCACGGCGAGTACCAGCATAACAACAGCATTTAGGCCGACAGGGTACAGGACATACAGATAGCCAAGATCGCCAATCGCTTGGCCACCCATCACGGCAGTGAACGCGGTCGCGCCGCCTGGTGGATGAATGCACTTCAACTGGTGCATCACGCCGATCGACGCACCCACCGCTAATGCAGTTGCAAGCACGGGGTTCGCAATTAACCGCGCGCAACTCACTCCGATCATAGCGGACACAAGGTGGCCGCCGATCAGCGGCCATGGTTGAGAGAGTTGCCCGTGAGGGACCGCGAACAGTAGCACTGCTGTCGCCCCCATGGACGCAACAACGCCAATTGCTGCCCCAGATGGCAAAAATGATAGTGTGCACCAAAAGACACAGTAAATCGCGAGAGCTGAGCCAACTGCCGAGATCAACTTTTCTTTGAGGCTTACTTCAACTAATTCAATGCCTAACCACTTCGTCGCCTGCATTCCGGGCTCGATTCTCACGTTAAATCCGTGCCCAGCGACTGGCTATGTCCGCTCATAGCCAGTTTCTTCGGCAACAAGGAAACGACTTTACGCAATGCGAGAGGTGCGTCAACATCAGTTGCCGACTTGGAGTGCGAATTGATGACCTCTCTTGAGCTATCGCTCCATTCGGAGATCCCTCTGCCTCAAACCATGATGGCCATCCAACATGCTGTCGCAACTGTCCCACCAACAAGCGTCCATCCCACGCGTTTGAGCTGCTTTGCAGGAGGTGGGGCATAGAGTAAGTACCAGGACATAGAAATCATCGGTAGCGTAACGATGGGAATCTGAAAACCAGCCCACGTGAGTGCCGCAACGGCGAGCGAAAGACCAGCAATGACACTCCAGTGTAGCGCTCGCGACTGACGCTTCTGCGACGCAATGACGCCCCGAACTGCAAGCGTTGTAGCTCCGAATCCAATCAACCAGGTCCCCCAAGCTTCCATCGCCAATTGGATTAGCGTATCACCGGCAAGCAAGATAGGAACACAAGGGACTGACAAACCGATGATGCCCCAGAGCTGTCCGCCAAGCGTGCGATGTTTGCCGGCGATCGCGAGTACGAAACAGACGAGGGCAAGGGCGCAACACAGGATTAGCGAGTTTCGCACACTCGTCGATCCTGCAACCAACGCGATGGTACCGCCCGCAATAGTAACCGTAAGCAGCACTCCCAGCCTACGTTGTGCGTGGGGAGTCGTGCGTTGAGCTCGTGCACCTCGACGACCAAGTGCTACTAGCAATGGCTCATGGGCCAAGAAGCCTGCTAACGAAGCAACTGCAACACACAAACCCACGACGGTCGGCCCGGTGACCAAAATGGCTGTCACGATTGGAATCGCAAGAATCGCATAGGCCCCGTGCTCCTTCGGCTTCAAGTTCGCGGCGGCTTCAACCCGAGGCATTTGGGCTGAATCGATGGTGGCTGTGCTCATTTTTTTCCGGGCCTCAGGTGCTAGTCTTGGCTAAGTGTCGAAGCTAATCTCATCCAGTTATATCGCAACATGCACCTTAAGGTGTAGAATTGTTTGGCAAAAACATGCTGTGGCGTAATGTCACGCTTTCGAGACAACGGCTGTAAGTGGTGGCGAGCCACTTCAATTAGATTTCGAGTTTGCTGACTAGCGAGTCTGCAACAGCCGAGAAGAACCTAATGGCCGGAAGCATGAACAAAGTCGATAAAGATCGAGTGATACGACGGACTTTAGGCGGTACCCGCGACACGATTCTTGTTTCGCTTTCTGACGCGAAGGGGCGTGGAACAAGCCGGCATCGCCCCTCTCGTGGCTCAAGATGATGAATGGACTCATCAGATGCGAAACAGACAATTCAGCCGCTCGACCATTTGCGCCGTTGGACTTACCACTCTGACATTCGCATCTTTCGCCCAACCAGTCGTGGCACAAGAGCAAGCTCCAACTGGATCTCAAGTATTCGCAAGCGTCCACGATCAGCCAGATCTGACAGTTGAATCGCCTCAACGAGGTGAAAATCCATCACCGGTGGCCGCTTCGTGTGAAGAATGCGACAAGCAGGCGAGTAAATCCAAGGACACTTTGAACGCCGCCATGAAAGATGCCTACAAGGGCGTGTTCTATTCGAATGATTTCTCGTATTTGCGTAACCCAGCATTCGATGGTCCACACTTCGCTGGAGATTCGTTTAAGGGGCTGATGGACGGCAAGCTTGATCTGGGTGGTGAGTATCGATCACGGTACCACCACGAAAGCAATATGCGTGGACTCGGGCTGACTGGCATCGACGACCAGTTCTGGCTTT
Source organism: Planctomycetota bacterium (assembly GCA_963204965.1). GTDB lineage: Bacteria > Planctomycetota > Planctomycetia > Pirellulales > Pirellulaceae > Aureliella. Next base: position 29,958 of record CAUJKA010000467.1, on the reverse strand, counting down.
CACGCGTGCGGCTGTTTTCAAACTACCGAGTGACCGAGAATATTCGAGTCTTTGGTGAATACCTCTACGCGGACTCAGGGGGCGAGGACTTCGCACCACGTCCGATCGAGGAGAACCGCGGCGAGTTTCAAAATCTCTTCGTCGATGCAACGCTATTTGATTGCGACGAGATGCAGGTCAGCGGTCGCGCGGGTCGCCAAGAGTTACTGCTTGGGGCGGAACGACTTGTTTCCCCACTTGATTGGGCTAACACCCGGCGAACCTTTGACGGTTATCGAGCAACGGTAAGAAGCTCGCAAAATACAGTCGATTTGTTCTACACGAATCCAGTAAATCGAATCGCCGCCACTGGAGGCACGAACGAATGGGACAGTTCCAACAACAACCAGAGTTTCTACGGAGCCTATTTGTCCAACAAATCATTAGGCAAAGATTATGGTGTGACCGCCTTGGAGGCGTACTACATTGGCTATGACAACACAGACCAGAACTTCTCGTTTCATACGCTTGGAAGCCGAGTTGCCGGCAAAATGGATTCAGTTCTCTATGAGTTCGAAGGTGGCGTGCAGTTCGGTGACAATGCTGATGGTTCAGGGCATGATGCAGGTTTCATGGCCGCAGGACTCGGCAAGGTTCTAAACGCGGACGGAACGCTTGGTACATGGTCCCCAACTGTGTGGGCTTGGTATGACTGGGCTTCGGGCGGAGACTCTGCGCTTATCGCTCCCGGTGACGATGGGTTCCACCATTACTTTCCCTTGGCCCACAAGTACAACGGGTTCATGGACCTATTTGGACGTCGGAATTTGAACGACGTGAATGTTCAGTTCATTTCGCCGATCGGCAAACGAGTGAACTTCTTAGTCTGGTATCACTATTTCTTCTTGGATCAAGCCACGACACCCTACAGCGTCGTGATGACACCCTACAACGCCGGCAACGCCGCTGTATCCAAGGACCTTGGACACGAGATTGACCTCCTTTGGACGATTGCGATCAACCCGCGACACAATCTGATGATCGGCTACTCCCACTTCAATTCCGGCGACTACTACAACACGCCTGGCGTCGCGTTCGGGGGCGACGCCGACTTCTTCTATTCCCAGTATCAAGTGAGATTCTAGCGAACTGATAGGCACCATATCGAGGGGGTAAGATCGCCGTTGCAAGCCGCGTTTTCCTGTTGATACAAAGATGAAGCTCGACTAAACTGCTGTTCCAGGTGGTGTTAACCCATTGTTAGTACCTCTTCGTCAAGAAGCAGACCGAACGGGTCTCGAACTTCGTAAGTCCTTGCACTGCAAGGCTTTACGAATTTCGAGCGCAGAGAGTATTGTTACGAAGAGGGTTGCGCTCGGGGAGCTTGCGTCAAAGTACGAACTTTGACGACCAAAAGACTTAACGCCCGGCGTCGAGAAATCGACCGCCGGGCGTTTTTCGTTCTACCCAGTTATTGGCGAGTTTCCCACGCTTTTCGCGTTTCGCCGGCCCAAACGGCCGCGATCTCTGTTTGCAGAGAGATTTCCGTCTCTCGAACGCAACCTTCAAGGTTGCACCCGGCGCTGCGAAAAATCGGTCCCGAACTCTCTGACTCTCTCTTTTCGGGGGCCTCCAGAGTTAACACAGAGTTCTCGTTCGGAGTCCGGGTGAGATCGGATTCGAACTTCATGCGTCACCACGTGTCTTTAGTCGCGACGTCGAACAGATAAAATTTCGCTAAGCCACAACGCCCGCGGATCGACGAGCCGACTCCGTCCGCCAAAAGAGGTCTCGATGACTCAACATTCAAACGCTGAACATTTCTCCAAAATAGTTATTGAAAAGCAGTTAGCATCGCTGCGCGCAGAAAGAAGCCAATGCTTTCGATCTACACTCCGCGATTTTTGCGAACGCCCAAGCATTGATATCTTCATGGACTCCAACGTGATTCTATCGGGACGTGAGCGAGCTTACTGGGAGGGATTGGAATCAAAAATACTCATTACCCCTGAAGTGATAACTGAAATTCGAAAGCGGAAGAATCTTTCCTCGGCAAACGAATTCGTTGACCGAAGTATCGCAAATGGCCGAATACTACGGCGAGACAGTTGTCCATTTCCATATGCGTTGGACATCCTGACAATCTGCGCTAAGCGGCTTGCACCTTGCGTTAGGAAGAAGTTTTGTACCCAAGGCGAGCTTCCAGCAGCCTTGGAGGATCGTCAGCGTTTGATGGACGTTGCTCTACGTCGAGCGACGTCGCAGGATAAGACGATTTTAGGCCAGTCACCATTGTTCACTAGCCTTTTGAGATTTCTCGAGGTGCCCGATAACATTGTTGCGCATTGTAAGAGTAACTCGCCTGAGAAGTCGTTTTTCAAGTATCCGCAGAAGCGGTTAAAAAAGAAGTTTTCAGGCGACTACATCTATGCTGATGAGAAGCTAGCTGCGACGGCCGTTGCAAACGCCATACTATTCGATCGGTCTTCCATTGTTGTTTCCTGTGACGTTGATTACGGCGCGATAATGAAACAGATTACGGACAACATTTTGGAGCTTGCTTGCATTCAAGAGGATGGCTCGATCGACGAGATTGTATTTGGAGAACTCGCGTGTCACGTCGAAAGTATCAGGCAAAAGCGTTTGATTGAACATGCGATGGAGATATGCGAGAACCCCGATTTGGCTGGGACAATCATAAAGCCAATACGAGGTGAAGTGCTTCTTGTCGCGCCCAGCAATGCAGAGGTGTCGAACTGGTGTTTTGGTAAGCAATTCACCAAGTTCGTCCTTAGCCTTGATGAAGCAATACGGCAAAACGCAGAAGTAGCTGACGCGATTCAAAAACTAGCTCAGTAGTAGCGGCATTGCTTTTTGTGATCTATGGTCCCAGCGATTCCGTTCATGCGTCGAGATCTTTGCGAATTTGTTCGCTTGCTTGTGCTACCTGCATTGCCGAAATAATGCTGTGCTCGACACAATTACCATCGAAAACGGTCGGAGCATTGTCCAGGTCTGGGTCAAGTTCTGAGTGCTTTGCATAAGCAAGTTCTTCGGACGCAAACGTGCGGGGGACCACCTGCTCGAGCATTATGGGGCAGCTGTAAGAAGACAATCCGCCCGCAAATTCCCAGCGAATGCGAAACTCATGAAATGCCGATTGCGAGCATGCTAGTCGGATTGTAAAGCGATCGGCCTCTCCTGGCTTAAGGGAGTGGCACACGCCAATTGGCACAAAATAGTTTTCACCCGTGTGTTCCAATTCAGCCGTGTACTGATAGCTGGGGGGCATTGGCAGATCGTATCTGATGTTGAACATGAATACTCGGGCTCGAATAGGCAAGGAGTAGTGATACGGTTGCCCTTCGCGGTCAACGGAATCAAAGTCGAGTCTGCCCGCTACAACGACATATCCATCCGGAAACGGTGACCAAGCGCTGTCATTCTCCATCTCTGGAAATCTGCCCATGTGTTTCGCATGCTTCGTATCTATGCCCGCCTGCAACGCGTGCATTGCGTAAAGCGTCTGACTCCGAAAACCCGCTTGAGAGATAGCCTCGATGTCGACACCAAGTTTCCCCAACGTTTCTCGAAGATCCAATTCAACAGACTCGGCGAAATCTCCTAGAACAAATTCGTGCGCGAAATCTGTACCTATTTTTACATGCTCAATCGATGGGTCCGGCATGTAACCAGGTGCGGAAGTTGGAAGCAAATTGCATCGCAGCAAGACGTTTGATAGTTTTCCCCATCCCTCATTCTTGATTACAAGCTTCATTCCCCAAGTGTTGGATGGAATCACAATCAAGGGCGAAAAATCAGGCTTACTGGACATAACTTCTAAGGTTGCACCTGTAAGCACAAGTGTCTTGTGCGTGTTGTTTACGACTACCACGTCTAGCGAGGGAAACTGGCACCGAAACGGATTCCAATAGAAATCGACCGGGTCAACTATCGCGCTCGAACTCATAAGCTCGCGATATTTCATACGAGGCTTGATTCTCACACATGACGAAGATGCGGACACGCAATAGACCAAGGTGCGAGAGGGCGGATGGAATTCTATGACTCGGCCATCTTGCGGGGGATTCGGATCAACGCCAATCGCAAAGTCGATTCCATCAATTAGCTGAAAGTCTCGTTCCTTGGCGACCTCAACTTTGAAACTTGCTGCCTTTTTTATGAACTTCACAACCTGTTTGAAACGCTGATCAGAGCGATCAGGTACTTTACAGATTGAAAAATGATCTCCATCGAAAGGAACCGGTCGCATACCGTGGTTGGGGTTAGCGCTTACTGCATCGACAACCATGTACCCCATGGTTTTGTAGGACTCGAAGTAGGTCAGGCAAGCATACGAAAGCTCCTTTGCTTTGTCAGAAAACCACTGAGACAAATCACGTAGGTATGCATCATTTTGCGAAAGTTCTCGTACAATTTCTGTTGGCCTTCCCCCAGGAATTGAATTCGCGAGATTGGTTAGGCTTGAACCTGTGTGTGGCGTGGAGAAGAAAACAACCCCTCGAGTATTGCGATGCAAAGTGTGCTTGTCATCATCCTTCGGCATATCATGCGATGCGCGAAGAATCGCCTTTGTCAAAAGTCCGCCTAGGCTGTGCGTGATGAAAACTACTGGGCGAGCCCCTATTTCATGTGCGTCTAACAGATCCAGTAAGCTTCCCGCTCGGTCAATTAGTGGGATATTCTTCCCTTTCCACTTTGTCGGACTTGAGTCATATCCGATGGTCCAGATTTTCGCCATAGGTAAGTCTTCAGCCAAATCTTGTGGCCAAAATACGTGATATTCGTCTCCAGCGTTGTTACCCGTGAACTCCCAAGTAGTACGAGGATCGCCCATTAATCCATGCACGAATACGACATCAATTTGGGATTCTGTCGTCGCCTCAGATATCTGCGTGATGGTTGCCATACAAGGTAAGTCCGTTCTTATACGTATGTGGTTTTCGAGCTCGCTTTTTGCTATCGAGTAGCGCTTTCGAAGGTTCAAAATTTTCAACGCTGAGTATTCGAAATTCGATCATGGCGAAGTAGCTCTCAAAGTTCCTTTCGCACCCTAATCCGTCATTTCGAACCCGCACCGGGTATTCCTACAGATAGACGCGGCTGTTGTTGCTGCGAATGTCTGTCTTCGAGCCGCCAATTATAGCGGCGTTGAGCATGGAGGTGCGAGTTGCTCTCGTCTGTTCCCCCTTCTTCACTGTCCGCGCCGGCTCGGCGATCGGAAATAGCTGCGATTCTGGCGGCCGGCATTGTTCGGATGAAATCGCGTGTTGCGATTCCCGATTCAGAATTCGTCGGCGATCCAGCGGAATTGCCAACAGCTTGCCTTGAGGTTTCACCGGAAAGCGTGCTCTCTGTGACCAACGTGGTTAACGACCAGTGAGTCCGCTTTCTCAGGAGAAATCAATGCAAATCGACATCGACAAAGAGGTCGCTCTGCTCCAACGCATGACGGTGGGGCAGCTATCCGCACGTGTCGCTGGCCACACCGAATCAAGTCAGGCAAGGCGACCGAGTCCTCAAGCTTGGCCATCCCTTTGGCTACCGCGCCAGCCGCGGGGCAACTGCTCGCTTGGGTCGCGTGCTCTACATGGGCAAGGCTCTGGAGATCGTCGCCGATCCGCTCACCTTCGCTGGCGATTCGGGCGGACCCTTGATTAATCTCAACGGCGAGGTCGTCGGGATGCTGGAATCATCGGCTGCGCCGCGGTACGTCATTTGGAATCTGCCGGATCGCCTCAGCAATCCAACGTGTTACATGGGTGTCGAGTCGATTGAGCGGTTCCTGCCCGCAATGCGCAAACCAGATCGATCAGTGAAACTCGAATCTATGTTTCGAGTGAAGGACCTACCCGGGTTTGCGGAACGGGAATCGCTGCGAGGCCAGGAGATTTACGGCGACATTGATTCGCTGGTGCTGCCGCTCGACGCTTGGACTCAGGGCGAGAAGCTTCGAGCCCCATGGAACGAACTGACGCGAACCTACCGTGATTCCGTCGTCGAGGTTCTCGGCGCTGGACGACGAGTCGCGTACGGAACGGTCGTCGCGGCCGATGGATGGATATTGACCAAAGCCAGCGAAATCCCTGACGACCCTCAAGTTAGAATCCAGGTCGGAAGGGTTGTCTCCGCTCGTATCGCGGGGACCCATGCCGAATTCGATCTGGCTCTGCTCAAGATCGACGCCGACGGACTTCGCCCTGTGAAATGGAGCGAAGGCAAAGTAACGCCCGCTGGCAAACTCGTCGCCGCGCCAGATGGTCGCGGAAGCTCGATTGGGGTCGGTATCGTCGCTGTGGCCCAGCGCGAACTAGAAGGGCCTTTTCCAAAGTTGATAAAGAAAGCCGATCCATATGTCCCCAAGGCCGCGCCGATCGAAGTGCTTTTCGAGAATGTTAAAGGCAAGGGACTGGTCGTGGAGCGAGTTAAAGGCACCGCGTTCGAAGCGGGAATCCTAAGAGGCGATTTGTTGCTTACCTTGAATGGACATCCTTTTCGCGACCATGAAGAAGTCGACCGCTATATGGAAAAGTCCTCGGTAGGTGATGTATGGTCTATCCACATGGAACGGGATGGCAAGCAAGTGGATTTCCAATTGACGTTGGGGGAACAACCCTACGTCCGATGCCCAGGTGCGTCGGGCCGCTATCGGAATCTCCGAGCGGATGATTTTCCGATGGTGTTTGAACACGATATTCCGCTGCTTCTCGATGAATGCGGCGGTCCCGTGATCGATCTCGAAGGCAAGGCGATCGGAGTCACCATCGCTCGGGTCGGCGAACACGGCTGCATGGCGATTCCGTCCGATGCAATCGTTCCCCTCATCGCGAAATTGAAACGCTAAACTCGTTCGTCGGCTCGCAATCGCGGACTGCAGGATGCCGACGCGGATGATTTGGCTTGTTCCTGGTTGATAAGTGCGACTGAAGCTCTGACACCCGTGCCTCGGGTCCTCCTAGTCGCGGGTGTGTTTGTTTAGAGATAGAAATAGTAAAATCTACGATAGGCCGTTAAATGGTCATCAAACGCAGACTCCCTTAGATTTCGACTGTTTACGAGTCTTTCGTCATTTCCACCCCATCTGCAAACGACAGAGCTTTTATTAAGTAGTTCAACTCCATTCGAACTTCCACTTCGTCCACCACGGTTTCAGCAATCTCCGCCTTAACGGCAGCCCGAAATCGCTTGCGTAATCGATGGACATTCATCGAGACAGCTTCAAGTGTTAGTTCGAGTTGTTCACCAAGTTCCGCCGATGTGGGCATTGCTGCATCGCCAGTCAGGCACGGTTTCAATAGTTCGAATTCCTTTGACTTGCCCGCTTGTTGATGTTGCTTCTCAAGCGACGCTAGTACTCGACTAAGCAATTCAACTGCCCACTGTCGGTCAAAGTAGGCATCAGGCGGGAAGCCTTGCGCATCGATCAACGGCAGCACTCCGGGTTTATTCTCATCCATTGCAAGAACATGAATCGACAGTGGCATTTTTCCCGCACCACGCTTGGTCGCCATCCGACGATCATTGGCATCGCTGAGAAAATGCTTTACGCAACCGAGCAGATAGGACCGAAACCGTCCTTTATTCGGTTCGGCATGCACGAAACCTTGTCCGTCAAGCACGCGTGCAAAAAAGTCGTGCGTTAAGTCACGAGCATCCTGTGACGATCGACAGGACTGGCGAATGAACGCTTCGACCGGCCGATAGTAAGCATTACATAGCTCACGTAGCGCTTCACGTGCTACAGATGAATCGCCTCGAGCAGCAACAATTCGCGTCCACTGAGTGGTCGCAAAAGGGAGTGGCTGATGATCAGACAATTCGTACGAATTCGGCATGATTGGCTGACTAATGCTTAACTGTTGTTGGATCGTAAGCTGTGATAGGTTCGCTGACAGCAGTCGAACTGTTCGTGACTACGTTCAATTGAGCGTATATCATTATTGCAATCCCGATCGTTCCAAGGCTAAGGATACAAAAACTAGCGAACACAGCCAGAATCACTTTCCAGTTTCTGTTTTCAATATAGTTGACAATCAACATCACGGTGCCACAAGTTCCCAATACGATCCCAACGACAGAGAACACCAACGCCGTCCACAGAGCTCCGAAGATCGACGAATGAGTGCTAACTATCGTTTGGGCTTCATTTATGTGTTGGTCTTGTGTTAGTGGGGCAGTCCATTTTTCCAACTCTGCCGTATCATTATTGCTGTTAAGAGTGGTCCTTTCATTCAATTTCGCCTTCTCTGCTTGTTCGGCGTTGAACGCTGCTTTCGCCTTGGTCATTGCCTGACTTTCCGCATGGAGTTGCCTCGATTCTTTGGCAAAGTGAAGACTGAATCCTAGAATCGGGAGCATGATAGCCACCAAGATCGCGATGATTCCCATGGCGGCCAAAGCTGGCCTGCGAGTTGATGCATATGTCGAAGCACTAGTTTTTGTGTGCGCTTGGTTGGCTGTTTTGAAGAGCCACACCGAGCAAACGGGCAACGCGAGTGCGCCGCACCAAACGGTGCAACAGACGATCAATTCATTTAAAACCGGGTTCCAACTCGGATCGTCATTCACCGCGTCAAGTAAGAAAACAGCCAGTCCGCTGATAGGAACGGATAGTAACGCACCTGCCCACGCGATCCAAAGTAGCGGTCGATATTGACGCGCCACGCCCAACGCGCGAGCTTGACCCGCAAGTGAATCGTTCCACGACAAAATAAAGAATGCAGCAAGCATCGATAGGGGTATACAAAGCAACCAACCAGCGACAAGGAATCGACCTATCGTTGCCGACGACAGGAGTACTGCCATGAAAACCGCCGACAACATGAACAGGATCATGCTGGTCGCGGCGAACGTAATACCCCAGTGCGTCGACGTTTCTGGCGCTCTGGCAGGTAGGGAGATTTGGCGGACTTCTGCGGCAGAGAGAGTGGCCAATTGAGCCTTGAGCGCAGCCGTTGTTGGCCAACGCAATTCCGGGTTCCGGTCCAGTGCTCTCATCACGATCTCGTCCAGACGCACGTCGACTTGAACCTTACGCGATGGCATTTCAAAATTTCCACGTGGCAATTCACCCGTGAGCATTTCGTACAACACAACTCCGAGTGAATAGACATCCGCTCGTTGATCAACGGCCTCGGGATTCTGGCTCTGTTCAGGTGCCATGTAGTTAGGCGTACCCAAGACGACGTTACCGGTAAGCGGTGAACTTGAGTCTTTTTGTTGGGTGCTTCTGCCGACTTCGGTTGCCGTGTGATCAGCCGGTATTCGAACGATTCTAGCGATACCGAAATCAGCGATCTTCACATGACCGCCCTTGTCCAACAGCAGGTTCTCGGGCTTGATGTCTCGATGCACGATCCCTCGGCTGTGGGCAAAAGTCAGCGCCTCGCAGACGGGTGGTACAATCGACAACGCTTGAGCTGGAGACATCCGCCCAGCATCCATCGCTTGCCGAAGATTCACCCCATCGACGTATTCCATGAGTAGGAAGTAGAAGTCTCCGGCTTGGCCGAAGTCATGAATCGTGACAATGTTGGGATGATTCAGATCCGCCAGCGCCTTGGCTTCGCGTGTGAAGCGAGTTTCAAAGTCGAGCTGGCCAATCGACTTCCGCGTCAACAGTTTGATGGCGACGAAGCGATCGAGCGATTTTTGCCGGGCTTTGTACACTGCCCCCATTCCGCCTTGACCGATCAACTCGATGACTTCCAGTTGCGGAAAGGCTGCTTGAACCGCTTCAATGCCAGGCGGCAAGGGTCGCGATGGTGAATCCTCTCCGTCGCCAGTATCCAAGGCTGCTTCGAAAAGCAGGCAACGTGGGCACATGCCTCCGAGGGCCTCAATAGGGAGCGTCGACCCACATTGTGGACATCGCGGCGAAATAGGTGCCTTTGTTGATTGATTCATGATTAGTGCCTGGTTTTTCTGTTTCGTTCAGTATCGCTGCTTCTGGTTACTTGAGGATTTGTGAAGCCGACATAACGTGAATTCTTCAGAAATCTCGAAAATTCCGCGGGCCAGTATGATGGATTCCGGCGAAACCTACGCGAGCGATGACGATCATCCATATCACTTGCCACCAGGTTATCACTATCCCGACAATCTGCCCGAAGGCCATCCAGGACATTACTACCCTGAGTTGCCACCTTATCCTATCACGCTTCCGTAGTTCATCCGTTATTCCCGCGCTTGTGCTTAACTTCCACAGAAACAGCAGCTATTGCCTAGGTCAAATGATCTCGATCGGTTCAAACATCCAGGCCGAAGCGACGTCGCTTCGGCCTGAGTCGTTTGAAGATCACGGTGCAGAATGCCCATCCAGAAAAATTATTGGAAAGATAAACTGAGGTTCTGTGTGTTACTTACAGAGGAATCCAGATGCACCATTGGCCAGAAACGAACGAAAGCCTGATTTTACGGGTCAAAGACCCTGCGGATGCGGCTTCGTGGTCTGATTTTCTCTCCATTTATCGCCCAGTGGTGGTACGGATGGCGTGTGGGCTGGGATTGCAACACGCCGAGTTTGGGTTACTGGATCGTTATTTGCAACGAAGGTCAACATAATGCGTCTTCAGAATAATTTGAAACGTAACATCATCGTTAACACCGCAGGCATCATCCTGGTTGGCACGATTGCGATTGCCTTGACGATTCCTTACTCCGAACCACGACCACTGTCGGACGACGAATTGGTCAGCGTTCACAACGCGATTCACGCCGTAGCTCCAGGTGACATTCACAATCTAAAACAAAACCGTGACGGCAGTGTCACAGTGTTCGTTACAAGTGGCCACTACAGCAAACAAACGGTCGTCGCCACGAAAGTTGGGGACAAATGGACCGCGTCGGTCACGATGGAATACTTTTAGCCAGGAGCACGGGATGACAAAAAGAGTCGTCCGGCATACACACCAAGAATCGCAAATTACAAAAGAAGCACCCGAGTTGCCGAGCGGGCGTTTTCTCGAATCAAAGTCACGTTGCGGCAACCGGGTGATTTTGGCCGATCGTCGCAATGATAATGGGTCGCTTTAATGAACATAGCCATTCAAATTCTTATGCTGGCGCTCGTACTTACGGCCATCTTTTCACTTGTAACGTTCGGCTTGATTGTTCTTCATTGGCGTAGAGCTGCGCGAAGAACGCATGTCATTCGACTGATTGTTGCAGTTGCTCTCTTGCCTTGCATAATCGCTGTGCTTAACTGGAGCGTCGCCCGCGAATACATTGACCGAGTTGAATCCGCACGTGCTGAAAGGAATCACAAAGTAGCAATTGTCCAAGTGGGCGAAGCGTTACCTGAATTTGCAGTCACTGACTCGCAAGGTACTAGATTCTCCATCTCCGATGCAAAGGGGAAGGTGCTGTTGATCAATTTTTTCGCCACCTCGTGTGGTCCATGCCGTAAAGAATTGCCGCACATCGACAAGATATGGGATGATTATCGAGAGTCTGGAAAATTACAGGTACTAATAATTGGCGTTGACGAGACGTTGGACTCTGTGAAACGATTTGGCGAAGAGAATAAAATGTCGCTTCCTTTCGCACCGGACCCAGATGGCGAGATTTTTGGACTGTTCGTGAAGCCGGAAGCCTCGATTCCACGAACGATCATCGTTTCACCAACAGGCGAAACCGTGTATGCAAAAGGTGAATTCTACGATTGGGATATACACACAATCAGATCTGTAATCGCACGCCAACTTGCTGGCTTGCATTAAGTGCGAGCGACGAACAAAGAAATGCACGTGCGAACTGGAAATGGTCTGATGACAAGCGGTTGCGATACCCGCCGGAGTAGCTCTTAGCCAGAGGCTTCGTATCGAGTGTTGCAGCGTGTCTATAAGAAGCCGTGAAGCCGTAATGCTGGCGACGTCCTCGAAGTGGCCCGTTGAAGCGTACACAGAAGGGTAGTAAGGGCAATCGCCCGGGAGTAGCCTCTCGGCGGTGGTGTATATGTTGTCTTGTAATTCAATTCGCTCAGGTAGGTGATTCGCCTCAAGCCTTCTACTTTCACCTTGTCTTCTTCACGGTTGTGGGCCTCCCAATCCCAACCGCCTCCCTTCTGCACTCTGTGTTTTCGCGACGTCGTCAATCATCGCCACGTCTCATCTGGCTGGCCATAATCGAAGTTTGTTTTCTACTACCGCTTTGGGCGAGCATTGTGGATGATCATTTTGGCGGTCAGTTGCTGGATCTGCTTTTTCGAATGAAGCGCTCGCCCTTCTGAAGAGGCTGCACAAATCGGGTAAGGGCCATCATCGCTGATGACTTGCCGAAGAAATTACTACTCGCCAGCTCAACGGAACTCAATCGGTTCAAACATCCAGGCCGAAGCGTTACCGCTTCGGCCTTTGTCGTTTGAGGATCTGGGTGCAGAATGCCATCCAGAAAAATTATTGGAAAGACAAACTGGGGTGCTGTGTGTTACTTACAGAGGAATCCAGATGCACCATTGGCCGGAAACGAACGAAAGCTTGATTTTACGGGTTAAAGACCCTGCGGATGCGGCTTCGTGGTCTGATTTTCTCTCAATTTATCGGCCAGTTGTGGTCCGCATGGCATGTGGGCGGGAATTGCAACACGCCGACGCCGACGACTTGGCACAGCAGGTTTTCCTGTCCGTCGCGAAAGCGATCGAGGATTGGGAGCCTGACTCGCGCCAGCCGCCGTTTCGAGTGTGGCTCTCTCGTATCACTCGCAATGCGATCGTTAACGCGATGACTCGCCGAAAACCAGACGTTCCAGGCGGCTCAACCAGTGTGCAGGAAGTGCTGCGTGAATTGCCTGAGCGAAACGATAAAACTACACAGCAGTTGTTGGAAGAGAGTCGCCGCGAAGCCATGCCATGGGCGGGCGACGAGATTCGAAGTGAATTCACAGAAGCAACTTGGGCCATGTTTTGGCTGACATCGATCGATGGTGAGTGTGTTGCCGACGTAGCTCGTCGACAAAACAAAACACCCGGAGCGGTCTACATGGCTCGCTTCAAATTAATGCAGCGATTGAAAGAAAAGTGCTCGAAGTATCCGAAGTCTGGAGTGACGTGAAATGAATCTTTCTACTGAATGCCTGCAAGCGTCTCAAGTCGATTCGCTGCTGCAGGGGAACTTAACTCCGGAAGAATACGAGTCAGCGCAGGACCATTTGGAACTGTGCGAATCATGTCGGGCTCGCGTCGAAGCGACAATCGGACCTGAGCAGTGGTGGAGCGATGTTCAAAGCGTGCTCCTTAATTCTCGAACCAGGTCGTCCTCGCAACGCAACGCTACTTCGTCAGACGCGGAACCAAATGAACCATCGGCGGCCAATCTTCTCGACCTGCTCGGTCCGACCGATGATCCCAACATGCTTGGACGCATCGGGCCTTATGAAATCATCGGGCTCTTGGGGCAAGGTGGAATGGGCGCAGTGTTCAAAGGATTTGATCGATCACTCAATCGGTTTGTAGCGATCAAGATGCTGTTACCTCATTTGGCTGCTTCGGGAGCTGCTCGCAAACGGTTCGCTCGCGAAGGCCAAGCGGTCGCGGCAGTGGTCGATGATCATGTGATGGCGATTCATTGCGTCGACGAGTGGCAAGGCGTTCCGTATCTGGTGATGACCTATTCACGTGGCGTTTCGCTGCAAAAGCGACTCAGCGACAACGGGCCGCTGGAAGTTCGCGAGATCCTCCGTATCGGCATGCAAGCTGCCAAGGGGCTCGCCGCTGCTCATGCGCAAGGCATCGTGCATCGCGACATCAAACCGGCCAACATCTTTCTGGATCAAAACGTTGAGCGGGTACAGTTGATGGATTTTGGCTTAGCCCGCGCCGTCGATGACGCTAGTCTCACTCGCTCCGGCACACTCGCTGGCACACCGCAGTATATGTCACCCGAACAAGCCCGCGCAGAAACGGTCGACCATCGAAGCGACTTATTCAGCCTGGGTAGCGTGATGTATGCCATGTGTACCGGCCATGCTCCCTTCCGAGCCGAATCCAGCTACAGCGTCCTGCGTTTGATCACAGACAAAGAACCTCGTCCGATTCGTGAAGTCAATCCGGATGTTCCTGATTGGTTGTGCACGATCATTGGCAAGCTCATGGCCAAAGAAGCGAACGTTCGGTTTGAATCTGCCAAGGAGGTCGCTGATTTACTCGAAGACTGTTTGGCATATGTGCAACAGCCGACCATTGCTGCACTACCGGATGGACTTGTCGATAGGTCAGTACCAGGTTCTTTCTCGTTTCGCTCTCGCACCATTGGAGTCTTCGCCATGTTCGCTGTCGTCTGCTCGATCATAGTGGCGATGTTGCTGATGCAAACGCCGGACAAACCAAGTCCAAACGGTGATCCACCAAGCCCAACAAACATTGTCGATCGAGTAGATTCCGGTCAGTCTACGCATCTCATGAAGCCAGTGACAAAGGAAAATAGCGAGTATCGTGTCACCCTTCTTGGAATCACGAGGGAAGTTTCGGCTGAATTTACGGAGAGCGCGAAACTGCCAGGCGAAAGCCAACCCGATGCATGGATGCGAGCAATTGCCATGATCGAACGACTTGACAATGTGGATGGACCCTATGGGTTTGAGGCACAAGTGACTGATGGGCTCAAGCAAACTAAAAAGCTTAAGATTTGTTCGACTTCCGAATTGGATCTCAATTCTCGGGATTTGGCCAGCAAGATTTCACCAATAGCAGTTCCAAACTTTCCAACTTCGGCGCGCGGCAAGATTTACATGTTCACAATTTATGGCGAGTTTCAGGCATCAGATATAGCCACGCTGCGCTTTCAATTTGGCAGACCAGGCCAGCAAGAATTGGTTTTTGAGGATGTCAAGATTCCGTCAATAGAAAAAGAAGCGAATCCAAATTCGATCGGACTGCTTCCGCTGACGTCCGGCGAAGTGGTTGTGCAAAATGCCAACGTTTCGGCACCACCTGCTGGTGATGCTGCCAAGGCGGCTCCAGCGGAATCGCCGTTGCGAGTCGAGGCAAGGAAAGCTCTACAGGCTTGCCAGAATTTTCTTTCTTGGAAACAAAAATTCGATATGCGAGTTACGAACTCGTACGTTCACAGTCAGGTGGGCAAAGTCACAATTGAAAGTCGAGTCCGCCGCGATGCGCCGCGCATGGTCGAAAGCAGTCTTCAAACATTCGACGATCAGCCCAAGGACCATATTCGGCTCGACAATTGGCGCCTTGACGATGGTGAAATGTTTCTCGGTAGAACTACAACAGTCGGACAAAAGAAGCTAACTGGACTGATGACTATCAAGGGGCGTCAAAAAGCAAGTTGGCGAATGCTTGAATCCAGCAGCAGCTTTGCCATGGAGGGTCACTTTCCTGGAAATCAAGGGAGAACATTGATGGAACTCCTTATGGAGTCAAAGGAACCTGATGTTCGAATCGAGAAAATTGGCGACCATGATTGTCTAAGGATTTCCGGCCGCAATGATTGGGGAACCATGACTGTCTGGATCGAAGCTGGACCATCAAGGCGTCTACGGCAATGTGAGAGTCTTAAAGAGAGGGGAAATCGCTTCGCTGATGGACGGGTTGGCGAAGACAAGGACACAGCAGACTTAGAGTCGTTCTCATACTTTGTGGAAGACATTCAGTATAAGGTGGTAGATGGAATGGAAATCGCCGTGAGTTGCCGCGTCCGAAGTACATCGATTCCAAACGGTGGAGTCAAGCAAGAAATCTCGACCGTATACAAGCGGACGGAGATCCATCTGCGACCAGACTTCGCCATTGACAATCCCTTTGTAGGCGATTTCGATAATGGTGCCAGAATCAACGATGGCGATGCCTTCGATCGCGATACAGCGTTTCGCTGGCTGGATGGCAGACTGACACCCCTGCCAAATACTAAGCCAAGCATAGTCGATGAAAACAAGAGGCCATCCGACGCAACCGTTCCACTGAAATCGACAAAAACCAACTCAGTCGTCGGTCACTGGAAAGTTGCTAAGCTCGCAGACATGCCGGCCGCTGAATTTACGGGCGCGACGGTCGTGATCGATAAAGATACTGTCAAGATGCATGTGCCATCGCAAAAGGGACCGCATCCACATTGGCGGTACACACTGGTTGCAGAAGGCGATATTGATCTTTGTGAAATTGATGATGCGAAAGGTGAGACAACTTCCCGAGCCAAGTTTTCGCTCGAAGGAAAGACACTGTATCTGGCCTTGAACGCAAAGAAAGGTGACTATCCACGACCAGAGTCTTCAAAGAGCGAGGTTCCTCAAGCCGGTGTGCAGTACATCGTTCTTAAAATGGACGAGTTAGTAAATTCAACTGGGACGGCAGTGCCGCACGACAGTGGCGACGAAAGGCACGATGACAAACAACAGGCGCCCGCACAGCCGCTGGGAAAAACGCTGCAACAACTGCAGGGCAAATGGCGACTCACGCGTCAAATTGCTGGGGATGGCGAGGAAAGCAGTAGGCCATATTCAATATGGGAATTCAAAGAGGATCGCATCATCGTTCGAGACGGCGGGCCAGGCGGTGCAATGCTGATTCAGGTTGATGACACACATTCACCCGTGCACGTGAAACTGTCGCTTGGAACCGATGATGAATCGGGACTTGGTCTCTTGAGCGTTGACGGTGATAAAGTCACTCTCTGCCTTGGCGAACGCCAGAAGACGCCCGAGCCAGGCTGTCGCCCTGAGAAGCTTCAATGGGTGTCCGGTGTTTGGTACATGGAACTAACGCGAGTGAAGCCCGGTGAGACGATCGTCCCGTTGAAACCGCAGGGCACATCTGTCGATGAGCCTAAGAGCCATCAAGATTTACCCAAAACACCGACGGGCAATTCGGAAAATACGACCATCAATCCCGATATTCCAGCAGAAGGAAAATCGATCGACAAAGAAAAGTTGTTGAATGAACTTCGTGAACGCGATCGTAAGTTCAGTCAACGCACTATCGAGTTGGAACGAACTTGGGACACGCTGACGTCACCGCGTGGAGAGGCCGAACAAGAGCGATTCCACAGCAGGAAGCTTGGTCAACCTGATCCCGGTATCCCGGAAGGACTGCCAGAAGATTATCAACAGCCGCACCGCATTCGATATATCTGGACGGGTCAAAATTTCGATAGTACACTCGAAGTACTTGCCGACCTTGAAACAGCCATTTATCCCGAGCACGGCAAACTCGAGTCGCGTTCCATCGAAAGCGATTGTTTCAGCTACTACCGGTATTGGAATCGGGATTCGGAGATCTTTCACCATAGCTCGGACATTGCCAAGCTCGGCGGCGGCAAAAAGGCTTGGGAGTACTTGCTCCCCAGCGGAGTTGGAATCACGCAAAGCATGCTCAGCGTATCGAATGCCGTCGAAGTCGATGACGGATACGTGTTGAAAGGCCTGATCAGCCTCCCCAGTGCCACCATCGGCAATCGCAAGAACTGCTTTGAGATTCACCTCGACAAAGAGTTGATCCTCCGCAACGCGGTGATTCAGTACCACGTTTATGATTTTGTGATCGTGACATCTGGCCGGAGTGAGTTTGATGGAATGCCTCCCTTGGCGAAACACGCAGCTGTCTCGATCCACAATATTGGACAAGATGAAAAACGGTTTAGCGATGTCGGTAACTACAAGTACGAATTGATTTCGCTTTCTGAGAAGCTGAGCAAAGAAGAGTATGACTTGCGAGTCAACTTTGCGATTCCCAAGGGTACGAAGTTGCCTTCAGGTTTGAATCTTGCCGAATTAAATCTTGACGGCCTGCCAGGCGTAAAACAGATCGAACGTGATGCCCCCGCCGCGCGCCCTGCGCTGACACCTCGCAAACCAGATCAAGCGATGAACATTCAAAATCCAAAACGTCTCCAAATCCGCGAGGCGACTGGTGTGAAGGTCGGCACAGATTCATCCCAACAGTCCGTTGAGACCAAAGTCGTGGAGTTCTCCGGAATGCAGCTGCGACTTAATTCCGCTCAACCAGCGATTCTGACTGAAGATGACATCATGACGGTCGAGTCGGTCACCGACTCGAACAATCCTAAAGCGTCCCAAATCGTTTTGACTCTTACGCCAGAAGCTGGCGAACGATTTCTGATCGAAACAACTCGACTAAGCAGCCAGCCAAATTCTGGGTATTTGGTAATTGAGTTTGATGGGACAATTCTCAGTGCTCCGCGAGTAAACGATAAGATCAGTAGCAAGGTGGCCATTTCCTTTGCTGAGCGAGATAAGCTCAACTTGGAGAAAGTCGTGAGCGGAATCCGTGAGTCGATCGCGACTCGTGAAAAAGTAGCCAAGAAGGAGCCTGACGCCCGCTCCGTTGTCGAAGCCTTCGTTGCAGCGGCACTTTCGGGTGATAGGAAGACGGTGCAATCGCTGACCGGAGGTAATTTGCAGGAACCGGAACAACTCGCCAAATCAATCGATTCTCTGATACTGAATCTTACAAAGCTCGAATCCTTGGCAACAAAGACGGTCTATGTCAACTCACCAGATTGTCCGTCGAAGGGGATTGCACTAACTGAAACACTCAAGTGGGAACATCCAACCAATTCGAGTGCTGATCGAAATGACGTGAGACTACGGTTTGAACTTAGGAAGAGCGATCAAAGATGGTCTGTCACCGAAATCGGCATCGAAACGGAGGAACTCGCCGATGAGTTTTTGACGAAGTTCGTTGAAGCCAACCCGACTGCGATCAGTGTTCTACCGCAGGGCAGCACCGAGAAGGCTTCGGGGGGAAACACTAGGTACCTTGTCCTTGATTGTGATGAAATTGACGATCTTCGCCCTATCCTGGGACTAACGCAATTGGAAGAACTCTCTATAAACTAGTTCGTTTACCCCAGCACAGATTTCAAGATCCTTACGGACTTGCCGCATCTTAGAAAACTGACCTTTTCCAAATGGTCCGGTCTATCAAGCGATGAGATTGCAACGATCGCAGCGACACTACACCGCATCGATGTATTCGAAGAGGGAAATTAAGTGGATCGAAAAAACGCCCGATCAGTCGTCGAAGGCTATATTGCGTTGGCACTAGCAGGTGATGTCGAGAAGCCGGCAGCTTTGGCAAAGAACTCTCCGGCTGATCCGAAACACATTGCAAAGATTCCCAAGCTTCTCAACGTGCACACCGAAAACAAAGTTACTCGCTGGCAATGTCCATGCAAATTTTTGGTCCTAGACAGGACGATTTGTCAGTGAGACATTTTTCAGAACAAATAAGTTTAGCTCAAAAGAATACTATGCAATTCAAACTTCGCACGCTGTTTCTGGTTTGTCTTGTCGCCGCGGCTGGAGCCTGGCTATATCAGTGGTCGAGGTGGCCCGCACGAACCGTTCAAGACTTCGCTGAATTGATTCAACAGGGGAAGTTTGAGGAAGCAGCGGCCCAGCTGGAGTTTGAGGACGATTTTCTCGTTTCACCAGATGACTTGGTCCATCGCGTTCACGTTGCGAGAATTGTCTGTGACAACAGCGAACGTCAACGGAGGTCCATAGCTGATATCTTCTACGGTCGACAGACTTACAAGGCTGTTGGAAACCAGGCATGCTATGTGGATCTCGGGAGATTTCGTGCGCATTGGATGATTGAGTCGATGACGGTAGAGAGAGGGAAGATTCGCTTCAATTGGAGAGGGCCAGTCGACCGGACGGTGCGCTACGAGAACGGCCAGTGGGTTAGAGATGAGCCACTGCCATGGCGAATGCAAGCAGTTGCAAATGCTAGATTGTAACACAACACGGACCTAACCAACGTAGCTTCCGCGAGTCATCAGATGTGCTCATTGCCGTCAATATCGTCCAGTAGTCACTCGAATTTGCCGGCATGTCGGGTATCAATGGGGCTCTGTCCTTCAAGCCAGCCGAAGGAAATGATCCTCCGCTGTTTCAAGAAGTTGATTCTCGAATCTCTGGAGGGGAAATTAAATTCGGGATGTACGAAGTCGTCGGAGACAAGTTGACGATTCTGCTTACTCAAGACGCCCCAAGAACGCCAAGGCTGTCGCCGAAGCCTATATCGCCGCAGCAAATGCTGGGGATGTCGAGACGGCAGCGGCTTTGTCCGAGAAAACTCCGTCTGATCAAGAACTCATTGAGATGATTCCCGATTTCATTGCGTTTGGCAAGTAACGATCTCGGCCTTTAGAACGTAGGTCGTAACGGCCATATTCGCAACGAAAACCTCGGCGTTTTCAAATTCAAACCCATGGAAGCCTACATTTGCCCAAAATTCCCGAAAGATAACGTAACAGGACGCGGTGTCAGTTGTGTATCTCTATAGGAAACACTCATGACACCAAATCCAACCACTCGAGCCAGCCTTTTATTTCGACTTCGTGATTCTCAAGATCATGAAGCCTGGGCGGAATTTGTCGCGATTTACGAGCCCGTCATCTATCGCCAGTTGCGGAAATGCGGCTTGCAGGACGCGGACGCTCGGGAGTTGATGCAGGAGTTTTTCATCGCCGTCAGCAAACGGATCGAGCACTGGGAATTGGCAAAGGAACGAGGCTCGTTCCGCGGTTGGTTGCGGCGAGTTACCCGCAATCTGGTCATCAATTGGATGAAGCATGGGCAGCGGCGAATGATTGCCTTCGGTGGTCCAGAGTCGCAGTCTTTGTTCGCGGATGTGACGGCGGATGAGTGTCCTGAGTCGATCGAGTTCGATACTGAGCTTCGTCGGTCGATCTTTCAGCGTGCTTCCGAAAGCGTTCGGCAAGAGCAAAGTCCAAAGGCCTGGCAAGCGTTTTTAAGCACGGCCATAGATGGGAAATCGCCAGCAATCGTAGCTCGGGACCTTGGTATGAGCGTCGGAGCCGTCCGGGTGGCCAAGTGCCGCGTGTTGGCTCAGCTCAAAGAAGTTGTATTTACGTTGGAGAATGAATCATGAACGATGTTTGTTCCCTTGTGCTACTAACCAATGCGGTCGCGAATCGCTTAACGGCGGACGAAGAAACGGCTTTGTACGATCATCTTGAGCGTTGCGAGGCGTGCTGTGCTCGAATGGAACAGCTTGCTGGTGGCGAGCAATGGCAGCAGGAAGCAGCATCGTTGCTGACTACCGATGAGCTGGATGCTGCGGTCCCGGAACCAATGCTATGGTCGGAGGTCGACTTCAGCGTCGAACATTTAGAGCCAAGCGAAGATGCGAATGTGTTGGGCCAGCTCGGCGGCTACGACGTACTTGCGATCATTGGGCGTGGTGGCATGGGGGTTGTGCTGAAAGCGTTCGATCGCGAATTGAAACGTTTCGTAGCGATCAAGGCGTTGTCTCCGCATCTGGCGCATAGTTCGGTGGCTCGCAAGCGATTTGCACGGGAAGCGCAGGCCGCTGCCGCCGTGGTCAATCCGCATGTCATCGCCATTCATCATGTTCAGCCGACGGGCCGCTTGCCGTTCTTGATCATGCCGCTGCTCACCGGTGAATCTCTGGCTCAGCGTTTGAAGTCCCGCGCGCCTTTAGAGCTGACGGAAGTATTGCGGATCGGGATGCAGGTGGCTGTGGGCTTGGCTGCGGCCCATGATCAGGGACTCGTTCATCGCGACGTGAAGCCAGCCAACATCTTTCTTGAAAAAGGGGTCGAGCGAGTCGTGATCACCGACTTTGGATTGGCTCGCGCAGCGGACGACGTTTCGATGACTCGGATGGGTGTCGTGGCGGGTACGCCGGAATACATGTCGCCGGAACAAGCCCGCGGAGAGGCATTGGATGGTCGCTCGGATCTCTTCAGTCTTGGCTGCGTACTTTACGAGATGGCGACAGGTGTTTCGCCCTTCCGATCCGATTCAACGATCGCAATCTTACGTCGGATCGTCGACGACAAGCCCGCTGCGATTGCCTCTCTCGCCCCCGAACTGCCGCCATGGTTTAGCTATATCGTTGAACGTTTGTTGTCGAAGGACCCGGCTCAGCGTTTTGCTTCGGCTAGCGAGGTTGCCTTATTGCTTGAACAGTGTCTGTCGCATCTTCAGCAACCAGCGTCGGTGCCTTTGCCAGCTTCGCGTGTGTCGCACGTCAAGGGAAGCAGTTCGATTTTCAACTCAAACAAAAAAGGAATATTGACCATGCTTGGCACACTCGGAACGGCCTTATTAGGAATGGTGTTATGGCAAGCGATCGATCCGCCCGACATCAGCGGTCAATGGACCAGCGATGAATGGGGGACGGTGGTTCTCGTAGCCAAAGAACATGGACAGTACGAAGGAGCTTATTCTGGGTACGCAAAAGTCAATCCTGCAAACGACGACGGGAACAATTCAAGTGTCCGTGTACCTGACGGAGGAACGGTATTACTTTCCGCTCCTCAAAGCTCCGTCGGCTTAGTCCGATCCGGCACCTTACACCTGAAATGGTCGCGACTCGAACGCCGCTTCAACGGCACTTGGGCAGAAGGCGATGATCGCAATGGCAAAATGTCGCTCCGGCTGGTTGATAATGAAATCCGCGGCGCTTGGACGACAGACAGAGATGTTCAAAAGGAATTTGGTACTCCGCGACTCGCTGATCTGTTGTGGAAGCGAAGCAGTGACAACCCTATATCAATCAGCGTGCCTCCGCAACGCGAAGCTCAACCACGCGCGGCGCATGTCAACCCACTCGTCGGACACTGGAAGGTGGTTAAGCTTGCGGACGTGCCAGTTGATCAATTGGTGGGTGCGACGGTCGTGATCGATGAGCATCGCGTAAAGATGCAGGCGCCGTCGCTAAAGGGACCGCATCCCGACTGGCGCTACACGCTCGGTGCGAACGGCGAGATCGATTTCGTCGATGTTGATGAGGTGAAAGGGGAATCAATTGTGCGAGTAAAGTATTCGCTCCAGGGAAACACGCTGTATTTGGCATGGAATGCGAAGAAAGGTGGCCATCCACGACCGGGGTCAGCCACAGGTGAAGTTCCGCAGGAAGGCGTGCAGTACATTGTTCTTGAATTGGATGAAGAAGTAACGTCGCGCGAAACGCCACAATCGCCGAATGCGTACGCAAGTGACGCCGACGCAAATCATTCAAAAGATTTGAACGGATTCTTGATTGCTTGGGACTTCAATTATCCTTTGCTTGGAAAACGCATGGCAAAGCTCCGTGTTTCGACGGATATGAATCTGGAGTCCGTATTCCCTGGCCGGCCGAGCGTGAAAGGGAAAGCTCCCAACGAAGATGTCAAGGAACTGGTAGAGCTCATCGCCGCGCAAGTTAAATGGGAGGGCGATATCGGAGCGGAATATGAAAGCACCGTTTCGTCGATGGCTGAGTTCGAACGAGTCGACACGAGTGTCCGCACCGAACGTGTTGCTATCAATCTAGAGGGAAAAGTGCGCGAGCTACAACTGGACAAGTCAGAGCATCTCGAAATCGTTAACCGCTTATGGAGGCTCGAAGGAATTGTAGCCATTGGAGGAAAGGAGGGGTTGACTGAGCTATTGGCTGTTGCTGGACAGCGACTGAGCATCCAATTTCCCGAAGTCAGATACAAACTGTCATCGGCAGACTTCCGGTTCGGCATCAAGGATGAGATGGGAACACGAATCGCCTACTTTCGTATCCCGCCTGATAGAGACAGGCAAGAAATGAACTTCACGCTCACTTTGCTGCCAACCGGTGAGCCAAAATTTGAACTCGACGAAAACTCAAACGACGAACCAACAAAAAATGTAGATACGCCACCACAACCTAATGGAGACGCTCGATCTACCGATTCGTCGAAGATATACACGGTGGAAGAAGTTATTGCCAATGGAATTGATCTCAGTAGCAAACAACTGCCAATTAACGTTCGGGTCAAGGTGGTTTCGGTCCGACAAGAAGGAACTGTGAATGCCGATGGCACGAAGGCTCAGCATTGGTGGTTGAGCTCGAAAGAGTACAACGGTGGAATCGATGCCTCCGCACTTAAGATCCGTGTTTCGGAGAATGTTGAAAAGGCTCTTGAAAGAAACGGAGTGACAGACATCGTTGCTCACTTCACTGGGAAGGAACTGACGATCACAGGGAAGCTATCCATCGGAGGAGTAGATCTTCCGGGGCGCGACACGATTTTGCTTTTCGATATAAGCTTGGACAGCCTGGATCAACTAATCTTAACGGTCGCCGCAACCGAAGACTCAAAAGACGAACCAACTAAAAATGAAGATCCACCACCACAACCTAATGGATTCGCTCGTTCCCCAGATTCATCAAAGATCTACACGGTGGAAGAACTCATTGCTAATGGGAAGGAACTCAGCAATAAGCAACAGCCAGTTACCGTTCGGGTCAAGGTGGTTTCGGTCCGACGAGAAGGAACTGTGAATGCCGATGGCACAAAGGCTCAGCATTGGTGGCTGAGCTCGAAAGCGTACAACGGTGGACTCGATCCCTCCGCCCTTAAAATCCGTGTTTCTGAGAACGTCGAAAAGGCTCTTGCTAGAGACGGAGTGACAGACCTCCCTGCTCACTACACTGGCAAAGAACTGACAATCACAGGAAAGCTCTCTTTCTCTGTAGCACGTGTTCTACTCCACGACGACATTTGCCTTTACCGTATTAGCCTCGACAGCCTGGATCAACTACCATCGCAATCCAATCGCTGAGAAGGTAAAAGTAGCCAAGGGCAAGACCGGAAGCGAAACGCACAAGATTAATCTATTCGTGTTGGTTCCGGGGAAATGCGATTGCCTCCGCTTGTCAGTAGGCGCCTTAAAAGGTACCAGCTAGCGGCGCTTCAAAAGGTACCAATTTTTGTTATTGAACCAACATCCCTGTGAACTGGTACTCTTTGGTTTACATTTCTTCGGCATCGAAGCCGGTGGGCGCTTTGGTACCTTTTGGAGTTTTCTTGGCTTTTTCTAGCCGATAGCTTTTGCCTGTGATCTGAACCACTTCTGCTTGTTGCAGGAAGCGGTCGAGGATGGCTGTAGAGGCGGGCACATCGCCAATGAGCTTGCCCCATTCTTCGAGAGGTCGATTGCTGGTCATCATTGTCGATCGTAGTTCGTGGCGGCGCATGATGATCTCGAATAGGTATTCGCCAGAACGCTTGGGCAGTTGCTTCATGCCCATGTCGTCGATGATCAGTAAATCGGGTTTCAGATACTTTTGGAGGATAGGTTCATGACCGGCCATGGCTTCGTCATGAAGGAAGTCGCGAACGACATCAAAGATCGAACGATAGTAAGCGGTGTAGCCGCAACGAATGGCAGAGACTCCAAGACTTTGTGCCAAGTGGCTTTTGCCCGTTCCAGGGGGACCCAAGAACAGAATGTCCCGCTTGTCTCGCACGTAATGCGAAGTAGCCAGATCAAAGATCGTACTCTTCTTGATTGATGGATTGAAGCTGAAGTCAAAGTCTTCAAGCCTCCGCTGATCGCGGAACCCTGCGGCCATGATGCGCCTGTTTATCTTGCGATCATCACGCGTCATGATCTCGTCCTGTAAGACCAGTTCTAAGAACTCGCGATGAGTCAGAATGCTCGTGGTGGCTTCATGGAGTCGCACTTCCAGCGAAGCGGCTAATCCTGAAAGCCTTAGCTTGTTGAGTAATGGCTGTAACGTATTGGACATCCTCTAGCCTATTCTGACATCCGGACGATGGATGCCTCCAAGCAATGCAATGCATCCGTTGCAGGAAAGCTCAATCGCTGCTTGGAAGAACGCCTGCTTGATTCCGATAGCTTTAGCGATGGCCTGGAGGATCTGCTCGATTCCAGCCTGATCGAGATCGATTTCTTTTGGCACCTCGAGTTGCTGCTCAGCGAGCCACTCTGTGGCATTTGCCTCAACGTTTCCATTCGTCATCTTGAGAATTCGAGTCTTGGCTCGCGCAATGTCTTCACGACAGATTCTTATCTGGGAACGTATACGGTCGGCCGCGTGATCCGGCGACAATGGTTGAGATCGCTCAGTCATTTAGATTTGCTCCCAATAATTGTTTGTTGACGCTGTTTTCGACAATAATTGGTTCTAACGATTCGTCCAAGACCGGCAAGTATCATCGGAGTCAATCGCGGCACCTGGCTGAGCAAGCGAGCCTGGGGGCCGCGAAATGCATTCGTTCTTAGTGGCATTACTCTTGATCGGTAATGCGGTTTGTGCTATTCTGATGCCAACAAAGTGGTGTTAACCTATTGTTCGAACCTCTTCGTAGAGAAACAGACCTAACGGGTCTCGAACTTCGCAAATCCTTTCAGAGAAAGGCTTTACGAATTTCGAGCGCAGAGAGTATTGTTACGAAGAGGGTTGCGCTCGCCGAGCCTTAAAAACCTCGGGATATCCGAAGGTAAGAATATCTGAGAAGCTAGGAGCCTGATGGCTCCTAGCTTTTCGCGTTTTTCCGAGGATTTTGCACTGCCAGCAATTTTTGCCACCACGATGAGAAGTCTACAGACCATCCCAAAATCGGAAGTTTGAGACCGGACCGAGCTTATTCGTCCGCAACGCTCAAATGCTCTGTTTGACTGAGAAACTTGGTTTAACAAACAAGCCGTTGCTGGGTAAAACGATCAATTGTGCGATACTAGCCATTCACGATTAATAGCTAGAAGATCGCTTCTTCGAATCGTTTCGTGGAGGCCTCTATGAATTGGCAAGAGAGAATTAGCGTTGACCCATTGGTTTGCCACGGGCGAGCTTGCGTGATTGGTACACGAGTCATGGTCTCCGTCGTAATGGATAACTTGGCTGCGGGAGTCGCTCGCGACGAAATCCTGCGTAGTTACCCGAGCCTGAAAAATGAAGATATCGATGGGTGTATCGCTTACGCGGCCGAGCTGACGCGTGAGCGAGTTGTCCCGTTGCAGTCTGAGGCCGACTGATGCGTTTCAAGATTGATGAGAACTTGCCGGTCGAAGTAGCGGAGCTTCTGCGGGCGAACATGCACGATGCAATGACAAATTTCGATCAACAAATGGTTGGTGAGCTCGACCCGAAAGTGGCCCGTGTCTGCAAGTCAGAAGAACGTGCAATAGTCACGCTGGACCTCGACTTTTCTGACATCCGAACCTACCCGCCGAGCGAATATCCAGGAATCATAATCCTTAGACCTTCAACCCAATCCAAGCTCGATGTACTCGCGTTAGTTAAAAGACTCCTTCCTTTACTCGATGGCCGCGAGAAGTTAGTTGGAAACTTGTGGATAGTGCAAGAGAACGGAATTCGAATCCGGGAAGGCTCCAGGTGATGATCGAACATCTTCTCCGCCTGGCGAATCTTACTACGCCAAGTCTTGGATCATGTAGTCAAGCCAGCACCACAAAACAGCGGTTATTTCTAGGAAAGAAATGCCTAAAATGTTAACGCCAGTAACGTACTGAACAACAAAAACAGCATCAAGGCCCACAGCGTGTCGCGGGCATACACAGCCAAGTACGCGGGAAGCTGCCCTCGGTATCTGCGCGATGCCAGTCCCCAATTACGACAACCATTGCGGCTGAGGTAGACGAATCGGATTCCCATCTGTTGGGCAGGTTCTTTTCAGTTGGGATGAGCGGAATGAAGAACGGTCAAAGCACTGCAGTTCTACTATGGGAATTGAAGCCGTCTCTTGATTAACTCGCGAATCGCGTCGCTAGGAGCAGTCTCTATTGCGATTGACCGATATCGACACGCGGATTCGATGTTTCCACAACGATGGTGAATGTCGGAGTAAACTGCAGCCCACATATAAGAGCCGGATAGCCACGTGGGCGGAGTTAGACTATCGAGAATTGAAAGTCCATCAATCGGACTTTTCCATTCTGCAACCGCAACGGCCCGATTGAGTGCATGAACCGGAGATACTGCTGTGGTCTCCAAGAGTTCGTACATCTCGACAATTCGATCCCATCGCGTATCCTTGAAAGTCGGAGCAAGGCAATGTTCAGCAGCGATACCAGCTTCTGCATGAAATCGAGAAAACTCGTCGCCCTCTGCGGACATTGCCAAGTAGCTGAGGCCTTCACCGATTTCTTGTTGATTCCATTCCTGTCTGTTTTGTTCTTCCAAGAGTAGCAACCCTCCTGACAGACTCGTTCTCCCGGCGAATCTTGCAATGTGCAAATGCATTAGAGCTAATAACGCATATGTCGAAGCTTGCTGACCAAGTGGATGACTGGCTAACACTTTGGCCAGACGTATCGCTTCATCACATAACTCACGCCGAATGACGCAGTTGGAGTTTGACGAGAAGTAACCTTCGGTGAAAAGCACGTACAGCACCTGTTGTACCGCAGGCAATCGATGTACGACCATTTCGCAATTCAAGTCGAAGGCATCAGTAGTTGTTTCACGAAGCCGTTCGCGAGCACGATCAAGTCGCTTGTAAACATTGGCACTAGTTGTGAATAGTCGGATTGCAATTTCACCAACATCAAAACCACAGAGAGTCTTCAGCGCCAGCACGACTTGAGAATCGATGGGGATCGTCTCGTCGCAGCATACAAACAGCATACGTAGTAACTCGTCTTGGATTTCATCGGAAGTGCAACTCTCATCCGAAGTGGACGTCACTTCGAATGCAAATTGTTCGCGCAGAATCCTCGATTTCCTGTTCTGCTTCCGAAGTTCACCCAACAAACAATTCCAAGCGACCCGATACAACCATGCGACTGGATTCTCGGGCAGGCCGGTATACTCCCAAGCTTCAAGCGCTTTCAACAGTGCGACTTGAACCGCATCTTCAACCTCTTGAAGATGCTGTACTCCAACATGGCACGAAAGACGAGATACGAGTCTGCCGTATTCGTGCCGAAAAAAGTTATCGTCGAGCGATGGAGGAGTCACGGGGTTGTGATTTCTCGAACTTCAACACACGAACCAGGCGAGACGACTCCAGGGCATTCGCTGGCAATCTTTACGGCCTCCTCGATGCTTTCCGCAGTGATGATCATGAATCCGCCCACGATCTCCTTAGCTTCGACGAACGGTCCATCCTTCACTCCATCAGCGGATGCCACTTTCCCGCCACCCAGACGACCGCCCATATCCACAATATTTGCACTAAACTTTTCCCGCCATTTGTTAAATACAGCATACATTTCCTGCATTTGCGAAGGCGAGGGCTGCTGGCGTTCGCCGGGTTGGCTTCGCTGAATACATAGGAATTTCTTACTGGTCATGAGTTCCAAATCTCCTTTGCTAGTTGAAAAAAAACACCCGAATCGGTTGTCCGTTACATGAAGACGCGCGAGACTTGGCATTTTAGACACTCAAAGAGAGAATTCTTTGAAGTGAATTCTGATTGCTACCTCTGGATGCTCAATTTCTAGCGAATTGGCAATGATTGAACAAATTTAACAGCCGCATCTATCCAAAACTTCAAGTCTTCGTCCGATTCGATTCCCGCGGGCTCGACTCGTGCCCAGCCTTTCATGATTTTACCCGTAATATCCATCGGCTGAACATGAGGCATAGATTGCGTAACTTCATGGTCCTCCATTGCAAGCCGAACGATGAGCGAGCCCTTCCAAGGACCAACGCACATATTGCCGTTGATCATAAAGCACAGGCCACCGAACATCTTTTGCTCTGAGTAGCCTTTTCGACGCTTCATAAAAGGTCGGATGCGTCCGACGAGCGCTTCGCCATCATCGGTCATTGCGGTTTCTCTTGGTTGCGATAAATCCATGCGAACAGGAAGCCCCCGAGCAAAAATTGAATCGCTAGATAGGTAGTCTCCAACGAAAACCAGGCCGAAAGCGGTTCGATGGATTGCTTCGCAGCTTCCGCCAGGACATGAACGGTCCAGTGGTAACCGCCTATAAGGATCGCAAATTTTACCGCACCCCCAACCAAGGACTTGCCCTTGCAGAGCTGCGGATAAACAAGTGACAGCAAAATACCCTGGAGCAGTATGGCACCAAACCCAAAAGCAATGATCGGTTCCTTTCGGGAGTAGCTGCCCAGGCGATCGTAGGTTTCCTTGAATAGCACCAGATGCCAAACAAATGCCAATGGAAAGGTGACCAGAAGATATCCAATCGTTCCGAGAAGTACCTTTATTGGGGAAATGGATGGATTCATTTGTCGCT
>CAUJKA010000466.1 GCA_963204965.1 Planctomycetota bacterium | reverse complement strand
GGCTTTTTCTTTTGTTCCTTTTTGTTTTTGGGTTTGGTTCCGTGTTTTCGTGACCTTTACGTGGGTTTTTTAGGGGTACTCTTCACCTCGACCACTACGGGCAGTACTCGCAGGAGCCAATTCCCACACCCTACGAAACAGCCGTGAATTTCAAACTCTTTACATTTACGACCCATTGCTACTACGAGCTACTCCAGCGCGTTAGATGCAAATATGGTAAAACGGGAAACCTCAAAACAGTAAGGCTGGTGAATCTCTTCTTCTATGACTAGGCTGACCCACGTGACAGGAATCCAAGGACTTCGCTGGCGTATCGTTGCCATACTCTTTTTCGCAACCGTCATCAACTATGTCGATCGTAATGTGCTTTCCTTCACGATGATTGACGATGGGTTTCGGAGGTCCATGTTAGGCCTGCCTGCAGACCACACATTAAGCGAAGCGGATGTCAGTCGTTTCAAGGAGCTTATGGGATATGTCGACTGGGCATTCAAGACCGCTTACACCTTGGGATTCTTGGCAATCGGATATGTAATTGATCGTCTGGGAACCCGAATTGGCTTAGCACTTGGCATGACTGTTTGGAGCCTTGCCGGAGTGGTATCTAGTTTTACGATGGGAGTGAAAAGTCTCTCGAGCGCAAGGTTTGTTCTGGGCCTTGGGGAAGCCTCAATTTTTCCTAGCTCTGTGAAAGCCGTTTCGGAATGGTTTCCCAAACATGAACGAACACTAGCGACTGGTTTGTTCAATGCTGGAACCAACGTCGGCGTGATCCTCACGGCGTTCGCTGTCCCATTGTTGACGCTTTATTTTGGTTGGCGAGCGTCCTTCTTTGTCACTGGATTGCTCGGATTCTTGATGCTTATCGTTTGGTTGCGAGCCTATCGATCCCCGGCGGAGCATCCCAGAATTACAACCGAAGAGCTTGCGATTATCGAAGTGGGGTCAGACCCCAACGAGTTAACGACCAAGGTCTCGTGGTTTAGTCTGCTCAAGTACCGACAGACTTGGGCCCTGATGATTGCCAAGTTTTTGGCCGATCCCATTTGGTGGTTCTACCTAACGTGGTTGCCAACTTTCTTCAACGATAACGCAGCCCTCGATACGAAACTTGATCTTAAGACGATCGGCCTACCATTCTTGGTAATTTACTTGGTCTCCGATTTTGGCTCGATCTTTTTTGGTTGGCTGTCAACTCGTTTCATGCTCAAAGGCATGTCGCTCAACGCAGCCCGCAAAACTACCCTACTGATCTGCGCAGTTTGCATCCTGCCGATTTACTTCGCATCTACAACGCACAGTTTGTACGTAGCCGTTGCGTTAATCTCGCTGGCTACTGCCGCTCATCAAGGCTGGTCAGCCAACATTTATCCAATTGCTTCGGATCTATTTCCTAGACAATTGGTAGCATCGGTCTCTGGACTTGGCGGCACTGCTGGAGGCATTGGCGGAATGATCTTAGCACCGGTCGCTGGTTTTGTCATAGCACGCTTCGGCTACGCGCCGCTGTTCCTCTGGGCAAGTAGTGCCTATGTCATTGCTTGGCTGATTTTGAACGTGATTTTGCCAAAGATGGAACCCGTGAAGATTCCCAGTTAATCTAAGAGAATGAAACAAAGAGGCACGGAGATCACAGAGAGTTGCTCGAACGAGTTCTTCCTCTGTGTCCTCCGTTCCTCTGTGTTTAACTCTTCTGCTCCTCTATCTTGTCCCTCTCCAACTCATCAGTGCGACATCGCATACGTAATGATATTGATCGCAAGCGCGTAAGCGTTGATCGAGAACCGCTGAAAGAACTCAGGATTTTCGCCTTCGCGTTCCCAGCCATCGGCGATGTCGGTGTTGTGCGTTGCGACTGCAGCAAGTCGTCCGGAGGGATCAATCAAGCCGCGAAAATGAACCTGCTTCATATCGGCGACTCCACCGTTGGGCAGCTTGTGGAACCCAGGTGGATCGTAGGACACACCACTTCGAATATAGAACTGATAGGCGGTAACCTGCGGACAACTCTTCATCGGGTAGACAGACTTCAGGATCTCATGATCCGACGGGATATCGATCCACTTCCAGCCTTTCGCTTCGGTCAATGTGTTTCGTTCTAAGTTGTCCCACTCGGCTTGCCCCCAGAAATCATCGACCCAAAGAAACCCGCCTCGTTCGAGATAGGTCCGCAATGCGACTCGCTCCTCTTGGCTAAGCTCTTGCCAGCCCGGATCGCTCATGAAGATAAAAGGGAAGTCAAAGAGTCTTGGATCCGTCAGGCGTAACACCAGCGATCCTTGATTGGCATTGAGGGTGGTGAGCTGATTCAATCGCCACACCAAATTGCGTGCGCCGTCTGGATGGTCTGTCGCCCATCGAGGAATCCAGCCGCGATCTCCCGGATACCAGGCTTCACCGTTGCCGCCTACACTGTCATACATGATCCGAACGAAGGTGAACTTATCGGGATCAAAATTCGCCATATCCAAATCGGATTGAAAGCGATCGTTCAACTGCTGCGCCCACGAGGCGCTTTGCAGTACAAACAACAGTAGTATCGCACCTAAGCTCGAACGCACGTATTCTCTCCACTTTCGCGACTAAACAATCTCGTATTCTGTGTCCGGCTCTTGAACACAGGTTGCGGAAAACTCAACTCCATCATAGACGTCGCGAAGTTCGAGAGTGACACCAAGAAATGGCAGCATGATCACGGAATCCAGACCGTCATAAGTTTCACGAAAGAACCCATGAGGCGCTCGGCGAAGTACGATGGCATATGGAATGTGTTGCTCGAGGACGATGTAACACTCCAAGGTGTCGATTTGCAAATAGGCATTCAGTTTTTCGTCGAGATCGTACTGGCGAGTACTAGGCGATAGGACTTCGATAATCGAAACCGGCGAGTCTTGAAAATGTTCTGTTGACGAGTTGCTGTCACAGACCACTTGCAAATCCGGATAATAGAACCTCGCACCTTTTCCGCGAATTCGAAGTTTCATGTCGGAATCGAATGGGCGACAAGGCTTTCCCTTTAGCTGGCGCATCAAATGGTAGGTACAATTGACCTTTACTTGATTATGCCGCACGCTACCGCCTGTCATGGCCCGAACCCAGCCTTCGATGTACTCGCTCCGGTTGCTCGCATTTTCTTCCGAAAGCAGGTAGTCTTCAGCAGATACAAATTCGCTCTTCGGTGCGTTGCTCATAGATACTCCTTTAGAGAATGTCGCGTTCCAGGTACTATACTCAAAGTGACTTTGGCGTCTGTCGCGTTTGCAGTGTCCAATACAAACCAGTTTAGTCCTTTTTGATCGGGAAGAAGCCCAAAACTCTTGTCATGAAGAAACTCAACATCGATTGGTCCAACCTCGAACTTGCCTTTGACCCAGCAAGCGATCCTGGAGTAGCCTTTCAGCTCTCGAACTACCTGGACACACAAACTGGAAGGGTTATTCTCTTACATGAAGAGCTCACTAACGCAACAGACGAGATCATAGAGGAGCTCGGGGGATCGCAAAACGGCGAGACCTGGACTGATGAGGATATTGAAGGTACGGAAGCATACGAGAATGTTCCGGAATGGATTAAGCCGAGTGTTTTCGAAGCGATTCAGGTCCTACACTCGGCAGATAAAGACCGTTTCGAGGAGATTCCGCGTTTCACTACGGACCAGTGCTTTGGATGGATGCGCGACTTCACTGACTCGATTGAAGATGATGAAGTTCGACATCGGCTCAATAAAGCTCTTGCAGGGCACAAGCCGTTCCGCAATTTTAGAGAAGCCATTGGAACAGATCGTCGACTTGATCAGCAATGGTGCTGCTTTGAGCAAGATCGTCAGCGAGAAGCAATCATTGAGTGGCTAAACCACATCGGCGTCCAGCCGCTGAATGCTGAAGAGAAATTCGAGCCGCAGCCCTTACCAGAGTTGCGAAAGATCATGTTTGCTGAAGTACGAAGGTTCGTTCGATTCGCTCGTGATATCGCTGGTGTGGAACGGATAGCGTTGATTGGGTCACTGACTGAGGACAAAGAGTTCCCCAAGGACGTCGATTTATTGGTAACTGTCACTGGCGATTGTGATTTGGGGCCACTTGCGACTCTGGGTAGGCAGTTGACCGGTCATCTAGCTGCTCATAACGCAGGCGCGGATATTTTCTTGGCGAATACCAATGCTCAATACATTGGTCGTACTTGCCCCTGGAAAAAATGTGGCCGCGGGATACGAGCGAGTTGCGATGCGATCTCTTGCGGAGCGCGCAAATACTTGCACGATGATTTCAAGGCGATTCGATTGAACGAGAATCTAGTTCAATCTCCTCCAGTACAATTGTGGCCCGAAGTTAAAGCAGCACCCAACTGCCCATCGGATTTGAGAGAGCAACTACTCCAACCTCTATTGGAAGATCCCAGTCGATGACTCTTTGCTACAAAGTTAAGAACTAACGCTTCCTCAACTCTTCAGTCGGACGCGGTGGGACTCGCTAGAACTTCAGTAGCTCCTCTGTGTCCTCCATGCTTCTGTGTTCTATCTCTGATTTTCTTCATTCCAGGGAAAACCTCGATCAACTCCAGGTCTACTTCAAGAATCAAACCTAATCAATTTCGCGAATGACTTGATTCAGTTTTGCTACATAACCCTCAAGATTCAGGTTCCGCAATCGGGAAGGCGTGACAATCGATTTGGAGCTTGAGTCCGGTGCGTTGGCAAAATCTAAGGCTTCAATCAAACGTCGAGACTTCACCTGTTCTTGCTTTAATGAGGACTGCAATTTTCGAAGCGACTTCTGACACTCATCGTCGCTTGTTTGCTTCACTTTACGCTCCTGCGCGGCTACGTTGAGATCTTGCCCAATAGCTGCTAACTCCGCTCTAAGTTTATTGCGTAAAGCGTCATCGATTATCTTCCACTCCGCATATGCTTGCTGATACGCCCGCATGTCTCGTTCATATTGATTCATCTTAGCGTCGTATTCGCGTTCTTTTTGTAAGTATTCTCTTTGTTCCCGCTCATCATTTCTACCAGAAGGCCTGCTAGGTCGATCAGGCTTCTTTGGCTGGTTGGGCCGGCCGGGAGCGTGCAAATGATCCACGTCGTGCGCTTTCCTCTTATGAGCGCTGCCCAATTGTTTCCACTTCTTGTCCGCATCGCGAAATTCGTCCAGTGAATCACGTGCTGCTTTCCGAGTTTGCTCGACCTCGGACTCTAGGTTGCGTAATTTCTCACCAGCCTGTTGGCCTGTTGCCGCACGTTCATCTGGTGACATCTCTTGAATCCGACTCCATTCTGCATCGAGCTCCCCTATTTCAGCTTGGCAGGATTCTTGAACCGAGCGAAACAACCGCTGATTGCCTTGCGAAGATTGCTGAACGAGAGTTGAGATGCCTCGCAACTCTTTTTCGTAGGAGGCCTTAGAGTTTTGCGGTGCATTCATTAATGCGTTGAACTTCGCTAACCATTCGATTCCGTAGGAACTGTCCGCTGAAGAACCTCCGTTAGTTGTCACCTTCTTTGCAAAAAGGCGAAGCACTGGCTTCACGCTTTCGGGCTTTCGCGCTTCAAACAGCAGCCAAATCTTGAATACCTGATGCCCCAGACGAAGCGACTCAGGCGCCTTATCGATTTCTGCATCGCATTGACCGACAAGCTTCCATGCTTCCGAGTACTTATCGTCAACGATTGACCTTATCACCAACGCCTGTGTTGCAACAAGATAGTACTTTGAGTCGCGAGGAATTAATTTCCATTGCTCGAAGGATTCTTCCAAGCTAACTTCGTCGAGTTTGTTTAGCGAGTCGACCAAGAAGCAGGCAGTTTTTTCCTCTTCTTTATCTCCTGCCCGAATAGCTGAATTAAAATTCATCACAGACAGTGCGACGAAGAACAAATAGATTACTTGGGCTCTATAGTCTCTTGATTTCGAGGAACTCATTTCAACGCCTTTGGGGTTTTCGGCAACACCGGTGACAATGATACCATCAAAACCAAGCTCGCTCAAACTCCTGAATTTCTACGCAAAAACGATAGAACTACTAGCGCCAACGAGTCGCTGTTTTCTTTCATTTTTCGAAGTAATCACGCAAGTATCTCCCGGACCACTCTGGATGGTTCAACACCAGATAGCCGAAAATCTAGGCCCTGCGACTTGAAGGTGAATCGCTCGTGATCGATTCCTAAGCAATGCAATATCGTCGCGTGCAAGTCATGAACGCTGACTGGATTTTCAGCGATGTTGTACGCGAACTCGTCGGTCCGGCCATAACGAATCCCGCCTCGAATTCCACCGCCAGCAAGCCAGACGCTAAAACATCTTGGATGATGATCGCGACCATACTTCTCGCGCTCTAGTGGTCCTTGGCAGTAAACCGTCCGACCAAACTCACCGCCCCACAACACTAAGGTGTCTTCCAACAGACCACGTTGCTGAAGATCCTTGAGCAAACCGGCTTGTGCTTGATCCACGTCTTGGCATTGCATGGGCAGGTCCTTAGGCACGCTTCCATGATGGTCCCAGCCGCGATGGTAGAGCTGAATAAATCGCACTCCGCGTTCAGCCATACGCCGGGCCATCAAACAGTTGTAGGCATACGTCCCAGGCTTGTGGACATCGGGGCCATACAACTCTAATGTCGCCGCCGTTTCGCCGCTGAAGTCGGTCAATGCGGGAACACTGGTCTGCATGCGATAGGCCATCTCATATTGGGAGATTCTCGCTTGAATCTCCGAGTCGCCCAATTGCTCAGCCTGCTGCTGATTCATCTTGCTGATCAAATCCAAAGTCCGCCGACGATCCTCTCGAGCCATCCCCTTTGGATTGTTCAGGTAGAGCACTGGATCTCGAGAAGCTCGAAACTGAACTCCTTGATTCTCTCCCGGCAAGAAGCCCGTCCCCCAAAGATGCGAGAACAGAGCCTGCATCTGTCCGCGGCCTTGGCTGATCATGACAACAAACGAAGGCAAGTCTTTGTTTTCGGTCCCTAGTCCATAGGACAGCCAAGCTCCCATCGAGGGTCGACCCGGTAGAGGATGTCCGGTTTGCATGAAGGTTATACCAGGACCATGATTGATCTGCTCGGTCTTCATCGAATGAATAACACACAACTGCTTAGCATGTTCAGCAGTGCGTGCTAGCTGCTCATTCACCCAGAGACCATCTTCATTGTTTTCGAATCGTCGAAATGGAAACATGCTCGGCGCAACGGGCAGTCGCGATTGGCCACTGGTCATTCCGGTAAGTCGCTGTGTGCCGCGCACTGTTTCGGGTAGGTCTTTATCAAACCAATCGCTCAAGTTCGGCTTATGATCCCAAGTATCAACCTGCGAAGGACCGCCTTCTTGATACAGGTAGATCACGCGCTTGGCCTTGGGTGCAAAATGTGGGAGCCCATGTCGATTCTGAGAATGCGACTGCTCACTGCCTTGAGTACGCGTCTCATCGGCCATCAAGATCTGTTGCAGGGCTGTGCTACCCAAGAAGGCCAGCCCGCCCGCTGCAGCTCCACGAAGCATTTGTCGACGGTTGATGGAGAGCAAATATTCTTGTAGTGGATCCATGATTAGTTCTTCACCAGCACTTCGTCGAGATTCAAAAGAGCGTTTGCCAAAACCATCCAAGCGGCCAATTCGGGAGCCGGATAATCCGCCGGAACTCCTGATACACCTTGCTTGAGTATTTCCGTGGCGTCTTCTGGAGTCTGCGCAAATCGTTCACGCGACTGTTGTAGCAAGGCTCGCGTCCACTCCAGTTCATCCGCGCGAAGCTCCCGTCCAGTCAGCCGCTTCATCATCGTTTGCATACGACGCGTATCATCGGACTGTTCACCCAGCGCGCGAATAGCCAGCAATTTAGCGCACTCCAAGAACTGCTCTTCATTCATTAGTGCCAAGGCTTGAAGCGGCGTATTCGTTGTCGATCGTTTGACCGTGCAATAGGTTCGATCTGGAGCGTCAAAAAGAGTCATCAGCGGTGGAGGGCACGTTCTCTTCCAAAACGTGTACAAGCTTCTTCGGTAGAGTCCGTTAGGTTCACTACGCTTGTAGACTTTAGTGTTGCTGCCTTCGTTCGCTCGCTCCTCCCAAAGTCCTTCGGGTTGATACGGAAAGACTGGAGGCCCGCCGAGTTTTGGCGACAGAACCCCAGACACGAACATCGCTTGATCACGCAACTCCTCCCCGGTCAATCGCTGTCGTGGAAAATAACCCAACAAGCGATTGTCAGGATCTTTGCTCATTAACTCAGCATGAACTCGAGCCGATTGACGATAGGCATTGCTAGTTACAATCTGGCGGACGATGAACTTTACGCTCCAAGCATGCGACGCACCAAACTGATCGCTGTGCTGCAACTGATAGGCAAGCTGATCTAACAACTCGGGATGCGAGGGATAATCGCCCTGAGCGCCGAAATCATCCACGGTTTGCACAAGGCCTCGAGCAAAGAACTTCTGCCAGATGCGGTTCACGGTCACTCGAGCCAGAAGTGGATTGTCGTTTGACGTAAGCCACTGAGCTAACCCAAGTCGTGTTGCCGGAAACTCTTGGTCATTGCTACGAAAGATCGCTGGAATGGTACGGCTCACCGGCCGATTGGCATCGGGCAGATCGTATTGTCCCCTCGTCAATACAAACGTCTTGGTCGCTTCCGGTGCCTCCCGCATGATCATCACTTTAGCTTTCTCGCCATCTGGCGCGAGTGGCGAGGCAATTTCGATGAATGGCTCGTAGGCTACCGCTGTATTGTTCTCCGAGTGCTTCTCAGTGATTGAATTGAAGTAAGCCTGCAGGCTGTAGAAATCACCTTGAGTCAAAGGATCGAACTTATGATCGTGACAGCGACAGCAGTTCAAACTCAGTCCCAGAAAGGCAGTTCCGAAAGTCTGAACTCGATCAGCGGCATACTCATTCAGGAACTCAGCCGCCAACGTGCCTCCTTCTGACGTAATCAGATGGTTGCGACAGAAGGCCGTTGCTAACACTTGTTCTGGCGTTGCATTTTCGATTAGGTCACCAGCTATTTGCTCGACGACAAACTGATTGAAGGGCTTATCGTTTTGAAAAGCCTGAATCACCCAATCGCGCCATGGCCAACCCGTTCGCAGGATATCGTGTAAGTAGCCGTTAGTATCGCCATAGCGAGCCATGTCCAACCACGTCATCGCCATCTTCTCTCCATAGCCCGGCGATTGAAGCAACCGCTCGACCTGCTTCTCCCAAGCACCCACAGAATCATCCTTAACAAACGCATCGATCTCGTCGGGAGTGGGTGGCAAGCCAGTGAGGTCTAGCGAAAGCCGGCGGAGCAGGGTAGGGTGATCGGCTTCTTGTGACAGCGAGAAGCCCAACTCCTTAAGCGGCTTCTCAATCCAGTCATCGATTGAGAGCTTTGTCGATTGTTTGTTCGCCTCTGAATCTTCCTTGAAAGTCGGCGCCACGATCGGCTCGAAGGCCCAGTGTCCTTGATACTCAGCGCCTTGCTCGATCCATTGCATGAGTATCTCTTTTTCGCCATCAGTTAGCGACTTATGTGATGCTTGGGGCGGCATTACGGAATCCGCATCGGTGGATTGGATTCGTAACCATAGTTGGCTCTGCGCGAGATTACCAGGTACGATTGCTCTTTGTCCACTGTCGGCGAGACCGTAAGCGCCGTCGGCTAGATCGAGCCTTAGATTCGCCTGCCGCTGTTTGGCATCAAAGCCATGACACGCAAAACACTTATCCGCCAAGACTGGTCGGATATCACGGTTGTACGAGTACTTCTTCCCGTTCGAATCCTGAGCCGTTAGCTGACCACACAGCAACAGACAGCAAGTCAGAACAAACGCATAGATCAAATTCTTCATCGGGGTTCCAAATTCATCGTAGTGGAAATCGCCAGAATTCCCGTCTTACTCGTAGTGGGACTCGCCAGAGTTCCTTCTTACCGTAGTGGGATTCGCCAGAATTCCCGTCTTCGTCGTAGTTCCGGTCTTCCTCTTTGCCAGAATTCCAAACAATAAAGCTTAATCGAAAATCACGCTTCATTGTCTCGCAAGTGATTCTTGCAAAAGGTTATGGCGACTCATGCGAGTCGACTACCTACAGTGCAGGAATTCTGGCGAATCCCACTACAAAACTTCTGGCGAATCCCACTACGAAACCAAAACATCACGCACAACTTCGCCGTGGATGTCGGTTAGCCGGAAATCGCGACCCTGATAACGATACGTTAGTCGTGTGTGATCGATGCCCATTAAGTGAAGGACGGTGGCGTTGAGATCATGCACATGCACGGGGTTCTCAAGAATGTTGTAACAGAAATCATCCGTCACGCCGTAGGTCAGTCCCTTCTTCACACCAGCTCCCGCCATTAAGATTGTGAAGCATCGCGGATGATGGTCGCGACCATAGTCGGTCTCAGTCACTCCACCTTGCGAATAGATTGTTCGCCCAAACTCGCCTCCCCACACGATCAGCGTATCGTCAAGCAAACCTCGCTGCCTCAGGTCTGTTATCAGCGCAGCCGTCGCTTGATCGGTGTCACGACATTGACCTTTAATTGCGTTGGGCAACCCACCGTGATGATCCCAGCCCATGTGGAACAACTGAACAAAACGAACATCACGTTCCGCAAGTCGCCGAGCCAGCAAACAATTTGCAGCATACGACCCAGGCCGCGAGACATCTGCCCCATACATTTCTAACACGCTCTTCGGTTCGTCCTTCAGATCGAGCAACTCTGGCACGCTGGTCTGCATTCGAAACGCCATTTCATATTGAGCAATCCGCGTCTCAATCTCTGGATCATGCAGCGTTTCCAAATGTTGCGTGTTGAGCTGTTTGAGGCGATCGAGCGTGCTGCGTCGAGTGTTGCTATCGATCCCCGGCGGGTTGGAAAGATAGAGTACCGCATCTCCCTGATTGCGAAACTTAACCCCTTGGTGCATCGTCGGCAGAAAACCCGATCCCCAAAGCCGATCATACAGGGGCTGATCATCCGGGCGACCCGAACCAAACGATGTAAGCACCACGTAAGCCGGAAGGTCTTTGTTTTCACTCCCCAGTCCATAACTGGCCCATGAACCAATACTCGGGCGCCCCGCCAGTTGCGATCCGGTCTGACAAAACGTGATCGCCGGGTCATGGTTAATCGCCTCGGTGTTAAGCGAGCGGATCATACAAAACTCATCAGCCATCTTGGACATGTGAGGCAGTATCTCACTCATCCACATTCCAGATTCGCCGTGCTGCGCAAACTTAAAGATCGACGGAGCAACAGGAAACTTTGATTGCCCTGAAGTCATCGTCGTCAGTCG
Organism: Planctomycetota bacterium; assembly: GCA_963204965.1. Taxonomy (GTDB): domain Bacteria; phylum Planctomycetota; class Planctomycetia; order Pirellulales; family Pirellulaceae; genus Aureliella. The sequence goes on along the minus strand of CAUJKA010000466.1, from coordinate 24,700 downwards.
TTGCCCCTTGCGAATCGAATCAGGCAAGTCTGTGCCACGTTTATCTGCCATGGCAGGCTTGGGATCAAAGAGATCCATCTGCGATGGCGCCCCTGATTGAAACAGATAGATAATCCGCTTCGCTTTGGGTGCATGATGGAACGGCGACTGCTGTGCTAAAGTATGCGCCGCAGCATCTCCTTGTAATACGCTGGCAAGCGCTGCCGATCCAATTCCAGAAGCCGAAGCTTGTAAGAATGTACGGCGATTGAGTCGGTCGATGATTTGAAAGTTACGAGTCATCTGTTTCTTCGGTCGGATGCAGTTTTGTGTGTTTCGTATTGTGATGAAGCTGAGTCTGAAAGGGACTCATTCCCGCGTGACGACTTCATCAAGGTTAAGCAGAATGTTGGCGGTGAGCGAATATGCGGCAAGCTCGCTTACCTTCACAGTCTCAGATAGTGGGCTGGTTCCGAAGCTCAAGTACTGCTTTGTTGCTTCCGGATTCGACTGAAACCGTTCGAGATCTTCATTGAACCCTTCCTCAAGTACTTTCAGTTCATCGTTTGTGGGTCTGCGTGAAGTCACCACACGAAAGCCGTAAGTGAGCCTTTCTTCAACAGTCGATCCGCCTTCAATCATCATCCGCTCACCAAGTTTTCTAGCAGCCTCGACGTAGGTGACTTCATTGAGCAATGCCAAAGCTTGAAGTGGCGTATTCGTTCTGGACCTCTTCACCGTGCAGATCTCACGAGCCGGCGCATCGAAGAGCATCAACGAAGGCGGTGGAGCAGTTCGCTTCCAAATCGTGTAAAGCGTTCTTCGATAAAGACCGTCACCCATATCGGGTTTATAACCTCGCAGATCGCCGTACCTACTAGTTTCATCCCAAACGCCTTCGGGCATGTAGGGGCGAACACTTGGACCTCCAATCTTTGGTACCAATAACCCGGAGATTGCCAGTGCTTGATCGCGAGCGTTCTCGGCTGATAAGCGAACGCGCGGACCACGACTCAGCAGCCGATTCTCAGGATCTAAGTCTGTCGTAACGCGAGCACTCTGACGATAAGCAACACTCATCATGATCTGCTTTTGGAGAGCCTTCATATCCCATTTGGCTGCAGGCTTTCCACCGACTGTTGTTAAAGTCGTCGGCTCCATGAACTCAACGGCCAACCAATCGAGCAACTCTGGATGCGAAGGGAACTCCGCTTGCGAGCCAAGATTCTCGGTTGTCCGAACGAGCCCCGCGCCAAAGAATTTTTCCCAAGCTCGATTCACCCAAACTCGCGCTGTCAGCGGATGATCGCGAGACACCAACCATTGAGCGAGCCCAAATCGATTGACCGCAGCTCCTTCGGGCAATGGCGGCAAGGCAGCGGGTACTCGTCGCTCAACCTTATCTCCCGGCTGATCGTATTGCCCTCGATTGAGAAGAACTGCTTGGCGAGGCTGAGGCAACTCTTTCATCACCATCACTGTCGGGATGCTCGCCTCAAAGTCAGCCACTGCTTTCTTAGCTGATGCAACAACCTGTTCGGCTTGTTTGACTTCTGTGTCTGCGTTCTCTCGGAAGAACTTGGCGATCTCAATGAGCTGTTCCTTACTACGATCCGCCTTAGAAGTCATGATTGCTATACGAAGAGAGTCCGCAACCGACACTCCATCGAGCTTGACGTTTTCAGCTGGCCAGTCTGTTGTCGAGAGACGGAAGCGGCCGATGTTGTGTCCTCCAATGGCATCATGCTTGAGCATGATGGTAATTGTTGCATCCTCAGGAATCTTGATTGGCGAAGCGAATAAGAACATGGCCTTGCGATTCTCGCGCTTGGTCGGTCCATCCACAGCCCAGCCTTTGCCGTTCTTGCCTTTGCGTTTCGGTTTACCATCGACAATTGCACTGACTGGCCATCCCGGCTGATCATAGTCCGAAACAGCTTTCGCAATTTCAGCTTGAATAGGCTTTTCCAACGACGGCGCGGTGAGCTCAAAATCCACATCGCTCAAAACGAAATTGCCATTGGAGTATCGTCCTAAGCTTTGGTTCGGCAACGAAGCATCTGGAAAGGCCTCGAGCAGTATTCCTGAAACCGTACCAGACGAGACTTTCGCCTTGATTTGATACTCGTCGTTAGCGGGATTCTTGCCGCTTGCCAACCAGCTATGATCCGACTGCTCCGTGAGAGTCGCGCCGCCTAGGCTTTTCACTTCTTGTGGCGATAAGAGGCTCCAGGTCTGCGCATTCTCTGACAACTGCTTAGCAAAGTAAACCTCCCAAGCTTGTTGGCGATCGCCCGAGGTAGACTTCTGCTCTGTAAGCTTCGACTCTGCATCGGAAATCACCTTTTGAAGCTCAGCAAGCCGCTTTGCATGATCGGCAGTTGGGATCTTCTGAACGGGCCGACTGTTACTGCCTTCCGCGTCGAGCACTCCGGACTCATCTACCGAATTGAAAAATGCGAAGAGCTGATAAAACTCCTTTTGCGAGACGGGATCGTACTTGTGATCATGGCAACGACAACAGTTAAAGGTCAAAGCCATCCAGGTTAGCCCTGTTGTTTCCACGCGATCAATGACCGTCTCGGCAAACCATTCCTCTTGAATGCGACCTCCTTCGCCGTTGAGCTTCACGTTGCGATGAAACCCAGTCGCGACAATCTGCTCTACAGTCGGATTGGGTAGCAGATCACCAGCAAGTTGATCGATTGTGAATTGATCAAACGGCAGATTACGATTGAACGCCTCGATCACCCAGTCGCGCCACGGCGACATTTGACGCGACGAATCTGTTTGAAAGCCGTTGCTGTCAGCGTATCTTGCGAAGTCGAGCCACTGCATGGCCATCTGCTCACCGTAGTGCGGCGACGAAAGCAATCGATCCACGACCTTTTCGTAAGCTTGGGGGGACGAGTCAGATACGAATGCATCGATCTCTGCTAACGTCGGCGGCAATCCAGTCAGATCAAGACTCGCTCGGCGAATCAACGTTTCTCGAGACGCTTCGGGCGAAGGCACCAGTCCGGCTTCCGCCAGTCTTTTTCTGATGAACGCATCGATCGGATTATCTACGCCGTCTACTGTCGGGACGCTCGGCCGTTCAACACGTTGAAAAGCCCAATGCCCTTGGAATTCAGCACCATCGTTAATCCATTGCTTGAGGACGGCAATCTGTTCAGGCTTCAAAGTCTTTCCGGACTTAGGAGGCGGCATCACCAAGTCTGGATCGTTCGAGGTCACTCGTTTCCAGACTTCGCTGGCGTCGAGACGGCCTGCAACAATCGCTGGTCCCGAGTCACCACCTTTGATCGCAGCCTCGGAGACATCAAGCCTCAGCCCTCCTTCTCGCTTAGCTTCATCAGGTCCATGGCATTGAAAGCACGCATCCGAAAGAATCGGTCGTACATGTCGATCGAACCGAATCGCTGTTTTCTCGCTGATAGTTTCAGTACTTGTTGTTTCTGTATTTATTGTTGCTACAGTGCCCGTATCGCTGCTTGTGACCTCACCGCTAGTAAGCTTGAGCAATATCAAGATCACAACCAGAAACAAGCTCAACCTTCGTTTGCACATTTGTCTTTTGCATTTCGCCAGGAGTACGCTTACACAGCTAGGACCATCTACGTCGATATCAAGCTGACGTTGACATCGCCAACATCGTAGCACAGCCAAAGTGTAGCACGATGCCCTTATCACCCAATAGCTTAGTAACCGACGATCTCAGTGCAAAGTGAATTGACCGCTAACCCCCAGGAGAGTGCATGAAAATCGCTCAATCCCACCGGCTTGCCCGACCGGTTCGCTTAGGCTTTTCGCTACCGCCCGAAGCCTAACAATCTACTGGGCAAGCCAGCAGGGTTCAGACTTCAGCAGCTAGTTTGTCTATACAGCACGAGCAATGAACTCTCCCGCGCGCATTACATAACCGTTTAGCGTTCCAACTCTATTCGCGGGAGAGTCGCGTGGTGAGTAGTGCGAGCCATAAGCGGTGAGGGCAAGAAGTGCGGACCGAAGTCGATCACTCACGACCAATCTCAGTCTCATCAATCCCACATCACAACCATCTTCAACCACTAATCAGCTCTAATCTCCACTAATCATTAGTGCCAATCAGTGAAGATTAGTGGTATCCATCTCTGCACCGTTTTCCCCATTTTTCTTGCTCTCATTTTCTTACCAAAGCCACATCCTCACTTTTCGGTTTTCAATCCCACCGGCTTGCCCGGTAGGTACCTTAGGCTTCTCGCTACATTCCAAGACAGCACGAAAGAGAAGGTTGTTTGCATCTCCGCTAACTAGCAGAAAGCCTAACACTCTGCTGGGCGAACCAGCAGGATTCTATTATGGTCTAAGATCATGGGCTACATCCTCTGGTCGCAGTGTTTTTGTTTATAGGCAGTTATTCATGATCGCTTGCATCGACGTCGGATACGACGAGGACTCGGCTAGAGCCGCGTGTGTTTGCATCGAACTGCCAAGACAAACAGTCACATTCAGAAACAGTCGCTTGCATTAGAAACATCGAAGATTATCAACCAGGCAATCTTCTATTTTCGAGAGCTACCCTGTGTCATGGCGGTAGCTTGGACTTCACGAAGAAACACGAATCGTAAAAACTCTCCGGTTGTGAACTTCCCTTTTTGTGCTCTTTGTGCCTTTTCGTGGCTTCAAATTCTTGGACTTCTGCGCGAACGTTTCACGCTGTGCATCCGTCCATGTCGTTCAGCAGGAGTAATGCCAAACCATGAATCAATTCAACAGCAACGAATCAAACTCAAACGACTCATCAGACCACTGGTGAGGCGGTGAGGGTACGTTGTTGCAACACAATAAGAATTCCCCAAGCCCGCCTGGTCACCTGATTAGGCGGGCTTTTTTCGTTTTGCTCGACATTACATCGAGCGAAGTGGCATCGATTTTTCTGTTTGACATGTCGGCTGCTCTGGCGCTGCGAGTGCACAAAAAGATTGCGTAGGCTGCTCACCTGCGCGATTGGCCAGCGGGCATGTGTTTCCTCAACAAAGGAGGTTTAGAGCTATGGTTACTAAGATGAACGTCAACGTCGGAACCATCGGTCACATCGACCACGGCAAGACCACACTCACAGCCGCGTTGCTTCGCGTCCAAGCCGCCAAGGGTTTGGCCAGGGTGAAGACATACCAAGAGATTGCCAAGGGAGGTATTGAACGAGACAAGAACAAGACCGTCACCATTTTGGCTTCGCACGTCAAGTACGAAACGGAGAGCCGAACGTACGCGCACATCGATTGTCCTGGTCACGCCGACTACATCAAGAACATGATCACTGGCGCGGCTCAAATGGACGGCGCGGTGCTCTTGGTCTCGGCCGCAGAAGGACCGATGCCGCAGACTCGTGAACACATCTTGCTGGCACGTCAAGTTGGCGTGCCACACTTGGTTGTGTTCATGAACAAGTGCGACATGGTCCAAGACCCCGAGCTGCTTGAGCTAGTGGAAGTCGAACTGCGTGAAATGCTCACACGGTACGGATTCGCCGGCGCTGAAGTACCTGTGATTCGTGGTTCTGCGAAGTTGGCTCACGACAATCCGACCGATGTTGAATCGATCGCGTGTATCAATGACTTGCTTCATGCACTCGATACTACGATTCCTGATCCAGTACGACTGATCGACAAGCCGTTTTTGATGCCCATCGAGAACGTGTTTTCAATCGCTGGCCGCGGAACTGTGGTGACTGGCAAGATCGAGCAAGGCATGGTGCGCTCCGGTGATGCCATCGAGATTGTTGGTTTGACCGATCTGACAGTCAGTGACGTTGTCACGCAAGTCGAATCGTTCGCCGAAGTCCTCGAGTCCGGTCGCGCGGGTGACAACGTTGGTTGTTTGCTTCGCAAAACAGCGCATGATGCAGTTCACAAGGGCCAAGTGCTTGCCGCACGCGGTTCGGTGACACCACGTCGATTGTTCGAAGCGGAAGTGTATGTGCTTAAGAAGGAAGAAGGCGGACGTCACACGCCGTTCTTCGACGGCTACACGCCACAATTCTTCTTCCGCACCGCTAACGTCACCGGCAAGACTCACGTCATCGGCGGCGTCCAAATGGCCATGCCTGGAGACGGTGTGCAGTTGAACGTTGAATTGCTGCAACCCATCGCCCTAACCACCGGCGATCACTTCGCCATCCGCGAAGGCGGCAAAACCGTCGGCTCCGGCGTCGTTACCAAAGTAACCGCCTAGCCCAAAACCAAGCACCCGCGAGCGGCTCAAGCTACTCGTGGGTGTTTCTTTACTTCTCAATTCGCTTTAGTTTCTGGAAATGCTAAGTAATAGAAATGCCCACTCCAAGCGGGCAGTTTTGAAGTGCACCAACTCTTTCTCCCAGTCTCCAGTACATTCCCTCAGTAGATGACAGCATTATCTGAGATGACGTCTGCTGATCTGAGAATGCGCAATAGTATAGGTAGATCCTATCGAGGGTCGCTAACTGGATTTCTAACTGAACATTCAGACTTCGTCCACTTTAGTTCTTGTGGTTATCCCTGCCTGCCACTCTATGGCACGATCAGCGACACTTGTGTTTGTTAGCTCGCGAATAGATTCTTCTGATACAGCGGCCAATCTACAGACATGCTCTGAATGAGCACTTTGCGTTGCTTTCCACTGCCGAACTAACAAGCCTAAAGAAATTTCAGATATACTGTGCGACTGCCGTCTAGTTCACAGCCAGGCGGAGTGCTTCGAGAATTCATGGGTCCTAAAGGAGGTTGAAGTTGCTAAAAGCTGACATGACAATTTGCGATGTTAGACGTCATTACAAGGTCGAGCTAGCAAAGGAATGGAGATGGATACAGGTGCCCGTTGCATCTGTGGGCGAAGGAGAAACTGTCCGGTGTTCACATTGTCACGGGAAGGTTCGGGTTCCGCGTAAGCGAGTGGGCCATGTTCCACAAGATCATGTGGAACATTCATTGCGAGAAGACTCCGAAAACTGCCAAGGAAGTGATAAATTCAAGGGAACACATTCAATGTCGAGTCGTCCAGTCAATTAAGTTTGAACACGCTCCCGCCCTGCTGCACCTTGAACATTTCACAGGCGAAACTTCTCACTAGACAGCGTCTGCTCGCCGTCCCAGCGTGCCAGTCCAAATCCAGTATTCCGACGCGGCATAGCCGGCACTCTTTGATCGCCTTCAGTGCAGCAATCACTAAGTCGTTGAAAGTGCAGTATTTAGCCGCCTCGGTGTATTTAGCATGGTGAAACCCGCTGCTGGGTGAACAAACCGAAGCCTGTCGGCTGAGAACCAGCGAGCATTGCATTAACAAAGTACAAGCCATGAGCCAACCGCAGATCTTCGATCGAGGCCGGCTCAAAGGCGGCGATCTCAATCAGGTCGTGCTCTAGCCAATCAGCCACCGCTTTCCCAGGCTTCTCGCTTGAGGGAGAGTAGCTGTTGTTCCTGTAGTCCATACGAGCATCGTAAAACGTTTTGATCTTAGTCATGTATGAACTCTGTTAGTAAGCGTAGAAATCTACTTTGGGAAACGACCGCATTAGCCACAGTTGAAGCTAGACGAAAGTTAAGTCCGCCGCCACCTCGTCGACTTGTGACAAATCGTAAAATCTCTGCAACGGTTGAAAGCTGCACTCGACGTCGACCTCAAATCCTCTTGGAAAAGTCGCCTTGCGTCGTTCCGTGCCAGCACTGTGTTCGGCAGATCAACTACAAGCCTACGATTACGCTACGTGAGGTCACAACCGCCCCTCTCGTAACAGATTACTTCAGCGATTACACCGAGCGAAAGAAGATTGGTTGTGCAGTACGTACCATTTTTAACTTTGGTCAACTCGAGAAGCGTAAAAAGAGCGATTTGTCGGTAAGCGACTTTCTCAGGTTGGAAAGGAAGATGCCAAGTCTTTTTGGAACTGGATGCGAACGACTAAAGGCCTTGGGGACAATACCGCCAAGCGCAAGTTTGGCAGAATGCGAGAAGTCTTTGCTGAGGCCATTGAAGATGGAAAGGTCGCCTCCAACCCATTCAAAGTGAAAGGCATCAAGGTTGCTGTGGGCGCAGCGAGCGAAACCTACATCGATGAGGCGACAATCAAGGAAGTGATTGAGCACTGCCCAACCACCGAATGGAAACTACTGTTTGCGTTCGCTCGCTACGTAAGCTGTCGGATGCCATCAGAGATTGAGCAGTTGACCTGGGACGACATCAACCTCAACAAAGGCACAATCTTGATCAAGTCTCCCAAAACAAAGCGATACGGTAAGGGAGAGCGAATGGTTCCAATCAATCGCTGGACTGCTATCCAAGCAACACCTTGAAGTGGAAGACGGCGAAGCCTACGTCTTCCCTAATCTCCGCCATCACACGAACCTGGGCACATCAGCAAAACGATACGTAAAGGCAGCTGGCATCCTCCCTTGGTCCGGCTTTTGGAACGCTCTGCGTGCATCCCGGGAAACCGACCTGATGGACTCCCACGGCCCAAATGACGCGTGCCGATGGATCGGCAACACCTTGGCTGTGGCGGCAAAGCACTACCAACTCATGCGAAAAGAGGCTTATTCTGGACGCGTGATCAAATCCAACGTCACAGAGGCAACAACTGACAGTCTGAAAGTTCAAGTTGGATCAGCAAAAGACAACATCGAACCATGTCCGAAAAGCAACGTCAAATCCAACGACGCACCTGCCCGAATACAGCCGAGTAGACCCGTAAATGAAAACAGGAAACCAATGAAATCATTGGTTTCCTGCACTTCAGGTACCCCCAGTAGGACTCGAACCTACGACCCGCTGATTAAGAGTCAGCTGCTCTAACCAACTGAGCTACGGAGGCAAAGACTCTGCCTTCGGATCTGGCGTGTGGGCCAGGGCCGATAGGTTCAGAAAATCTAAACCAACTGGCGATTCTGACAACCCCTTTTTGGATTTTTTCGGGGCTGGGATGCTCGTTTGAGGCTCAATTTCGCCGACTTTGTGGGGATTTTTTGGATTGGCTAGCTTTTAGCAGAGGCGGGGAATGGAGAGAGTCCGGCTTGACCAGCTGGAATCGCGTTAGAGAACGGCTCGCGTCGGAAACAAGTCGAAATCGCATTGGAAACGAACAAAAAGGGTTTTAGCGGTGTCGTCCGAGCGTTCCGTGCCCAATCTTCGAAAGCGGGGAGCTGGAGAGAGCCTAAGTGCTAGTCGTCTTTTGCTCTACACGTGCTGCGGGAGCTCGGGGCGTTAACAAAGATCTGAACTCTGGCGGGATCAGCTACAGCCACGCTACTTTCGCGGGAGCGAAGGCGACACTGGAATTGCTTGCTAGGAGCCAAAATCGCTCTTCCCTCGGAAATTGATTTCCGGCTATACGACATCCTGGAGATCGTGTGGTCTGCTTGGAAGTCAAAGGGAACTCTATGTGGCGTACATTTTTTGCACTCACCCTCATCTACGGCTTGCCTCTGTGCGCTCAAGCTCAGACCTTTCGCCCACGCAATCAAAACGGCTCAGCTCCTAGAACTCAGGGCCCCATGAGTTCAGCAATGGGCTCAGCTCAGGAACAGCCCAACAAAGCGGCGGCTGTTTCGCAGGATCTCCTCAGCATCTATGCTCAAACAACAACGGCAAAAAGCGAAGCTGACGTGACTTCGATCGCGAAAGCTACGGCCAAACTGTTGGGTGACAACAAACGATCCAAGGCAGATCGCGATTACGCAGCCAGCCTATTAGCTTGGTCGCTCAATCGTCGCGGTGAAATGCGCAGCGAACAAGCGGCAACGCTTGTAAATAATGGGCAAGCCGAACGAGCGGCCGACCTGGACGCTCAAGCAGCCGATGACTTCGCGACAGCCGTTGAATACGCGCCCACTAACTGGCGACACCGTCACAATTTTGCCATCGCTCTGGCGATGAAGGGCGAATACCCCAAGGCCATCGGGCAACTCGACCAAGCCATTCAGCTCAACCCTCAATACGCCAACGCTCGATTCAATCGCGGCGAACTGCACTTTGAAACAGGCAACTACCCAGCGGCCGAACAAGATTACACAGCGGCCATTCAGCTTTCTCAAGACGCTCAGTACTTCAACAGTCGCGCTCATTGCCGATTCTTGATGGAACAGTATGCGTCCGCCTTGTCGGACTACAATCAAGCAACCAAGCTAGCCTCGGACAACGCTTCATATCAAACCGACTTGGGTGATGCTTGTCAGTATGTTGGAAAATGGGAAGAGGCGGCTAAGGCTTATCGCGCAGCGGTAGCGGCGGACAAGTCGTATGCTCGAGCTTATCAGAACGCAGCGTGGCTCATGGCAACTTGCCCGGATGAACGAGTGAGAAACGTCGAGCTGGCAACATCGGCTGCAAAGAAATCACTTGAACTGGCTGGCTCGCGAACTCCAGAAGCCATCGAGACTATGGCTGCGGCAACTGCAGCAAGCGGCAAGCATCGTGAAGCGGCTAAGCTTCAAGAAGAGGCGATTCAACTTGCAGTCAAGCAGAAGGCCGACGAAAAGCAGGTCACAGAGTTCAAGCAACGCTTGGCCATTTATCGCACTGGACAAGCTTACGTGCAACCCGAACCAGAGATCACCGAATCCGCGCCGACTCGTACTGCGTCACGATAGCTGTGTAACGTTAGATGTCTCACGATAGCTCTTTCGTGTCCGCAGATTTTGAGCTCGTAAAGGCAATCGCCAGGATGATTCCGGCGACCAAGCCGGCCAAGTGACCATCCCACGAGACGCTCTTCTGCGTCGGCAAGATTCCTGAGAGCAGCGAACCGCCGTACAGAAAGCCTACGAGCAAGGCGACGGCAATCGAGACGACTCGCTTTTCTTTAAAGCCTGCGACGATCAAGTAGGCGATGAGCGCATAGATCAATCCACTCGCGCCGACATGCACGACCAACTCGTCTTGACTGCCATTTCTTCCGAACAGCCAGAGTAGTCCACCGCTGAGCACGATGAGCTCGGCAACGTGAATCCACGGATCTGACTTGGTCGCCATCAGAAGTACTAAGAGGACGATGAGAGGAACTGTATTGCTCAGGAGGTGACCGAACCCTGCATGTAGGAAGGGCGAAAAAAGTACACCCGCTAAGCCGCTCAATCGACGTGGCACAATTCCCCAGCTATCCAATTGCAAGTTGAACAGCCAATCCACCAGCCAGACGGCCCAAATGATTCCGACGAAAACCAGCACGCCACGCAGGGATCTCTGAAGCTCGGATCGCGAAGTTGAAGAAACGGTTAAGGACGGCTGAGTAGCTATGATCAGGGCTCGTTCTACTGGTGAGGAAGCAAGTTTGAATCGCAGGGAAGTCGACTTAGAAGCTTAAGCCAACGCGTAACATTGCACAACTTGTAGTTTACAATGGAAGCGGCGTTTCGCTCTACCGAACGATTCGCCAACCCGCCCGCTCCAAAAGCTCTCCACCTTACCCGCTAACCAGGCCGATCATGTCTTTCCGATTGATACGCTCCGTGGCATCCCTCTGGCTTATCCCGATGAGCATTATTGGCATGTCGCACTGCCCAAGTCCGAGCAATGCTCAACAGGCAGGGAAGGGCTCGAGCGCCGAGCTAACATTCTCGCTCGCGCCGGGGATGTCGGTCGAAAAGGTTGCCGATGAGTCGCTGGTGAAGTGGCCAATCGTAGCTGACTGGGACTCGCAGGGACGAATGGTCGTGGTTGAGTCGGCGGGAGTTGCTAAGCCGATCGAAAAGCACAATGAACAACTGCTTCACCGCATCGTAAGGTTGGTTGACGACAACGGTGATGGAGTCTTTGATCGTCGCATCTTGGCTGCAGACAAATTGCCGTTCACGGAGGGCGTGTTGTGCTTGGGCAATGATATGTTAATCACCGCGCCGCCGCATATCTGGAAACTGACCGATGCCGACAGCGATGGCTATTGTGAGAGTCGACAAGTCTGGTTTGATGGCCAGACTCTAACCGGTTGTGCTAACGACTTGCACGGTCCTTATCTGGGACGCGACGGATGGGTCTATTGGTGCAAAGGCGCGTTCGCAAAACAGAACCACGCGATGATCAATGGACGAACTCTATCGGATGGTGCCGCGCACATTCATCGTCGGCGTGAATTGGGTTCAAACATCACAGCGGATCAGAAGGATCGCATCGAACCGGTGATGAGTGGCGGAATGGACAATCCAGTCGAAGTGGCCAGTCTGCCTAATGGCGAACGATTCTTCACCAGCACTTTCTTGGTTCACCCGGGTGACGGCAAGCGCGATGGGGTAGCTCATGCAATATATGGCGGCGCATACGGTAAAGACCATGCGGCGTTAACAGGCGTTGTGAGAACCGGACCTCTGATGCCCATCATGACACACTTAGGCGCCGCTGCACCTAGCGGGTTGCTCTGCTTAGAATCCGATCAGTTAGTCCCAGATGGTCGACAAACTTTAGTCGCTGCTCTGTTCAACTTGCAAAAAGTCACCGGCTTGACTTTGCAGCCTCAAGGGGCCACGTTTCAAAGCAAGTCGATCGATCTAGTTGTTGGCAATCGCGTCGACTTTCACCCAACGGACGTGTTAGAGGATGCCGATGGAAGCCTGTTGGTGGTCGATACGGGAGGCTGGTATGACTTGTGTTGTCCCACTTCGCGAGTCGATCAGTTCACGGCGCCGGGTGGAATCTACCGACTAAAGAAAACCGACAAAGCCTATGCATCGCATCGCTCAGAAAAGGCCGTCGACTGGGAGAACATTAAGCCGAATCAGGCTGCCGAGCTGATTAACGATACCCGTCCCTGGGTAGCTCGGATGGCACTGATCAAGATCGCCAACTCAGGTGACTGGGCGACATCTGACCTAAGTGCGATCGTCGAAGATTCCAAATTGCCGATTCACGCCCGTACGAACGCTCTGTGGGCTTTAGGCGCAGCGGGAAGCGAACGTGGAATGCAGTTGGTCGCCAAGTTAATCGACTCGCGAGAGGGAGAGAACGCACAACCACAATTGCAACAAGTTGCCTGTCATCTGATGTCGCTCTACCGCTACACGGCAGCGAAGAAATCCCTCGAGCGACTGATCGCGCACAGCGCGAAGCGCAAGGATTGGGCGACGGCGCGAGTGGCTATCGAAGCTCTAGGCAAGATTGGCGACGCTGAATCTATCGAACTGCTGATTGGTTGTGTTACCGAAGAGGCCGATCGATTCTACGATCACTCGTTGCGCTACGCTTTGTTCGAACTTGAGAACTCCGAAGCAACGGCTAAGTTCTTGACGCATGCCGATCCTCTCAAACGCAAATTGGCTTTGACTACCTTAGACCTGCTTGAATCTAAAGAACATCTCACCGCCACGGTGTTGACTCAAGCAGCCAACGATCCTCAAGTTGTCGACGCTGCAGTGGACCTATTGGTGAAGCGCCCGGAGTTGGCTCGCGAAGTACTGGCGAGTCTGGGCAAATCATGGAGAGAAGAGTTTTCCAAGCAAGAGCCGACGGTGCTGTTTGAACGCTTGGCCAGCGGTTGGCGCGATCAACCAGCTTGGCAACAGTTCATCGCCGACTCGATTTCATCCGCCACGGGTGAGACAGGCTGGAAGTGGAAGGAATCGCTACTGCGAACGCGAACGGGGACACACATTCCAGCGGTATGGTTTCCATGGGTCGAAAAAGCTCTACAGGACGATGCATTACGAACTGGCCGGTTGATCGAAGGTGCCAATCTGGCGACTGCCGAGCAAGCTCCCTTGGTGAAGTTTATCTTGGCGCTAGTTGCAAAGGAGTCACGAGCTGAGGTCAAGAAACAGCTGTTGGTGAGCTTGCCCGCTAGACCCGCGTGCAACGAGCCTCAATTGGTCGAAGAGCTTACAGGTGCTTTGGCTGACTTTATTGGCAAATCGCAGTCCACCAGCGAGATTTGGAAGTGCCTCAAGCGATTGAAGATTGACGCTAAGACTGCCGAGCAAGTGATGAAGCTATCGCCAAAGTTCTCGCCGAGCGACTTGGTTCAAGCACTTGAGCTGGTAGCTTCCCTTCGCGAAGACGGACTGGACACAACGATGCTAGACCAGTTGGCGCAGTTGAAGGCGGCTAAAGCAATTCCCACTAGCAGCTTGATTAATCTCTATCGCGATCGTAGCGATAGTGTTCGTCGTAAGGCGAAGAGTGTCGCCGATGGACTGCTGCAAGCCGACCCACAAGTTCAAAAAACGGTAAAGACAATGCTGGACCGCTTGCCTGAAGGCGATCCGATTCGTGGCTTGACGCTTTATCACTCAAGCAAAGCCAACTGCGGCGCATGTCATCAAATGGGTTATCGGGGTGGCAAGATCGGTCCTGAGCTAAGCAAGATTGGCAGCTCGAGAACTCGTGAAGCCCTACTCGAAGCGATTCTCTATCCAAGCCAACGTATTGAGCAAGGCTTTGACACCGTCCAAGTGTTGACTCTGGATGGTCGAGTGTTCAATGGCATTGTGACTGCTCGAAATGACAAAGAGATCTCCATTCGTGTCAGTGCCGACAAGATCGAGACAGTCGCGGTTGCCGATATTGAAGAGCAGCGGCCCGGCGAGGTATCGATCATGCCCGCCGGCATGCACGAGTTGCTTAGCGAGCAAGAGATCGCAGATGTAATCAGTTTACTTGAAGCCGCGAAGTAGGGGCTTTAGAATCCCGCAGGTTTACCCTGCGGAAACTTAGGCTTCTTACTACCGAGAGCAAAAGCCTTTACCATTTCACTCGCTGGATTTGCCTAAGGCAAATCCAAAATCAAATTGCTCAATTTAAGCTGCTGGAATTTAGCGAAAAACCTAACGAACCACAGGGCAAGCCTGTGGGATTGAAGGAAAGCACGCAGATACGAGAAGAAATTTGTTGGACACGGAATACACGGAGGAGGCGGCTTTTCTAAAGTTTCTATTCACGGAACCACAATTACCAAGAGCCGTGTCGTCTGTGAAATCCGTGTCCAACAACCTCAAGAACTTACTCTAGGAAGTACTGCTCATGTTAATCGCAGGCGAGATGGGTTGATTGCTGGAGGACGGGGAGGTGCTTGGGCTTTGACTGTCAGCGCTCCAATCTCCGCGATACTCGGCTTCAGTAAAGGCCACCTTGGCGTAGATCTTGAAGAGGAATGGAACCATGAATAAGACCAACACGGTCGATGCTAACAGACCAAAAGCAAGACTGTTAGCCATTGGAATCAAGACTTGAGCCTGGAACGATTTTTCGAGCAGCATCGGCGCGAGACCTGCAATTGTCGTTACGCTGGTCAAGAAAATGGGCCGCAATCTACGACCACCCGAAGTCAACAGAGCCTCTTGAACAGGCATTCCGCCTCGAGTGCATTGATTGATGAAGTCTAGCAGAACGATCGAGTCGTTCACGACCACGCCTGCGAGAGTGACCATGCCGAACATACTGAAGAGCGTGAGTGGCAAGCCTTGCAAGGCGTGTCCATAGATCGCGCCGACAATTCCAAACGGCACGATGGCTAAGACGATCAACGGCTGCAAGTACGAATTGAACTCGAAGACCAGCAAGAGATACATGCAGGCCATCGCCAACAGGAATCCAATAGCCAAACTGCCGAATGATTCAGCCGTTTCTTTCTGCTGCCCTTCCCATGAAAATCGTAGAGCTGGGAATTTTTCGAGCAAGTCGGGCACCAATGAAGCTTTGAGGCTTTTCGCTACAACATCGGCATTGGCGATTGCTGTATCCAGATCCGCAGTTACCGTGACCGAACGCATTTGATTGACGCGATTAATCTCAGAGTAGCCGCGAGCGATTGTGATATCAGCGACTTCAGTAATCGGTCGTTCGATGTTATCGCTTCCACGGACGCGAATCTCTTGGAAGTCAGCCAACGATCGTCTTTGCTCGACTGGGTAACGAACCATGAATTTAACTTCATGTCGCCCACGCTGTAGTCGCATGACTTCTGCGCCGTAGTAGGTGTTCCGAACAGTTTCCGCGAGATCGGTGACTGTGATTCCAAGTGACTTGGCACTTTCTTTAATGGCGAACTGGAACTCAATCTTGCCAGCCGCGTTGTCGTCTTGAATGTCGTAGACGCCGGCGAACTGCTTGAGCGCGAGCTTAGCGGCTTCAACCGCTTCTTCGAGTGCTTTGGCGTCTTCACGCGGAGCGAGGATCTTGAACTCAAGCGGCTTTCCACCGGGGCCAATGTTGGCCGAGCGATAGGAAACACGTTCCGCGCCGGGAAACACACCAGCCTCTTCGCGCCACATGTTGATGATTTCGTCGCTGGTGCGATTGCGGAGTGTGGCGTCGTGAATTTCGACTTGCACTTGGCCGACGTGCGAGCCGCTCAGACGCTCGGCGGCAGCACCGCCACCGCTGGTGGCTGAGCCAATCTGCAAGAATGTTAAGCGAACAGGGCCGCGAGTCTCACCGACATTGGTAGGCTCGGGAGTCTTATTAATCTTCAGAGTGTCTTCTTCCAAGGCGATGCGTTCACTCACCTGACGGACGGCACTCTCCATTCGTCGAGCAGCTTCGATCGTGACGGACTCAGGTGTTCCATCTGGGAAAATGACTTGACCGACAATGGTCTTTCCGTCGGTTGCGGGGAAGAATTCGAAGGGCACCGCGCCGGATCGAACCAAGCCAACTGCGATGGCGATTGCCATAATGCCAGCGGCGATTGGAACCGTGGGGTAGTTCAACGTGATTCGAAGCATGGGTGGGTAGACGTTTTGTGCAAACCAATCCAGCGCTCCTCCAGCATACTTACCAACCCAAGCAAAAGGCATGGCAAGCAGATCGATGATATGCTTCCAACCTGCAGCAATTCGTTGTATCAGCGTTCGTGGCTCACCATGTTCGTGACTCAAGTGTCCTGGAAGTGCAAAGGTACATTCAGCAAGAGAGAAAAGAAGCATCGCGACAATTGCAGTTGGCATGACTGCGATGAACTTGCCCATCACACCAGAAACGAAATATAGAGGCAAGAAGGCTACGATAGTTGTGGCTACGCTAGAGTAAACGCTGCCGATTACTTCCGAACCACCGTCGATGGCCGCTTGCAGCATACCTTTGCCCATCAATCGGTGAGCGTGAATATTCTCGCCAATCACAATCCCGTCGTCGACTACAATTCCCACTGCCATCAAAAAGGCAAACATCGAAAGCATGTTCAGCGTCTGACCAGTCGCGAACAATACGAGGGCAGCCCCGGTCAGGGCGATGGGAATACCCATGGCAACCCAGAAGGCAATTCGGAAATCCAGGAAAATAGCCAGGAGCAAGAAAACGATGATACCGCCTTGAAGACCATTGGATCGAAGCATGCGAATTCGGTCGCGGACGTCGACACTCTCGTCACCCCAGACCCGCAGATCGTAGCCGCGTGGCGGAGTAGCGTCGGCAACAAACTTGGTCACTTGATCTGAAATGTCGAGCAAATCTTCACTGCTAGCTCGCGAGATTTCGATCACAATTGCCGATTGTCCGTTGACTTCGCTAATGGCGCTGATGTCGTCAAATTCATCTTTGACCTTTCCAACATCGCCAACGGTAAGGACCACACCATTGGGCTGAGTCAGAACAGGCAACTTAGCGATCTCTTCGCCCACGTCACGCTTGTTTTTGCCTCGAAGCAGAATCTCTTGGCCGTCGCTTTTGAGCTGTCCGCTCGGCAGTTCGATGTTTTCTCGTCGAAGAATGTTGGCGATTGTAGAAAGAGTCAGACCATGCTTTCGCAGCGTGTCTTCGTCGATCTCAACGTCAATCTGATAGGGCTTCGCGTTTAAAATGTTCGCTTGAGATACTGAAGGCAGTTCGATCAGTCGTTCGCGAACGTTCTCAGCGTAGGAACGAAGCTTAAACTGTCCGTCGGTAGTGTTATCCTCAGGGCCAATCACAGCCACTCGGATTGCGGGAAGTCGGAAGGTGATCTGTTCAACCGTCGACTTTTCACTGCGCTCAGGAAAGAAGACAGAGATACGATCTACGGCCGAGCGAATCTCGGAAAGCGCCCGCTGTGGATCTACGCCCGTCTGAAGTTCGGCGAGCGTATAACCGCCGCCTTCGCGGCAAATACTGGTAATGCGCTTGATGCCGGAAATCGACTGAACCGATTCTTCGACCTTTTGGCAAATTCCACTTTCCACTTCATCGGGAGTTGCGCCGGGATAAGGCACAGTCACCATGACGACTTCCAGTTGAAATTCTGGAAAGGTCTCTCGGCGCATGGCAAAAAAGGAGTAGATGCCCGCTACGACCAAGATGAAAAGCAGGAAGTTGATTCCCGAGAGGTTTTTGACAGACCAACGTATGATACTCTGCATGACCTACTCCTTGTTTCCCGCAGCGACTTTGGCTGGTAGAGTCGATTGATAACGCACGAGATCTGAACCGTCTCCCGCGATGTTGGCCAGCGGCGAAACGATCAAGCTGTCGCCACTAGTGAGTCCCTCTTTGGCTTCGACCACCCAGTAATCCTCTCGCTTTGGTCCATGTTGAATTAGGCTTAGGACCTTGACGTTGGAAATGACTTCCACACGACCAGCAGTCCATTCGTCTGGGTTAATACTTAGCTGAAGGTTCTTAGTTGCTTTTTTCGCCTCACCTTTAGCATCTCCGCTTTCACCCTTCGAACCATCTGAAGCAGTCGCGGCAGTTTCAGGATCGCTCTCCTCGCTGGCCACCAGCGCATCATCGCGAACAAACTTCCAGACCTGATTACCAGGCTTCAAGCCGAGCTTAGGAATCAGCACGGTATCGCGAGGTGTTGACGTGTGGATCTGGCATTCAACGAACATGCCTCGAACCAAAGCGGCTATACCGCCAGGGCCTTGAAGTTTAGCGGTTTCTCCATTGCGAATCGCTTCTTGTGGATTGTCAACACGCACTCGAACGGGAACAGTTCGACTTTGCGAGTCCAGTCCGACACCCTCGTAACGACTGAGATGGCCTTTCCACTGATAGCTTATCTCTTCACGTCCAGCGACTCGATACGATACGGTCACTGGAGTATTGGGAAGTTCATAGTTCGACCCTTGGACCACCGGCAAAGCGCCAGTTGAGTTGTTCGCGGCAAGTCGTTGCTCCAAGACTAACAGCAGTTGATCGCTACGAAGATTACAACTGACTTCGACTCGCTGTGTATCTTCAATCACGCACAGTGTTGCTCCGCGTTGAACGAACGAATCGGCTTGAACACTTTCAGTCACGATGACGCCGTCGATGGGCGAAGCCACCGTAGTACGTTCTAGGTTGACTCGCGCTTGTTGTAACTGAGCCTCTGCCAGTCGCTCTGCCAGCTTCAGTCGCGAGCGTTTCGTCTCCATCATCTGCAGTTGGTTCTGAATCGTCAGCCGCGCATTGGCGCTGGTGACTCGTTGTCGTCGCGATTGATCGAGCTCGTTCTCGCTAGCGAACCCCTTAGCCAACGAACCCAATCGCTTCAGTTCCTTTTCGTTGAGAGCCAATTCTTCTTCAGCCAGCTCAAGCGATTTCTTAGCGTTGGAAATCTCCTGGTCCAGTTCTCGTTGTTGAGCGAGTTCAGTCTCTTTCAGCGCCTCCAAGCGTTCAATCTCGAGCTCGGTATCGGTCGAGTCCAGTTCGAAGAGAATATCGCCTTTGTTGACGTAGCGTCCAATTTGACAGTTGTCACTCTTGATTCGAACCAGACCTGCAATTTCAGCGGCAAGATTAATCTGGCGGTAGGGAACGACTGTTCCAGAAACAGCCACGTCCAAAGAAGCCAGTGCCGCCGAGCTTTCGATCTGACCCACTGCGACAATCGGCAGTTTCCGAAGCTTGGTGATTGTATCCTTGCCTTCGACTGCCGCTTGTTTGGGCAGTTGCTTACCCATGACCACAAAGGCACCAAATCCAACGGCAAGCATTCCGACAGGTATCAGCACTCCAAAAAGGATTGTCTGGGGAAGTTTCGAAGTTTGATTCACAACAAGTTCCGGGGTAGAGAGGCATTGGCCTAAATCAAGCAGTTTAGGCGAGCAGAAATAGCCCCACCAGTCTATTCAAGAAACTGATTTTCTCCTAATGATCTTAGATCAACGGAAAGTGGAGGCGGGAGGCAGCGAAGCAGACCAGAAAGTACGCCAGAACCCTGCGGTGTTTTGAATCACCATAAGACAGCGATTTATTGCAAAAACGCAATCCTAGTAGGGGTCGAAGACTCAAGCGTCGACGAGCCCATTTTTACCCTCACCGCTTATGGCTCGCATTACTCGCCACGCGACTCTCCCGCGAATTAGGTCAATCGCTAAACGGTAAAGTCTGCGCGCGGGAGAGTTCAATCAACGTACCACAGAAGTCAAACTAGATGCTAAAGTACGACCGAAGTATGGTGCTTCAACTCTTCACAGTTCAACACCTCGCATCGGTCCACTCTGGTCAAACCCGGCAGGAGTTTGACCTACCACGAGTTTGAACTACCTAATGTTCTTGGCATTTCGAGCGCGTTCGGCAACTTCTGCGGCGAGCGGGCTGGTGGCTTCCGAGATGGCTACGGCTAGCCAGCCATCGCGAATCTCTAGTTGCGATACGGCCAAGCCCTTCGCTCGCTCGTCCTTGCTCCACTGATCCGAAATCAGCGGAATCTCAGGCTTGCTAACGAACACCTTCGAGAAGATGACTCGTAAGGCCAATCGATCGCGAATCGGCAAGTGCTTGGCTTGAATTTCGATCGTTCCATCTGGATCATGGACAAGCCCCGCATTCAGTCCATCAGCGATTGGAATGTAGGTCGAAGTAACGACGAAGTTACTGATGTTCACGCCTTCTTCGCGATGGAAGTTGGCGATGCGAAGTTGTAATCGCAACTTGCCATCGACCATCTCAACTGTGATCGGTCGATGATCTGCGAAACGAACTGTGATGTCATCAGGAATGTCTTCGGGTGGAGCCCACTGAGCTTGGAAGACTTGCCCCAAGCTTTGGTAGAGCTCTTTCAATCGCCAATCCTTGCCCGTCAAACCCATGCGGTCGATCGTGTTGTTAATGACCGACTGGTGCAATTGAAAACTAGTGAGACTTTCCGATGGCGCGCGAGGTCGAGGTGTGAAGGCACTCAGTTGCTCTTCACCAGCCAAACGGTATCGAATGGCTAAGCGATCCTCGGAAGTGCTCATCGAAACAACCATAGGATCCAACGTCAATCGTTGCAATGGTCCGAGAATTCGCTCGCTGAAATCGTGCTCGGCCTTCTGCAGGCTCTCGCTCAACTTGCGATCGATTTCTGCATCGGTCTCTCGGGCAATGATGCGTTCGGTAATGCGACGCGCTAAGCCACGCTTTTGATTGAACTGTTCGCGAACAACCAAACGTACAAAATCACCAACGACGGGCAATCCATCAAAGTCAGTGCTCATCTTCTCCAACTGATCGGTCGAGCTGACTTGAGCGGGTTGCGATGACAAACGATATCCCAATGGGCTCATGGTCAAGAAGCGACTGCTGTTGACCATTGCCGTTCCTGAATTGTGGAAAGTGGCTGGACCTTTGCTACTTTGCGTTGAACTGACGACTTCACCACGAACTCCAAGCTCTACGTTCCAAGCTTGAGCATCGGGATGGAACTTCACAGCCAATTGAGTATGGACAGCGCTGTCGCCTGCGGTGTCAGCGCCGAGGATGCGTTGCCGCACGGGACGCATTTCGACTTGGCTTTCTGGCAGGAAGCGTTCAATCAAGCTCTGCGAAACGGTCAATCGCAAGTTTGCGTTACGGTAGTGTGTGTTGAGGACTTCAGCCAATTGCTTTTGCGGTGCAGTCTCAGCATTGCGCAAGACTTGAATCGTATCAGCGACGGTGTGTACTAATCGCGAGGATGAATTCTGTTCAATCTGCTCGAGGCTCATCAACAAGTGGCGATAGTCTACTGGATCACGTCCCCAGCTTGCCAAGTATTCGGACAGTCGATTGATCGATTCTTGCTGAAGCAACTCCTTTTGTCGCCCGTCCAGACGAGCCCAATAGACGCGAGAGAGGAAGCTTCGGGCAAGTTGATTACCTGTGCGCCATTGCTCTTGAGGAGCGCTAGTCCACTTCTTCAGGTCATCGATTAATAGGTACTTTCTCCATCCATCGGCGTCGCTACCTGTCTTGAGGAAGGCATCAACCTCGTTCACTACCGCAGCCAATTCTGCCTTAGACACTTGATCGCGAGTACTGGGCGCAGCTAAAGCAATACTCATTCCATCTAGGCTGGCTTGGATGGCAGACCAAACAGCGATGCGTCGTTGTAGCGAGTAACTTGTACGAATGATCGAAGCGGCCCACTCGTGATCCTTGAGCTGCTCGCCGAAGACACGCCCTTGATCGCTCAATTGGGAAAGTTCAGTCAACAGAGCTTGGCTAGATGGATTCTCTAAACCAACTTCTTGAACAAGCGTGTTTACTTTGGATTCGATTTGTGCGATCCACTGTTCAACCCCGGCTATGCTTGCTGAATCAATGACTGGCGCAGTCACATAGCGAGGCATTTGACTCGGTTGGCTTTCTGCGGTTGCAGGAGCACCACGCGATCCAAAGCGAAGTGCGTCGAGTTCGACGAACAGTTGCGAAGGCGTGGGCATCTTGCCAACGATCTCGGTTGGCGAACGCAGGCTTTCAAAGCGCTGACTACGTAGGTCCCCAGCGACTTCGTCGGCGATAACGGTCTTAGCGCTCACGACGTTCATAGGACTCGCCAGTGCGCTGTCCATGTTCTCCATCAATGAAACCAGCGTGCTACTTTGCTGCGTCAAAGGAAGGCTGACAAAATCTTCGGACGATAGCGGCTCGCGGAGAAAGGCCGTTGAGGCCAATTCAGGCGGACGACGTAGTAAATTCACTGCGTCGTTTGGACTATCGTCACGACGCTGCAACCCGGTCGAGTGACTCGGAGAGACGGGACTCGTACCTATCAGTTCCGCGTCGACCTCTAAAACGATGCCTTGCCCCGAGCCCGACAACTGCGAAGTCACGCGTTGTGCCAAGGCCATAAAGTTTTCGCTCGACAGTCCATAGTAGCGTTCGGCTACGACCAGGGTGATCGAGAGAAAAGTGGCGATTGAAATAGCTGCCACCCAGCCTCTGTAACTACGTTCTCGTGTCATCTTGCGAAAGATTCCGTAACAAACGTGAAATTGCCACAAACTGGGGCACCAACTCAATTGTTAGAATCGGCACGTGCAATAGCCACGCGACAACGACTTTCCACGCAGAGACTCAAGCCGAGCAAGCTTGGTTCGGAAAGGCTAAGATGCGCAAACTCTTCCGCCTAGCTTTTGCAGGCTTTGGCTGGAAAACTGTCCGTCCTTGGTCAAGCTGAAGGTCTGCTTGAGTTCGCCGCGCTGATTGCGGAACCAGCTCGCCACAAGGGCTAGCGTTTCCGGTCGAGGCATAAACTGCGATCCAACCAGGTCGGGATGCGTCCACCATTGCTGTAGAAGCTCGCGAGTTTCTTGAACTTGAGCCTGCGTTTTTGGCGCTGCAATCGCACCTTCTACAACTCCTCGGCGAATTAGGTACCAGACACTCCGTTCGGGCCGCGAGACATCCTCGACGGGATAGATAAATGTGTAACGCTGGCGAGCGTTGGCAACATCCGCAGCTCGATTGCTCAACCATTTCACGGACCGCATGTCTTCTCGGACTCGGGCGGCTTGCTCAAACTGGCGCGATAGAGCCAGTTGATACATCGACGTCTCCAGATCATCGACAATCGAATCGTCTTGGCCTGACAGGAAAGCCATCGCACGTTGAACATGCCGATCATATTCGCTACGAGAACAGGCTGAGATACATGGCCCAAGACAGGAACCAATCTCCAAGCGAATGCAACCCGGTCGAAGTTCAATTTCGAATAACTGCAGTTGTTCCGAGAAGCTACAAGGTTGCTTACTTGAACAATCGCGGAGTCGATAGTAGCGGTTCAAAACTTCGACAGCTCGATTGGCTCGCCCCGCTCCTTGGATAGGTCCAAGCGAATATAGCGCTGTCGGATCGCTACGACGAGCGACATAAAATTGTTCGGCGGGCGACTTGCCCAAGCAGACAAAGATCGATTGTTGACGACGCGGAATGCCTTGCACATTGAAGCGTGGAAGAAACTGGCGAATGAGAGACTGTTCGCGAATCAGCGCGGCGAACTCACTGGGTTGAGTCTCCCAAACCAGTGAGACCGTTGATTGAACAATTCTTCCTGACTTGTCCTCTTCATTGCCCGGCAGAAAGTAGCTCAACAATCGATTGCGCAGCAGTTTGGATTTGCCAACGTAGATCAAGCGTCCCAGCATGTCGACCATACCATACACGCCGGGAGTGCGAGGCACAAAACGACGGACTTGATCTCGCAGTTGTTCGGGAGTTTCGCCATCCACACAGCACAGTCCGGTGCGTTGGAAGGGATAGAGAAGATCGGCGCCAAAGTCTCGAAACTTGCTCTCTGATAGAATCGCATCCATGCTTCAGCGCCTCCAATGCTCTGACCAAACCGTTCGTCGGACTAAATCTTACACCTAGTCCGACGAGAATGCAGCTAGTAAACGTGCCGAATTGCAAAAACCATTTTGCTAGCTTCTGCTGCTATTCCTTAGAAGTTATTCCTTAGCCTTGGGCTTAGCAAACGGATTGGGTCGCAGTTCGATTTTCTTGACAGACTGAAGGTAGTCTAGGACGGCCGACGAGCGATCCCCGCCGACTTGAGCGTGAAAATGAAGCGAGAAGCCGTGAGGCCCCTTGGCGTCAATCAAAGCGGGTTGAAGCGTGATGAACGAACGCACGGCTTCCA